>NZ_JBAHYJ020000099.1:0-39238 GCF_036697665.2 Scytonema sp. PRP1 | reverse complement strand
CGGCTTTCATCCCCGGACTGAAGTCACGGGGTTTTCAGCCTACCCCTTATAATAAATTGTAGAAGGGTGAGCATTGCCCACCCTTCTAGATTGTTGGTTTGTTATGGAAAAAGGTTTCTGGGCTTATCAGTCTATGTCTAGATGTTGACCCAAGAGCCTTTTACCATGAATGACTGCCGCAATAGTTACAGTGTTTTCTTGAATTTGATAAATGATTCGATAAGTGTAAGCAAACAGTTCCCTAATAGTATCCTCGCTAAATTCTGGGACGACGGAACCGGAAGAGGGAGAAGTGCTCAACTTATCAGAGGAGTCAAGTATCTTCCGAACTACTGTGGCAGAAAAGGAAGCGGAGTCACGAAATATGTATGCCGCGATCGCGTCTACATCTTCGAGCGCTTTGGGAGACCAAACTACTCGATAAGCCATTTACTTAATAGCGCCTCGGCTTCTTCTTGAGAGATGATAGTTTCTCGATTGTCAGTGACTACCAATCCCTGACGAACTTTTTCAAGTACGTACAGATGATATTGAACATCTTCCACAGAACAATCGTCTGGTAATTTGCTCAACAGAGATTGGACTTTTTCTTTTGTAGTAGTCATAGCATCTTTTTTAGGATATTTATATGAAGTAATTTTTAAGGGCGAGCAAAAAGCTCACCCTTATGTCTACATTTTGTTAAAGGTTGTCATAGTTAGCAATAGCCTGTTTCATTTTGTCCAAAATTTCAGCTACAGGCACAGTTCCTAACTCTCCAGAGGCGCGGGTGCGAATACTGAGGGTATTCGTTTCTACCTCTTTGGCTCCCACCACTGCCATAACGGGGATTTTCTCTTTTTCGGCGTTGCGAATCAGTTTAGCGAGGCGATCGCCACTTGTATCCACTTCAGCACGGATACCGATAGCTCTCATGTTCGCCGCCACCTCTTTCGCAAAATCTAGTTGTGCTTCACCCACTGGCAACAATCTTGCTTGCACTGGGGCTAACCACAAGGGGAAATCTCCGGCATATTCTTCAATCAAGATACCGATGAGCCGTTCCAAGGAACCGAAAGGCGCACGGTGAATCATCACTGGGCGTTTGCGAGAACCATCTTCAGCGACGTACTCTAGCTCAAACCGTTCTGGCAAGTTATAATCTACCTGCACCGTTCCCAGTTGCCATTCACGCTCAAGGGCATCACGGAAGATAAAGTCAAGTTTGGGACCATAAAACGCTGCTTCCCCAATTCCTTCAAAGTGCTCCATTTCCAGTTGTTCGACAGCACGGCGAATTGCACCTTGAGCTTTTTCCCAAGATTCATCTGAGCCAATGTACTTGTCACTGGCTGGATCGCGGAAACTAAGTCTAGCTCTAAAGTTCTTCAGTTGCAGTTTATTGAACACCGACAAAATCAAATCGACTACGTTCAGGAATTCGCTGTCTAGCTGTTCTGGGGTGACGAACAGATGAGAATCATCCACAGTAAAACCCCGCACCCGCGTTAATCCGCTCAATTCCCCAGATTGTTCGTAGCGATAGACTGTACCAAATTCAGCCAACCGCATCGGTAATTCCCGATAAGAGCGTAACTCGCTCTTATATATTTGGATGTGGAAGGGACAGTTCATTGGCTTGAGAACAAAGCCTTGTTCGTGGGCTGCGGCTTCCTCATCCTCTGCCATCATCGGGAACGAATCTTCTTTGTATTTCTGCCAGTGTCCGGAAATTTTAAATAAATCCACTCTACCAATGTGGGGTGTGACAACCTGCTGGTAGCCACGTTTGATCTGTTCCTGCTTCAGAAAATCTTCTAAAAGACTCCGCAACAAAGTTCCTTTGGGCGTCCACAATGGTAACCCCGGTCCCACTAGGTCGGAAAATATAAATAATCCCAGTTCCTTACCCAGTTTCCGGTGATCCCGTCGCAGCGCTTCTTCTTTACGCCGCTTGTACTCAGCGAGTTGTTCTGGCGTTTCCCAAGCAGTGGCGTAAATGCGTTGCAACTGCGCTTTCGTTTCATCTCCACGCCAATATGCACCAGCAACGCTTTCTAAATCAATGGCTTTCGGGTTGAGTTCGCCAGTATTTTCCAGATGAGGTCCAGCGCACAAATCCCACCACTGCTCTCCAAGGTGGTAGATCGTGATTGGTTCCTGTTTGATGTCTGATAGAATTTCTAGCTTATATGGTTCGTTAATTTGCTTAATACGCTGTTCAGCTTCTTCGCGGCTGACTTCTTCTCGAATGACTGGCAATTTCCGATTGATAATCTTCACCATTTCTTTATAAATGGCTTTTAAATCCTTATCAGTAAATGGTTCCGGATTATCAAAATCATAGTAAAAGCCGTTTTCAATCCAGGGACCGATTGTGACTTGTGCCTTGGGAAACAGCTTTTGTACCGCCATTGCCATCACATGAGAAGCGGTATGGCGAATTTTCTTTAAAGTCTCTGATTCTGAGGTTCGCGGTAAATATATTTTTTCTGGTTCTTCTGGTTGATGAGAATATGAGTTTAGCGACATCTGCTGCTGTACCATTGGCTGGCAAAGTGATTGTAAAAGATAATGTATGGGTTGGAGTTATGAAAAAATTTTCCCCAAAACTAAAGTGGGGCTACTTTTCAGTTTTGTCATATTTTTCTTTTTACCAATTTTTATTCCTTGAGCAGGATGAACTCGATTCATTAATCATATATTGATGCTTATGCCTTCCTTCATAATATCTATTTTTAATAAGTTATCATGTCATTTACTACCTATGTATCAATAAACAGTCAGTTTTTTATAGAGAATGCTTATCGCTCATGGTTAGAAGACTTCGGAGCACTTAAATCAGTTATCAGTTATCAGTTATCAGTCCTGACGGCGTATGGTGGGGGATGCGCGACCCGTCACCAACGCATAAAGGTGCTCTTGGTGGGGGACGCGCGACCACTCGTATTTAACTGATAACTGCGTAGGTAGCTGTTCACTGTTCACTGTTCACTGTTCACTGTTAAAGCGCCAACCTCACCAGCAAAGTAGATTCCTACCGAACCAAGACTTCGCTGTACTCATTGAAGTGTTTGCTCGCATTGCCAGACATTTTGATGTATGTGGCTCTTCTTTAAATATAACCACTTTAATTCCTGTTGGTTTAACTTAATATTTCAATGATGAAGTTAACGATTTCTAATAAACAATAAAAACAAACTTCTGATTGATGACTAAGAGTGATTTGTATGTACTTCGGATATTTTGTTTTTCACAAAAGCCAGCCATGCAAGTGTCTTGTTTGAAATCTAGATTTGTATCTAATATTTTACAAGTTTAGCTTTAATTGTGAGATAATCTTACATTAATTTAACTTTACATTGCCGCCATTGCTTGTTTTTTTTCATTACCTAGTCTTTTGGGCAACAGGAATTGCAATAGGGGAAGCGCCAAAACGTTTATGCACACTTTGTTAACTGCCTGTTAGGGGAATGATGAGAAAACCATTCGGGTTTTTCTCGATTGGCTTTGCATACATTCACTGAGCAACCGAGGTCTCATCTGATTCATTAAGTGTCAACTAATACATATATATTAGTAAATTCTCAGTTTTTTTGTCTCTAATATAAACAGGTTTTTTGAGATCCCCCTTGGGTATCTGTACAATAGCCTAGAGAAGTTTATATAATATAGAGTGTGTAAATAATGTTACAAAGAATGAAAATTTTCTAACTTATGAGAGAGACGAGAGAAATGTTAAGAATCTTAAATAGAGTTAATATTAGTAAGAAAGTTAGGAATATCCTTCTCATTTATGCGAAACTCGAATTTACCAGAATCTGAACTGCTGAAAACAGTTTTGCAACCGCTGTTAGAAGATTTTCAGTACTGGTTTGCGCGATCGCGCGATTTTCTGGAAACAGAACAGCTGTCATTCATGAGTCAACATGAACAATCTGACTTACTAACCCGAGTCAAGAAAGCGCAAGAGGAAGTGAACACAGCAAAGATGCTGTTTAGTGCAACTGATGGACAAGTCGGTATTGATATGGCAACGTTAGCGCCTTGGCATCAATTAGTAACACAATGTTGGAATGTGGCGATGCGCTTCCGTCAAGCGCGAGAAGTCTGATGCGGTTTCCACCGCTCACGCCTAGCTTTGAAGCGGAGCGAGGCTCAAAACTATGTTATCTGGGTACGTTACTTTGTGAATGGTGGCAGAATTAGCACTACTCAAGACGGTATGTAAGTGAGATAGAAAAAATTTTTTGACATCATCTGAGATAGGAAGTGATGTATATTATGTTACCACCGCACTCTCCCCTAGGTTAAAAATTCCCCTTTTTATAAAGAGTATGAGCGCATAAGATTGCGTTAACCATTCAGCATCACCGTAATTAACAGCATCAACCAACTCAACTAAGCAAAACTTTACAAGATATAGCTTTAAAATCTGCGAACTCTGGAGGAAAAACGATGTTACACCTGCTTTACATTCTTGCTTTTACCATCCTAGCTTTTATAGCTGTTGCTAACTTAATTCGCAACCTGATTATGTTCAGTTTTGATAGAGAGCGGATTTATCCACCCAGATCCGCAGCGATTGAAAATCAGGGTAGATATCCCTATAGTTCATCAACCAAGCAGTTTAAACCGCATCCAGAGTTATTAGATGCTGCTGGTAACTTAATTAAAGAGCCGCTTCTGGTGATGCGTTCGATTAACGTTGAAGACGCACGCCAAAAACTAGATGCGCTTTACGAAGCTTCTCCTGGGCACAGAAGTGAGAATCAACAAGAAGAAGGCTAAAGCAGGGACTGGGGATTAGGGATTGGGTATTGGGGAAGAAAAGGGACTGGTTGTATAGCGGTAGTCAAGAGCATCTTCCCATTCCGGGTTAACAGCCCCCAGTTCCTACTCCCCACTTCCTGATTTTACGCTTCGATAACGACCCGGAGGTTACCGCGTTTCTTGGCAACGCGACAAGCAGTTGTGCTACCAGAACGCTCAAATTCCAAATCCAGTATAGTAGAACCAACTTTGAGATTGTGCAGTGACAAACTGCTGATTGACTCTGGCAAAGTAGGGTCGATAATTCGTAAGCAGTTGTTGGGAGCGTCAGGCACCAGGTTTACAATCATTTGCAGGAGCTGGAAGATACTACCGGTTGCCCATGCCTGAGGTGTACAGGCAACAGGATACTGTACAGGGGCGTTATCACCATTGCGCTCATAGCCGCAGAACAACTCTGGAGGACGTAGATAGGGCTGCTGGTTAGTCATGTCGAATAAACCTTCAAAAAGTTCCAGGGCTTGATCGACTAAACCGAGCGATCGCAATCCCAGTGCAATCAACGAGTTATCGTGCGGCCATACAGAACCGATATGATACCCCATTGGATTGTAAGCTGGTGACAAGCTATTCAGGGTGCGGATACCCCAACCGTTAAACATATCTGGTGCGCGCAGCCGTTCAGCAACACTGTAAGCTTTTTCCGGTGTGAATATGCCTAAATGTAGGCAATGACCGGGATTAGACGTAATACTGTCTACTTGCTGACCTTCTCCATCCAAAGCCAAGGCACAGAAATCCTGGTCTTCGATCCAAAAGTCTCTATTGAAACGAAGCTTAAGGTTTCTTGCTTCTTCTGTCCACCTGTCTGATAAGTCAATCCGCTTTTTCAGCCTGGCAATTTCTGCTAAGCGCAATTTGGCAGCGTAGACGTAAGCTTGTACCTCACACAAGGCGATCGGTCCGTTGGCTAACTCTCCCTTACGATTGACAATACAATCGCCAGAGTCTTTCCACCCTTGGTTAGCAAGACCACCTTTGGATTTCCGATAGTAGCTGAGATAGCCTGTTTCTCGAATGTTGCGGTCGATCCAGTCCATTGCCAAGACAGCTTTGGACCAAAGTTGCTCTAAGGTTTCGACATCA
This sequence comes from Scytonema sp. PRP1, assembly GCF_036697665.2. NCBI lineage: Bacteria > Bacillati > Cyanobacteriota > Cyanophyceae > Nostocales > Scytonemataceae > Scytonema > Scytonema sp. PRP1. The sequence continues at coordinate 33,340 of NZ_JBAHYJ020000099.1, read as the reverse complement.
TGAGTCCAAGCATAGTATTCGGCATACAGCATCAGCCACAAGGGAGTCGCATCGACTGTACCGTAGTAAGGAGTGTGGGGAATTTCCTGACAGCGAGCTAATTCACCCAACCGCAACTCGTGTAAAATCTTACCTGGTTCCTCTTCGCGCCAATCATCGTCAGTTTTGCCTTGGTATGTCGCCAGAAGCAGCAAAGTTTCTTTGGCTATTTGAGGGTTTAACATCAGCGTTTGGGAAGCTGTAATAATCGAATCGCGCCCAAACAGCGCGGAAAACCACGGCACTCCTGCGGAAACAGTCTTGTACTTGCCGAAGGACTGACGCAACAAATACATATCTTGCTCAGCTCGCTCAATAATGTGATTGAACGTCCCTTTGTCTGAGCGAATTCGTGTAATTTGTTGTACCCAGTGTTGCTCCTCCATCATCTCGGAGGCTTTCGCTTGTACTAAAGTGAAAGGCGCACTGACAATGGAAGTCGATTTGTTGTTTGTCAAGAAATTGACTCGGTAGCCCAATTTTTGAGTTTCGTGAGAAGCCAACTCCAGCCGCCAAACTGCTGTGTAACCTTTGAAATAGTCTGGTTGCCTATGCTGGAATTGAATGCGAGATTCCATGAGTAAGCCATCCAGACCTTCATAGGCAAGGCTTAAGGATTGCTCTTTCTGTACAGCTGGCACAGATTGTCCAGAAATACCTTCGCCAGTTGATGTTCCTTCTTCAGGTGTCGGTTCTACAAGGCGTAAAAGTCTACCCCGTTTTTGCCTGTCATAGCCCCGGACTTCAAATAAATCGGCAAAATCCGCGTCAAAGCTAATACTGAGTTCAAAGCTGATGGAACTTGTGCTATAATTAGAGACTTCTAACTCTTCAAATAATGCTCCATTAAGTACGAGTTCCCGACGAATGCCCACTGTATCGGCTTTCAGACGGTCTTCGATTCTGGGATTGGTACACAAAATTGACAGAGAAAATCCTTTTTCAGCAGTGCTGCTAAGTAACACAGGAGAGTGTCCATCAATTTGCAACTCTAGGCGACTCAGAAAGCGTGTGTCACAGCACAATAGCCCCATACTGGGATTGCCATCATTCAGCGAACAGCCAGAAATATTGCCCAAAGTGTCTGTGACCAGAAATAAATCATCATCTTTAACCGTGAGTGTCGGTTGTGGTCTTTCACTTGTTACACAGGGCCATTCTGGAATAGGTATTTGATCGGCAGGAACAAAAGTTTTTCCGTCTAGAAAAATTTTTTCCGGTGTCATCAGCGTATCCGGTGTCATCAGCCAAAATTCCGTGTACAGGTCTAGTTTTTCATACAAGCATCAGCGTCAACAGGAAAAAAGACGCTGTTAGAAGCAGATTTGAGCCATTGAGCAAAAATCATAATCGCATACAGCTAATCACAAAACATCAATAAAGCTTTGATCATAAAATCTTTATAAATCTATGATTGTCTAAAAATTTTATGAAGAAGCTTAAATGTATGGATTTCTACTTGTTTATTAGCCGCTTTTCTTGAGAATGGCAAGATGTAGACGCCCCTCGGCAGCAATATAGAAATAGGGGTTTTCCACAGCAAAAGGCAACAGGTTAGTCACTTTTAGCTAAACTGTTACTTAAAATTTCTTGTAAAGGGAATTAAAAAATAAATATATTATGTATAATACGAACCACTAATAATTATATAGTATTTTTAGCAAAATAATATTAGTTAAGTCTCCAATTTTTGAAAGAAAAATAAAATTTTTTAATTGACCAAGTTTGAACTCAAAACTCGAGAGGTGGTAAAAACAAGGGGCTCCATGTCCCTTTTTTTACCACCTTTCATCCACTCTTCCCCATAAAGGCAAGAGTGGGATTCTCAAGGATTATGCTAAATTAATCTTCATGCATTGGCTTGTGCCTTTTGGAGTGATGGGTTGCAGGTGCAGACTTTTACCCTAGCACCATGTTGTAAGCCCTCTCATACTCCGAGGTCATAGATTCAACGCTAAAGCGGCTGACAACGTACTCCCGACAAGTCCATCGATCTAATTTTATGGCGTCTGGAATCACTTCAATCATTTTTTGGAGCGAGTGGCAAACAAAACCTGTTTTCCCATGAGCAATCACTTCTGGTACTGAGCCTAATCCCATGCCAATCACAGGTGTACCCGTTGCCATTGACTCAATCATGACCAAACCAAAAGGCTCTCGCCAGGTGATGGGGAACAAAGTCACAGTTGCTCCACCAAGCAGTTTAACTTTTTCTTCGTGGGAAACCTCACCCAGGTACTGAATCTGTTCGCCATCAATCAAAGGCTCTACTTGTTCTTGATAATAAGAACGGTCAACAGCGTCAATTTTGCCAGCTATCTTTAATTGAAAGCCAGCAGCACGAGCAATCTTAATCGCTTCTACTGGTCCTTTTTCCGGGGAGATCCGCCCGACAAATGCTAAGTATGCAGGTTGCGTCGGTTCGGGATGGAAGGGATAGACGGTTGTATCAATGCCGTTGTAAACGGTATGAATGTAGTTCAAGCCTAAGCGCGGTTCTCGTTGTGCCTCACTAATACTGATGAAAGGTTGCCAAGCAAAACGCCGATACATTTTCTCGTTATCGCGCGTAAAAATACCATGCATTGTATGTACGGTAGGAGTTTTCACAAAACCGCAATACGGAAGGGCAGGACAACCTACGTGAGAATGGATAATATCAAAATGATGAGCGTTTTGATAAACATCAGCAAGCATCATCTGCTCGTAGAGTGTCGGCTCTTTGATATTGGAGTCAAGCCGTAGTGCTTGGTTATGGACTGAACAAAGTTTTGCTTTGGTAATCGAGTCACCAGAGGCAAATAAGGTAACATCATGACCGCGCCTCACTAATTCGTCTGTAACTAATTGAACAATTAGTTCAGTACCCCCATAACGAAAGGGAGGAACACGCTCCCATAAAGGAGAAATTTGTGCGATTCTCATGTTTCACCTGAGCAGGTATGTGTAGCACGTATTTACCCAGGAAATCTATGACCAACAGATTCATAGTTCTACAGCTATTTTCAGGTAAATAGACCTTTTTTGTCTCGCGCATAGACTGCATGAGCGGCTTCTCTACGAGAAGGCACAAAGACGAGCCACCGCTATGCAGTCCTTGTTTCCCGACCCACCAGGCGACTAGTGAATCCAGTCCTGTGCCTCATTCGGGAGGAGCTGAGTGCAATCATGCACACGCACTCGCGTTCGCTAACGCGTAACGTCTCCGCTCTTGAGAAGGCGGGTTTCCCAACAAGCGGGAACTGGCGTGCCTCATTCGGGAGGACCTTACGCGCTTGGCGCAGCCTCAAGGCGAGGAGATACCCGTGCCTCTTGCTCCCTTCGGGAGAGCTTCGCGCTCCAGAGGAGCTGAGTGCAATCATGCACACGCACTCGCGTTCGCTAACGCATGATTGCGTGCCGCAGGCATAGGGCGTCGCAAAGAAAAACAGCAAAAAATGTGGTCTAAATTAAGTGAAAACTGCTGTAAGAAAATTGGGGAAATATGCAATGCCTTGTATTTACTGTTGTTGCAAGCCTTAATGGTGTCACTTTAATACACTCCATCTTTTTTGGATTAAGGCATTAGGGAATGATTTCTTCTGCTTTTTTGTTAAAAAATTTATAGATGGGATCATTTTCCCATCAAAGCTTGCTTTGTCTATTGTCTATGAGTTAGTGATTTGACTCGGCTGCTATTGCAGACTTCACTGCTTTTAGCACCAAGTAAATTTTCAGATTTATCACATGGTTTTAAGAATTTTGAAAATTATTGATAAAATAATATTACATGAAATGGCTATATTCTGCAACACACTTTTTCAACAGTGACTACAAGCACTTCTGTACTTCTTCATTCGTACTTAAAAAGTTAAAATTTTGAAGTTTTGTAAATAGTTAGATTTTGTAACATTAGTTTATAAAAAAAGTACGCTGATAGCAGTTGCTTCTTCAAATAACATAAATATTTGAGTTAGCTATGGATAAAAATAAAATTCTTGGCAAAGTGAAATAAGAGTGGAAAATTATAAATTGATTGATAATGAAGCCTTTGATGATATCCTAAAAAGAATGTCAACAAGAGAATGTGCTTGTGCAGGTCATTTTTGGAAGTAGATTTTTACCTCCACAACACTTATAAATTCCGCGTATGCAGGTTCTTATACGGCGACTTTGGTTATTAGCCATTTTTGTTAGACATAACAGTGCTGAGTTGTGCTCAGTTACGGGTGTAGTAGTTTGTGTTCAATTCTTGAAACGGCTCCAGCAAAAAGGAAAATGGTGAAAAGGCCCTAAAATTATGAGTGGAAAAAAGAGGCTTTTTTTCTGATTCAGGCAACTTGTTGTTTAGGTTATGTTCAATGCAAAGGTGACAAAATAAAAAACTTGACGATTTTGTGCAATATATCTATGTCCATACTTTCTAGAAACTACAAACCACATTAAGCATGAAAATGTACGTTTTGCCCAGTCCCCATTTTTTAGTCAGTCTATTGTTTGAAACCTTGCCATTATAGTAATTTCACGGCTAAAAATAACGCCGTGTCGCGTTTCCTGTGTGACCTAAAGGTACACGGTTTCCAAGCTCCCGGAGATTTTTAGATGACGCCAGTCTACTTGTGTAAGATACTTACTATAGCTCTAAAGCTGCCGTCGGTTAGCTGGCGGGAAACCCTAGACAGAATGTTGCTGCATCTCAAGCAACGTGCTGCGCCTGCCAAGGGTGTCAACGTGTCTTTCACCATTCTTTACATATTGCAACTATCTCGTTAACTTAAGAGTCCGTTGTAATTTGTACAATGCAGCTGTGGCATCGATATTGTCCAGATTGTGGCTCCTTAAAGAAATTGATGAGCATTTCGACTTCCGTGCTGAGTGAACTGCTACAGGCTCTACCCAACCTGAGACCTCAAATATATTTCAAAGCTTCACTAACGGCGCTCTCCCACGCAATGGAAGACCAGGTGTTGGCGGCTACTTTGGAGCAGCCTCTGGTCATTGCTAGCTTCCAAAGAGAGCGATTCTACCGCCAAGAAGCTCATCGCTATCAGCGGCTTGCTCAGCGTAGTAATCAAATATACGTATTATCAGCCCCCGAAACAGATTTTACCAACAGTTCGGAATACTACGAAAAGATCGCCTTTGAACCCGATGATAGCTTAAGTCAAGAGTGGCATTTGGTGGTAATCGCCCAAAACTATGCCACTTGCTTGGTTTGCCGGGAAAGCATGGGTTCTCTTGCTAAAAATGAGCAACTGCGGGAGATCAGCCCGAGTTTGGATATGGACACGGCGCGAAGGTTTGAAGGAATTTGGACAGCAGAACGGGGGGTAAGCCTGAAAGCCGCTGAATTACTATTGGACAGGATTTTGGTTTACAGACCAGAACTGGTAGATAAAATTGATCAGGCACGCCACAGGTTTAGGATAGACGAGCGGCAGAGCGAAACAGGAGTAGTACAGCTCAACGAATATGCTTGCGACATAGATACTGATCCGTTTGTGCAGCGCTTGGTGACTTATTTGCAAGCAAGTCAGTATAAATTGCATAAGGCGTATCGTTCCATAGCGGCTCAAGCACGTAAAGAACGCTTAGTCAATACGATTAGTAACGCTATTAGGCGATCGCTCGATCCCCATGAAATTCTCCAAGTCGCAACCCAAGAACTGGGACAAAACTTAGGGGCGTGTCGCTGTTTAATCTATCGCGCTCAAGGTACCGATGCCAAAGCCGTTATTGAGCATGAGTTTTTGAAATCTGGTGTACCATCTCTTTTGGGACAAACCTGGCTGTTGGAGAACAATCTCCTATTTCGGGATGTGGTACTACAAAGCGAAGGGGTTTGTGTAACTGATACTCAGACTGACGCTCGCATTACCTCTTCTAAAGAACTTTGGGAACTTGTGAAAAAGTATGACATTCGTTCTTGGCTGATGGAACCAGTGTTCTACCAGGGGCGGTTGTTGGGTATCGTTGAACTTCACTACTGCAACGAAACTTTACACGATTGGCAAGCTGGGGACTTTGATTTGGTAGAAGCGATCGCCACCCAAGTGGGAGTCGCCCTGATCCAAGCTGAGGCTTATGCTAACCTAGAAGTCTTGAACAAGCAGTTGGAAGCCCTTGACCGCACCCGCAGCAACTTGATAGCTATCACTGGACACGAGCTCCGTACCCCCCTATCTACCATTCAGGTGTGCTTGGAAAGTCTAGCCAGCGAACCGGATATGCCTCCAGAGTTACGACAGGTCATGCTAGACACTGCTCTTACTGACTCAGAACGGATGCGCAAACTCATACAAGATTTCCCTAACGCTTTCTAATCTCGAAAGCGGTCGGGTAGAATGGCATCCAGAATCGCTCAGCTTACAAGAATGTGTGGAACTGTCGCTCAGTCGGATTCGCACCCGGTTTGCCTCCGAAAAGCTGCCTAAAATTACAACTCAGCTTGCAAAAAACCTGCCTTTGGTTAAAGCAGATGGAGATTGGCTGGTGGAAGTCCTGGCAAAACTGGTAGATAACGCTTGCAAATTTACATCATCAGACGGAGAAATCACCATTAAGGCTGAACGCAATCGCAAGAAGATGGTTGAAGTCACCGTAGCTGATACCGGACGCGGTATTGAACCACATCTTCTAGAAATCGTTTTTGACCGCTTCTATCAAGAAGAAGGAGCGTTGCGCCGCACCACTGGTGGCACAGGTCTTGGCTTAGCAATTAGCCGTCAAATTGTCAATGGTTGGGGTGGACAGATTGGGCAAAATCAAACGGCAAAAACCAAGGTAGTCAGTTTCACTTTACCATACCCATAGTTGAGGCGAGGCAAGAGCAAAAGTTATCACGTCCAAGGAAAGCGAGCAGGGGACAGGGGACACAAGAGAAAACTCTATAAAGAAATTTAGCGGTTTAGCAACAGTTATGAGTTCATAGTCAAAAACCTGTAAAATCTAGATTTTTGACTATGGATGATCGACGATTGACTAACAACTGTTACAGACTATGACGCGATCGCAACATGACCCTAGCTGCGGTGATAGGATGCCGTAAAAACGTTGAGAGAAAACTTTATGGCAGAAACACTCTCTGGACAGACCCCCATATTTGGTGGCAGTACTGGCGGCTTGCTGAAAAAAGCAGAAGTGGAAGAAAAGTACGCTATCACTTGGACTAGCCCCAAGGAGCAGCCTTTTGAACTGCCTACAGGCGGTACCGCCATTATGCGCCAAGGTGAAAACCTCCTGTATTTGGCTCGTAAGGAATACGGCGTGTATTTGGGCGGTCAGGTATTGCGGAAATTGAAAATCACAAACTACAAAGTTTACCGAATTTATCCGAACGGAGAAATTCAGTACATACATCCGGCTGATGGTGTCTTCCCAGAAAAAGTCAACCCAGGTCGTGAAAAAGTGCGCTATGTAGACCGCAATATCGGTAAAAACCCAAGCCCAGCAGCAGTCAAGTTCAGCGGTAAAAATACCTTCGACTCTTAGTAAATAGAGGTCAGCCGTTAGCTGTCAGCTATTAGCAGCTTGCTAATAGCTGATAGCAGATGGCTGATTGCTGATAATATGAGAGATTTTTATGATATTCCCCGATTTTGACCAGTTTTGCAAGCTAGCATTGCAAGGCAACTTTGTGCCGGTGTATCAAGAATGGGTCGCCGACCTAGATACACCAGTATCGGCTTGGTATAAAGTATGCGCAGGACAACCATACAGCTTTTTGTTGGAATCGGTAGAAGGTGGGGAAAAACTGGGACGGTATAGCTTTGTGGGTTGTGATCCGGTATGGGTTCTAGAAGCAAGAGGCGAATACACTACTCAAACACATCGCGACGGTTCGCAGCTTGTCTTTGAAGGCGATCCGTTTACAACATTAGCTAATTGTTTGGAACCATATCAACCCGTCAAATTACCCCAGTTACCGCCAGGAATTGGGGGTTTATTTGGTTTCTGGGGGTATGAATTGATTCGCTGGATAGAACCACGCGTCCCCGTTTATCAAACAGATGAAAGAAATATCCCAGATGGGTTGTGGATGCAGGTAGACCATCTGTTGATTTTTGACCAGGTGAAGCGGAAAATTTGGGCAATAGCCTACGCTGATTTGCGTGATGTAGAACTCTCGGATGGCGCGTCTTTACAAACAGCGTATCAACAAGCGTGCGATCGCGTTACCCAAATGGTGAGCAAGCTTTCTCTCCCTGTGTCACCCCAAAAGACCATAATGGAGTGGACACCACCAGGGACTAAGAGAGCAGGAGAAGCAGGGGAAGCAGGGGAAGCACAACAGTACAAAAGTAATTTCACCCGCGCTGAATTTTGTGCCAATGTCCAGAAGGCAAAAGAATATATCAAAGCTGGAGATATTTTTCAAGTTGTTATTTCCCAGCGACTCACAACAGAATACACTGGCGACTCCTTCGCTCTTTACCGTTCTTTGCGCCAGATTAATCCTTCGCCTTACATGGCTTACTTTCACTTTCAAGATTGGCAAATTATCGGTTCCAGTCCGGAAGTGATGGTAAAAGCAGAACTAGATTCACAAGCAGAGGTGATAGCAACTGTACGTCCTATCGCTGGGACACGCCCACGAGGAAAAACCTCTCAGGAAGATGCAGCATTCGCAGACGATTTGCTCAAAGATCCCAAGGAAATTGCTGAGCATGTGATGCTTGTTGATTTGGGACGAAATGATTTAGGGCGCGTATGTCAAAGTGGAACGGTGAGAGTTGATGAATTGATGGTGATTGAGCGGTACTCTCACGTGATGCATATTGTCAGTAATGTTGTAGGTAAACTAGCACCTGGGAAAACGGCATGGGATTTACTCAAAGCTTGCTTCCCAGCAGGAACCGTAAGCGGCGCACCCAAGATTCGGGCGATGCAAATCATTCATGAGTTAGAACCTAGTCGTCGTGGCGTCTATTCTGGTGTTTACGGACACTACGATTTTGAAGGACAATTGAATACGGCGATAGCAATTCGTACAATGGTTCTCCGGGATAATACTGTGAGCGTGCAAGCAGGCGCTGGTTTGGTTGCTGATTCTGATCCCGATAAAGAATATGAAGAAACGTTAAATAAGGCGAGAGGGCTGCTAGAGGCGATTCGCTGTTTGCGCTTATGAGTCGTAGGCTTGGCTGGGGTGAACAATTGTATCTACTAATACCTGCACCCGCTTGATCATCTATCGAGTAGATGACTCAATAGTCGCCAACTTGATCTTTGGTAGTAGCCAAAATAGTTAAAGGCGATCGCCTCCATATCAGACTTCTTGCATTTATTAAAAAAAAGAATAATTAACCACAGATGGACACAGATGGACACAGATGGAATCTTGTCTATTCTCTTGTGTCTCGTTCTGAGTCGTCTTACTCCTGTCACGCTGGAAGATTACCTATTAACTAACCGCCAAGACGCCAAGAACGCCAAGGAAAAGATAGGTAATTTTGTACCGACAAGGGAGTAATTGTGTCTTCCATTGCACAAACCTCAGATGTGACTCTCAAATCTCTGGTTCAATTCCCACCGCCCTAAGTTGTGCAGCCAATCGTTCTGCTCGTTCCAAACCCCAAAGCAAAAGATTGCCATTTTCATCCCACCACCGCAGCCAGTAACCTGTGCGATTCTCTCTGGTTCCTTGCCATACTCCAAGAAATAACCCCATTTCAGCAATCCAGTAACGATTATTAGCATCAGGGTTTCGTAGCTGATATCGTTTGGAATCATCCAATTGATAAACTTCCAGTTCCCCTGTATCCGGTTCAAAAATGACGTAATTGGGAACCTCTAAGACTTGCTCGTAAAAAAACCACTTCCCTGGAGGATAGGTAGGCTTACTGGAATATTCCCCGCCTTCAGTATCAGAAAGAAATTCCATGACAATCACCGGAATATCGCCTTGAAGTTGAGGGGTATAACTGCGTTTGACTTCCTCGCGCGATACTCGAATAGAACGCACGTAAGCCCAATCTGGTGCTTTCACGACTATCTTTTGATTCACAGTAGCGCAAATGCCGTAGTTTGTGGTAACCAGGGCGTTAGCTGGTAACTTACCTGCAACTTGCAAACTTTCGGTTAAGGCTGCGGCAAGGGAAGGCTGATTAATATTGTCCAGTGGTTCCGAGTCTAAAACAAAGTCATCTGGTAGCTTTTCCCAGGTAATTTCGTATTTGGCGGTACTGGCTAACATGGCAAGGGGTGGAAATCTTTAGCTTTAATGTAGCGCTTGAAGGTGAGGGTTTAGGAGTGCAAGAGGGCAGTTGAGATTGCTAGGGAAGGGCGATCGCAATGCCCTAGTTTTTTTAAATCTCATGCAAAGACGCTAAGTTTTTCTTTGCGCCTTTGCGTCTTTGCGCGAAATTATTGCAACTTACAAACTACACCAACGCCGCCACTTTCTCCAACAACCCTTGGAACAACTTCAACCCATCGCTACCGCCCAACATCGGGTCAGACGCTCTCTCCGGATGCGGCATCATCCCCAACACATTGCCCGTAGAATTGCAAATCCCGGCAATGTTATTCACTGAGCCGTTAAGGTTATCTCCCTCGTAGCGAAACAACACTTGATTGTTATCTTCAAGTTCTGATAACGTGGCTGTATCAGCGTAAAATTGCCCTTCTCCGTGGGCAATAGGCAAAGTGATAATTTCCCCTTCTTGATAACCTTGCGTCCACCGAAGATCTGTGCGCTCAACTTTAACAGGAACGCGATCGCAAATAAAATGCAAATCCCGATTTCTTACCAACGCTCCTGGTAACAATCCTGCCTCAGTTAATACCTGGAAACCGTTGCAAATACCGAGGACAGGTTTGCCCTTTTGAGAGTGTGCTACTACTTGCTGCATAACAGGTGAAAATCGTGCGATCGCACCACAGCGCAAATAATCGCCGTAGCTAAAGCCACCTGGTATAATAATGATATCCAAATCAGAAATATCAGTTTCTTGATGCCAAACCATGCGAGTCGGTTGCTTTAACAAGTCTCTTGTCACGTAAGCAACATCGCGATCGCAATTAGAACCCGGAAAAACAACAACCCCAAATTTCATGTTATTAGTCATTAGTTATTAGTTATTAGTCATTGTAGAGACGCGCTGAATGAAAGCGTCTGTAAATCTTTGTCATAGCATTCTAAACTAGGGACAAAAGACCAATGACTCTTGCTTTTGTGCCTTAATAGACTCCCGTCTGTGACTCAACCTCGGTCAAATCAAAGTGATAATTTTCTATGACTGGATTTGCAAGCATTTGGTCACACATCCGATCCAGGTTCTGACGGGCTGTACCTTCATCGGTTGAGGTGAGAGTTAATTCAATGTACTTACCGATCCGCACCTGCTCAACATCATCGTACCCCAATTGCTTCAGCCCAGATTGGACTGCTACACCAGCAGGGTCGAGAACTGAAGGACGGAGAGTTACAAAAATTTTGGCTAGATACTTCGTTTGCACTGGCTTAAGCTGAATACTGCTACGCTCATACTATATCTTTCTGTCTCAACTAGGCGACAATCAGATAACAAGTCATTAGAGTTAAGCTAGAAGTCAGCCAAGAGAACATTTTCAACTATAAATTGGCGTTTTTTTACTATTGTTTTTTTACTATTGTCTATGAGAGCCATACGCACCCGCAGTCAAGAGCGTATTCTAACCCTGCTTAAAACCGTCAAACAAGGCATTTCTGCCCAGGATATTTACGTAGAATTACGTAACCGTAACCAAAACATGGGTTTAGCAACAGTATACCGCTCATTGGAAGCCTTAAAACTTGAAGGCATGGTGCAAGTGCGGACATTGGCTAACGGTGAAGCCCTTTATAGCTTAGCGCAGCAAGACAAGCACCACTTGACCTGCCTGCAATGCGGTGCTTCCATTCCGATTAATCAATGCCCTGTCCATGACCTAGAAGTTCAGTTACAATCTACACATAAGTTTAAGATTTTTTATCACACTCTGGAGTTTTTCGGTTTGTGCAGCCAATGCCAGTTAGCTCAAGCTGCTGGGGAGTAGGAAGAATGAGGAAGATGAGGGGGATGAGGGGGACAAATCAATTCAAAATTCGCTCATTCAAAATTCAAAATTTAAAAGTAAGAATCTCTCCCTCATCTGCGTCCCTCACTCCCTCTCTCCCTCCCTCTCTCACCCTTTTAGCTGGCGTGATTGTTATTTACTGGGGTATTTCCGTAAGCATTCAGGGAGTTTGAGTCAGTTTGACCATCTGAGACAATCGAGCGTATACCCTCCAAAGTCGCGGGAATCGTGCGCGGATCCATAAACATGACCTTACTGCTATCACTCTTGCCAATTATCGCGCCCATATCCAGGTAGCCTAAAGCAAGCAGAACTTCCAGCGCTTTGTGACCATTGGGGTTTGTTTGGATTTTTTGGGCAATAATGTCCGCAGACTCAGCAACAGCTTGTGCTTTAAGAACCTGCTGCTGGCGTTCGGCTTGTGCTTTGAGAACGATCGCTTTTTGTTCAGCTTCTGCTTGCAAAATGACGGCTTTTTGACGGGCTTCTGCGTCCAGAACTTGGGCATCAGCTTTACCTCTGGCGCTATTAACAGCTGCTTCTCGTTCGCCCTCAGATGTCAAAATCGCCGCCCGTTTGCGGCGTTCCGCTGACATTTGCAGTTCCATCGACTCCCTGACTGCTTGTGAGGGAATAATATCTCGCAGTTCCACCCGTGTGACTTTTACACCCCAAGGGTCGGTAGCAACGTCCAATTCGTGCAGTAAAATTTCATTAATTTGAGAACGGGCGGTAAAAGTTTCATCAAGTTCCAGTTTGCCCATTTCCGCACGAATTTGAGTCAGCACCAAATTCTCCATTGCCATCCGGAGATTTTCCACTTTGTAGTAGGCTTTCTCCATATCGACGATGCGCCAATAAACCACAGCATCAACGCTAATTGAGACATTATCGCGGGTGATGCTTTGTTGTGGAGGAATATCTATGACTTTTTCCCGAATCGTCTCCCGGAAGACAACTCTATCTACAACAGGAACGATAAAGTTAAGCCCTGGTTCTAACTTTTTGTTATAGCTTCCCAAACGTTCCACCAAAGCTTCATTACCCTGATTCACAACTTTGACAGAACCTGCTATAGCAGAACCGCCTAAAGCTAAAAAAACAAGTAAAAAGAACTGTTCCATAATGAATTTTCCAATTTTTTAATTAAGCAATTACGAGTGCAACAGATTTTCTGGCATCACAATTAGGGTGGTGCCTTCGCGTCTTGTGACGTAAACTCTTTGATTGGGTGGTATGCTGAGTTTTTCATCGTCACAAAGCGCCCGCCAAGAATTCCCCTCGTACAGCACTCGTCCTGTTTTCCCGGCTGGAATCTCTGTTAAAGTTTCAGCTATAATTGCATCCTGAATTTTCGACTTGCGGTATCGCGGTGTCACAAACCGACGGGAAAGTACGACTAGCGCTGTGGAAAGCAACAGCCAAACCACAACTTGCAGCCATAACTTGCCCAAAATCGCTTGAGACAGAAACGCCACCACAATAGCGCTAATTCCCATCAAGAAGGCAACAAAAGCTGTTGGCAGAAACAGTTCCATCAAACATAGACCTGATCCCGCTAACAGCCAGATTAAAGTAGTACTTGGCATAACGCCATCCTAGACAATACATTCACGCCGTCAAGGCATTTATATGATTAGATACACTCATACATTGACTGTTTCCAGAAAGCCAAAGTTATTTTTTTAGGTAAATTTTGATGACTTTTAGTAACAGTATGTTTAACCAAAAGAATAAAATTCCAGTCTATTCTAACCTTCGAGTATTTTACAGCTAAATTTAACCCTTAATTAACCCTTATATTTGTCGAAAAATTCCCACTTGCATGATTTCAACACAGCAGATAATTTATTGCACAAATCCCCGCTGTACTCAACCCATGAATTCTGTGGGGGATAGTGTTTGTGCAAGTTGTCAAACTCCCTTAGTTTACCGCTACCTTTGGGCAACTGGTTCATCAGTAGCCGAAATCCAACCAGGAGAAAAGGTGGCGAATAGGTATGAGGTTATTACCCCTAATATTTGGCTGGATACTCAACCAGGATTATTGCCAGATATACCCGAAGAATTGCCAAGAGAAATTGTGTCTTACCTGCGGCTATACCAACACAGACTACACATTCCTCAGGTATATGGAATTGCTCACGATGATATTCTGTTGCTGGAAAATGTGCCGATAGATGAGACAGGAAATCTTTACCCAGCAATCACAGATGCATGGGAGCAAGCACAAGCCGTAAGGCAAGTTTACTGGTTGTGGCAAATTCTCCAACTGTGGATACCGTTATCAGAGTTGGGTGTGGCTGGTAGTTTGCTGATTCCAGATAATTTGCGAGTGCAAGGTTGGTGCGTGCGAGTGTTGGAACTTGTAGAGACGAGAGGTGGCGCGTCTCTACAGCAATTGGGCGAGTGTTGGCAACCTTGGGTAGCGACTGCAAAAAAACCAGTGGGACAAGAGTTGAACAACATAGTCCAGCAGATGCGTAGCGAGGAAGCAAATTTAGAGTCTATTGCGAGTCAACTCAATGCATTACTTCTATCATCTGCAGCAGATTTGCCATTAACCCTAAAGGTTGCAGGAGCAACAGAAACTGGTCCACAACAAACGCAAAATGAAGATACTTGCTACCCCACTAACACTGGTGATCCCGATGATCCATTATTACCACGGGTATCCATTGTTTGTGATGGCATTGGTGGACATGAAGGCGGCGAAGTTGCAAGTCTACTAGCAGTGCAGTCCTTAAAGTTGCAGCTCCGTGCCTTACTGACAGAAGTGAAAGAACAAGCAGACATTTTACCGCCGGACTTGATCCAAAAACAACTAGAGGCAAGTTTGCGGATTGTAAACAACGTAATTTGCAACTGCAATGACGAGCAAAAACGCGAAGGTACCCAACGCATGGGTACAACACTCGTGATCGCAGTGCAATTACCGCAAAGCATCCAAACCGCCCTCGGGTTTCAGTCATTAAATGCACATGAACTTTATTTAGCAAGTGTTGGCGATAGCCGTGCATACTGGATGACGCGCAACTATTGCCAGCTTTTGACAATAGATGATGACGTAGCGGGGCGGGAAGTCCGCTATGGTCGTAGTTTGTATCGAAAAGCATTGCAACGCCCAGATGCAACTGCCCTAACTCAAGCATTGGGGACAAAAGAAGGCGAATTTCTGCGTCCTTTGGTTCAGCGATTTATTTTAGAAGAAGACGGTATATTACTGCTATGTTCTGATGGTTTAAGTGATAATGACTGGGTAGAACATTCTTGGCGGGATTACGCTATCCCTGTTTTACAAGGTGAACTTTCCTTGGAAGATGCTGTCCGAGGGTGGATTGAATTGGCAAATCAGAAAAATACTCATGACAATACGTCAGTGGTTCTGACTTATTGTCGTGTCTCGCGAGACCCTATAGTGCCAATGACTTCCGCCCTAGCACCTGTAGAAATAATAGAGGCAGAACAAGAACAACAAGAACAACAAGAACAACAATATGAGTTGGCAGCAAGTTCTCAAGCCCTTCTGGAGTTGGATGTTTCAGAACCACCTGCACTAGACAAAATCCAAACTCCTGCTAAACGGCAAGGGCGGCGAAAGTGGTGGGTTTTGTTTGGGGGATTGTTGGCATTTGTGGGCGGTGCGAGTTTAGGATTAGTTGCTTGGTGGCGGCTAAGCCCGGAAACATTCCAGCAGACGTGTGGGCGACTTCCCGAGAAAGTCCAGCAAGTGTGTTCGCCTCAGAAATAAACACTCACCCTTGAAAGGTGTTAGAACCTCGTGCTTTGAGTATTAGGGAGTACCAAAAAATAAATTATCGATTATGTAGGGTGGGTTAGGCGTACGATAATTGAGGTCTTACATTCAGGACTAAAGTGCGCCGTAACCCACCATTATTTGCGTCACTAAAAATTGGAGATAATGGGAGATTTTTTTATTGCAAGTCGCTTAAAAACTGATAGCGCCAGTGTTAAATGGTATGCAAGCGGTTGTGGCGGTAGCCAGAAGCAAAAACTGTTTTTGAGAGTAGGGTACTGCTAGACTAAAAACATATCCCGTTTGCTTTTCTTCAGGAGCCATGTCCACGGTAATTACCCAGTCCCTGACCCTGGAGGAGTTTCTCAAGCTACCAGAAACAAAGCCTGCCAGGGAATACATTAATGGTGACATTATTCACAAGCCAATGCCAAAAGGGAAGCATAGCCGATTACAGTTAAGGCTATGCAACAGTATCAACGATGTTGCCGAAAACCTCAAGAGTGCTTATGCCTTTCCAGAACTGCGGTGTAGTTTTGGTGTCCGTTCAATAGTACCTGATGTAGCGGTTTTCAATTGGTCGCGTATTCCTTTTGCTGCTGATGGGAAAGACGATAATGATTTTCTGCTTTATCCAGACTGGACAATTGAAATTCTTTCCCCAGAACAAAGTTCAAATCGAGTCACAGGCAATATTCTCTATTGCTTAGATCATGGTTGCCAATTAGGTTGGTTGATAGACCCAGAAGATCGTTCCATTTTGGTCTTCCGTCCAAATCAGCAACCAGAACTTTTGCAGGGTGATGAGCGTTTGCCAGTGTTAGCCGGGATAGACTTGGAGTTAACTGTTGCTCAGGTGTTTGGTTGGCTAAAAATGAGCAGTTAGAGAAATAGCTAAAACAGTTAGTTTAGAAGTCCCATTAAAGCTATAGCCAGTGTTAGAACCTCGTTCACGAGTATCAAAGACTCAAAGCGCGAGTGTTAGGAACTTATGCTTTGAGTATCAGAACCGCCAATTTGTTTGCCAAACTCTTTGACTGCTAAAAGCGGGTTGGGATGCCGTACATATTCAGCTAACAGTGCTAAATCTAAATTGGGGAGTAATTCGCTGGCTTGGATAAGTTCATATTTGTCGCCTCGCAGACGATACACAGAGAATTGAGAGTTTTGCCAGAACCAAACCTCTGTCACACCCAGCCTTTTGTACACTGCTAACTTATCCGTCTCACCACTCGTCAAAACAACTTCTACAGCTAAGTCAGGAAAGTCTTTTTTCAAACCAATACAGTAGCTTTCATCTGGTTCTGTCCCTCCCCGTTGTTCTTGTTTCCGGAAAGTTGTAGAACCAAGGGGAAAATATTTGGTGTCAGTTTCCTCAAAATAAACTTCCAACAAAGTCCCGATGCGTTTCTTAATTCCCTCGCGACGGGGACTTGGTGACAAGATTTCTAAGACACCATCTAAATAGGTGACGCGATAGGAGGAGTTATCTGACAACTTGACCAGTAGCGCTTCATATTGTTCCCAAGATACCTCATTGGCGATAAACCGCTCTTCTGTCTCCATATTTTTCAGCGTTTCCTGCTCTAAGTCTTAAATTAGCTCTGCTAGCATCGGCTTACCTTTAATAAGGAAAGACTGTAACTTCTATGCTAAACAACAAGGTATCCAAACGATCGCATCTTCCTCCTAAGCGTCAAAATTTAGTAACTTTGAGAATCAAAAGCTGTGTACAAATGAATAATATTCTACCCGGAATTAGCAATAATCTACGTGATGTTTAATTTTAGCTAGCATAAAACGAACCTCTTCCACAGCAGCTATGGCGAAAAATTGCTTGCGGATTACTCATCAAGGGGATACGGTTCAACTTTCCTGGCAACGGGGACAGGCAGCGCCTCGGTTTGCCGATGTCGTAGAATTTGAGCATCCTTTTAATCAGCAAGCGCTTACCGACTTGCGCTGGTATCTCGAAGAGTATTTGCGCTTTCCCTACGGACTCGCGCCAGACAACGCCGCAAAGATAGAGCAAAAGTTGCAGAATTGGGGAGAACAGTTATTTGAGTTAGTGTTTCGCAGTAGCGAAAAAGCGCGGGAATTTTTTCAAGCGGCTACCTACGATGGGCTGCATAACTGCGAACTGGTGATAACATCCGATGATCCCACGGTGTTAAATTTACCTTGGGAGTTGTTGTACTCAACGAGCGATCGCCAATTTCTTGCACCAACTCTTGCTGGTATGTCTCGCAGTCTCAGTGAATATGCCGTGCGAGCGGAAATGCCACCATTGCCCCAGGATAAACTCAATATCTTGCTGGTGATTGCTCGTCCCTATGGGGAAAAAGATATTGCTCTCAAAACTATTGCTCGTCCTCTGCTGGATTGTGGATCACAAATCCGCAAGCAAGTCAATATTAAAGTCTTGCGTCCGCCTAGCTTTGAGGAGTTTGAGCGGGAACTCAATAGGAACAAAGGATTTTATCATATAGTCCATTTTGACGGACACGGCCACTTTGACCCCAATAGCCAAGGATTTCAGCATACCTTGGGTCGGACGGGACAGGGAGTATTAGTATTTGAAGCCCTTGATGGTTCACCGCAAATTATCACAGCAGCGCAAATAGCCCAGAATTTAGCAGATTGCGGAGTGCCGATTTTTGTGTTGAATGCTTGCAAATCAGCCCAGGAAGGAGAAGCAGAGTTTTCTTCAGTGGCTACCCGCTTGGTGTCCTTGGGGGCGAACGGTGTTGTCGCCATGGCTTACAAGGTGCAAGCAGAAGCAGCAAAATATTTCATGGGGCGGTTGTATGGCGAATTGGTAGCGGGTGCGAGTCTTGCTAACGCAGTAGCGGCTGGGCGTAAAGCAGTTTTAAATCAGCCGCAGCGTCCAAGCCCCAAGGGCGATAAACCTTTGCGAGATTGGTTAGTTCCCGTGTTGTATCAACAGGAACCTTACACGCCGTTTATTCCGGAAAATAATACAGATATTCCTAATATTGACGATTTACTTGTAGAGACGCGCCATGTAACGTCTCTATATGGGTTTCCAGAAGCGGGCGCTTATGGTTTTATTGGGCGAGATTACGATATTTTGCGGTTAGAGCGGGGGTTTCGGCAAAATAATATTGTACTGGTGCAAGGCATGGGCGGCGTAGGCAAAACCGAATTAGCCTGTGGGTTTGCACGGTGGTTAGAAGAAACTCAGGGACGCGCTGGCAAGATATTTTTTGTGTCCTTTGAACATGGGGCGACGCTGAGTTATGTTGTCAACCAAGTGGGTAGGGAAGTTTGGCGAGATAAGTTTTCTTCGGTTCCCACAGATAAACAACGGTTGGCGGTGTTGAAATATCTCCAAACTCAGCCTTGTTTATTGATTTGGGATAACTTTGAACCAGTCAACGGTTTTCCCACAGGAAATGAACCCTTACTGAGTGGGGAGGAGAGAAGCGAACTCAAGCAATTTCTCAAAGAATTGCGGAGTGGCAAAACTTGGGTGTTGATAACCAGTCGCCGGGAGGAACCTTGGCTTGACTGTGGTTATACTTTGCTGAATTTGGGCGGTTTGCGCGAACAGGATGTAGAAGAATTAGCGGCAAAGATTTTGCAAACGGCGGGAGTAGACAGGGCAAAGTTACCGAAAGAGTACTTGGAGTTGTTGAAACTGTTGGGCGGACATCCGTTGTCGTTGCGGGTGGTGTTACCGCATTTGAAGACGCAGACACCAGTGCAGTTGATTGAGGCGCTGCGGTGCGGGTTAGATACTTTTAAGGGAGTGGAGGAGGAAGGTAGGGATAAGTCGCTGACGGTGTCGTTGGATTATTCGTTTAGTAAGTTGTCAGAGAAGGCGAGGCGGCATTTGCCATTTTTGGCGTTGTTTTGTAAGAGGGTGGATGTAAATTTGCTCTCTAAATTTTCTAATGGTCTTGATGCTGATGCCGACGAATTGCTTGGATTTAGACAGACATATCAAGTTGTATTTGAGGAAAACCTGCAAAAACAGGATTGGCTCAGAATTCTTAACGAAGCAGTTGATGCAGGAATTTTAGAACATTTCGATCAAGGTATTTACCAAATTCACCCTGCTCTGCCGTGGTATCTACAGCAACAGTTATCTAGACAACACGCTGCGGAGGTAAGCGAATTAGAAAAAAAGTTACTCCTTTTATATGCAATCCATTCCGCTGCCTATGACCCAGAAGAAAATGGCAATGCTCAGGAGGCAATCATGCTCTTGCTCATTGAAGGGGGAGTGCGCGGGTGAGGTGCGTGAGGTTATTTGGGCGGCGCGGGATAGTTAGGTTGGTTAGCTCCCCGACTTCTTAAAGAAGTCGCGGATCTCGCAGTCTCATTCATAAGTTTTATTTAACCTGTGGTAACGAATCCATAAGCGGTTGCCAGGACAACAACTTTGGGAGTGACGACAATAACTTTGGGAGTGACGACAACAACTCTGGAAGTAACGACAGCAACTTCGGGAGTGACGACAATAACTTTGGGAGTGACGACAACAACTTTGGGAGTAATGACAACCAGATGATTCGTGAGTGCGATCGCCATCCCAACAATAAGACAGTGAGGGAATGCGATCGCCTAGGTTGGGGCGTAGCCCATCGCGACGTTTACAACAGTTGTGTTTTATTCTAGAAACAAAAAGGAGCAAAGTTATGCAAGCCTACAAGCTGAATGCAACAATTGATGAATCAGGTCACTTAATTATTGACGAACCTCTTAATATTGCTCCTGGTAAGGTGGAAGTCATTATCTTGCAGCCAACTGCAACTACTACCGACACTCCCAAACCAACCAAGAAGCGGGAATACAAAGTCCAAGCTTTGAAAGACTTGCTCGAAAATGCTCCACCTACACCACCGGATTTTGACCCCGAACAAGCCAAGTGGGAGTATCTAAAGGAGAAGCATAACCTGTGAAGGTTCTCATAGACACAAACATTATTGTTGATGTAGCACTTGATCGCGACCCTTTTTTCACAAATAGCGAACAAGTTCTAAGCTTTGTGGAGCAGCAAGAGATTCAAGGTTATCTTTCTGCATCTACCTTCAGCGATTTATACTATATCATCCGTAAAGCAAAGGGTCACTTTTGGACACTGCAATTTCTGCAAAGAATGGCGACTCTTTGCCAAGTAGCTACAGTAGACCAAGCAGTCATCTCAATGGCGCTAACTACCAACTTTAAAGATTTTGAAGACGCTATTCAATACAGCACTGCGGTTCTTAATCGCTTAGATGCTATTATTACTCGCAACCCAGTCGATTTTCCGGTAACGATTCCACGAATTATGACTCCTGAACAATTTATTCAAGAATTCAGCAATCCTTGATTAAGTAAGTAGGCGAGAAAAAATCAAACTATGTAAAGAAAAGTAAAGTTTGAAAACTAGTTCGTAGAAAGCGCTTTAGCGCTAAAGCGCTTTCTACATACCGTTCGGCTGAGCTCACGGCGAAGCCTTTAATGATTTACACCAACCTACTTATTTTGGTAAAAATATATTTATGAACGCTCAATTAACGCCTTCTGAAATCCAACAAATTCAACGAACTCTTAAAGACGAACCTGCACAAAAAGCACTTTTCACCCTAGAACAAAACAACGGTAATTTAGAAGCTAGTTTTGACATTCTCTGGCAAGAACAATTCGGCATTCAAGAATACGGCAAGGGCAAATCTCTATTGCAACTTGTACTTGATGAAATCCGCGCTGAAATCTGCGGTGATGAAGGTTTACGCGGAAAACTCAAGGAATACACCAATAATCCTGGTAGCGCTTCTTTACTGAACAGTATTATCGGTTCATTGGTAACAGTTGCAGCCTTAAATGGCATACCTATTGATGGGGCGATCGCTACAATTGTCGCGTTATATATTTTAAAAATTGGACTGAATGTTTTCTGTAAATATACTGCTTCAGAGGGTGAAGAGGAGAAGAAATAAATTTCTCTGTATCTACACACAAAATATTAAATTCAATATTTGTAGTAGAAACAAGAACTATCCTAATATTTCATCAACAGTAATCATCATATCAGGAAATGCCTGAATTGATAAACTTTCACCCCGCGTCAACTTCTGAATATTCCGATATCCATCAGCTGTCGGTTCTCGAAAAACTTCCACACATTGCTCATTAATATCTACTAACCAAACTTCAGTTATCTTGTCTTCAGCATAAAGAGGGATTTTCACTTCCCGGTCATATTTAACCGTTGTATCTGCCACTTCTATAACCAGGAAAATATCGTTTGGTTGAGGATGTGCGTTTTCATAAAAATCTTCGCGAGGTTGCAGCAATGTCACATCTGGCTGCGGTTCGGAGTTATTGTTTAACACCACTGGATTTTGAGTATCTATTAAGGCACGTCCTTGTAGTTTTGCAGATAATAAGTTGCTTGAGCGTCTTACACAAGCAGCGTGTTTGGTTCCAATGGGTGACATTTCAATGATCTCTCCTCGTATCAGTTCTACTCGGTCATCCTCAGTAAGAATTTCCGATTCAGCCATTTTGTGGTATTGCTCAACTGTGAATTTCCGTCTTAGTAATTGCACAGACATTGCTACCTCTACTTTTTCCCGTATCTTAAATTATAAAATTTGTTGCAAAAATACAATCATTCAGCACCGCAACAAGGCGAAGATGCGTTACGGACTTCGTCCTCTACTTTTTCCCGTATCTTAAATTATGAGATTTGTTGCAAAAATACAATTATTCAGCACCGTAACAAAGCGAAGATGCGTTACGGACTTCGTCCTAACACATCCTACAATTGTTTTAAAGCATTCATGCAAGAGGTCTATTGCCAGTTTCCCTTAACTTCCTCTGCAAGCAGTTGACCTTGGGAACATCCAAGAGTGAAGATAATAAGAACTAGACCTCTTGCCCAAGTACGAGGCGACTTTGATGTTGCCCTAGCCCTGTTCGTCTCTTCGTTGATTGGAAGAACAAAAGGGTCAGGACTAAGGCTAAACATGAAATAATAAAAGCCTGCACAGGCGAGCTTTGTTTGTCTAGCAGCAACAGAGGCGTTCAGACGGCGTGTCTGTGCAGAATAAGTACGAACAGCAATACATTGTGCAAGCAGTCTATTTTTCAAAAAAGCAAGTTCAGTGAGGGATGGCTGTGGAGACAGTTGTGGAACAAAAGCTAGGTGTAAATACTAATATGAAAATTGGCGATCGCGTCCGCGTTAAAGAATCCGTCATAGTTTATCATCATCCTGAGCATCGTGGGAAAGCTTTTGACCTCAAAGGCACAGAAGGTGAAGTGGTAGGTATTATCAATCAATGGCAAGGTAGACCCGTCAGTGCTAACTTGCCGATTCAAGTTCAGTTTAGTAAAAAATTCAAGGCACACTTGCGTGAAAATGAATTAGAAATCATCTAAATCAGTCATTTGCGGCGAAACCACTGCATTATATTTAGTTCGCCGCGCATTCTTTCTAGCTCTTGACGATGGTTCTCTGCTGTAGTATAATACCATTCACAATGTCTTTTCAGCTCTGAGCGCGCCTGAACTTCGTAATAGAACTGGTGAGTTGTTTGGTAAGAGGCAAATGTGTCCTCAACTTGCGGTTGAGGGGCAGGTATAATAAGCGGTAACTCTTGAGACATAATCCTAATTCAGCAAGAAGATAAGAGTAAATTTAGGGGAGTTGTTGTACAAATCTTTATTTATTATTACTTACTCAATAGCTAATAACTCATAACTCGCTTTCACAGCCATCCGCGCAAGCGATAGGCGAGAATACCAACGTATTCTTTCAAAGCAGCGGTAAATAAGTTTAGGTTGTCAACATCAGGTAACACATTCAGTAACGCCGCCTTTGGGGTGCTGCTAAGTTCTTGCAAATCACCCTCACTAATGAGAAAGTCAGTCGGTGTGGGAATGGCATCAATACCTTGACGACGGAAAATGAGAAGCGATCGCGGCATATGAATTGCCGAAGTCACCAGTAAAACGCGGCGAATCCCGCGAGATACCAGAATTTTCTTAACATTCACCGCATTTTGATAAGTGTTGAGAGAATCAGGCTCCTGTACAATTGCTGCTTCTGGTATACCAATAGAGGTGAGGATACTAGCCATATCCGCCGACTCTGATGAACCGCTTCCCTTCCAATTAATGCGACCACCACTAAGAATGATTACAGGAGCTTTTTTTTCGCGGTAGAGTTCACCAGCGTAAATGACGCGATCGCCTGCTTCATTTAAATCTACACTGGGTCGTGGCGGCAAAGCTGATCTGGTAGCACCACCCAAAACCACAATGGCTTCTGCGGTTGGTATTTCAACAGGTGGAAGATTTTGCCATTCCAGAGACTGCACAAGCCAACGAGAAACCCAGCCATTACTGCTAGATAACAATAAAATCAGCGCCAGCGCAATTGCAAGCGCCGCAGTGCGTGGTCGTTTCCACAACATAAAAAGTGCTACCAGCAAGCATAAGCAAGCCAATCCTAGGGGATAGAAAAACAGTGGTAGCAACTTGGAGAGATAGAAAAACATTTGGCAAATTTCTCCGTTGACATGATGAGGATGACGATAACGATGAGGGGAATGAGGAGGATCAGGGGGACAAGGGAGAATTTCTACTTCTCCCTCCCTCCCTCTGTGCCTCTCTCCCTTTCTCCCTGTCTCCCTCTGGCTACCTTTCCCAAAACCGGAAATTAATACTTCCAGGACGGCGACGGAAACGGCGAGTGGTTTTCCTGATTTGGCGTCCTCTGGTTGGTTGTTTTTCACTGGCAATTTCAGCATCGCCGTCTTCTAACTCTTCTTGTGGGAGTTGAGTTCTTGATTCTTCCTTACTTTGCCACCAAGCAATAATCCAGCCTCCGCCTATACCAGCGATCGCACCCAGAAAGATACCCATCGGTGGTTTATACCCCACAAACACAAAGCCGAGTAAGAAAAATAACCAATACTTCAAGCCTGCATCAACGCCTTCAGAGGTAGCTACTGTTGAAGCCTGGGGACCACTTTTGGTTGATGCCGTTACCCAGCCTAAGGCGAAACCACCCAAGACGCCCAGAAAAATACTGAAGGCTGGGTCGTATCCTGTCGCTATAAATATGAGTGTGAAAAATAACCCAAGTAGGATTTGCGTTACGAAGTTTGCTGAGAAGTTTAGCTTTGGTGGTGCCATAAGGTTAGCCTATTGCCGAATTACATCCTTTAATTGTGCCTCTATTGATTGAGTCGTATCCAAAATTTTAGCGAGTGGTTTTTCTTTTTCACTCAAAGGTTCAGCTTGCTCGATCTGAGATTTTAATAAATCAGCAGTCGCATCAGCAATATCACCAGTACGGTCATCCAATCGCTGTTGCAAAACTTCTAACGGTGCTGTGCAGGAGATAATTTGCAAAGGAAGTTGATGCTCAACAGCTGAGGCGATCACCTCCTCACGCAACTGCTGTCGGTCATACTTAGCATCCAAAATCACCGAGTATCCTTGACTTGCCAACAAAATTCCCAATTCCAACAGCCGTGCATAAGTTTTTTGAGTCATTTCAGGTGTGTACAAATCATCACCACCCCGTTCCAACAACCCAATTCCCGCCAAATGTTTTCGCACCGCATCCGAACGAATTTGAATTGCCCCCAATTGACGAGCTAAATACCGTGCTGTCGTACTTTTACCAGAACCCGATACACCCGACATCAAAATCAGCCGTCCTTGATGGGGTTTTGTGTATTCCCAAGCAAGCTTGTAATAATTCGCTGCTTTTTTTGCTACCTCCTCCTTCACCGAAGAGGGGACACTCGGGTCATCTAACAAGAATGAAGTCACCTTTGCCCTGACATACGATTGTCGGCTTAAATAAATGGGCAACACCTGTAACCCTTCCCAATCCCCAGTCACCTCAACGTAAGTATTCAAATAAGCATTACTCAAATCAGGACGCTGCTGACCTTCCAAATCCATCACAGCATAAGCAACGTCAAACATTGTATCGACAAAGCGAAACGGCTCATTAAACTCAATGCAGTCAAACAGCCAAATTTTCTCTTTCCACAAACAAATATTTCCCAGGTGCAAATCCCCGTGACATTCTCGAACATAATTCTTTTGAATTCTGCTCTCAAAGAGTTCGCGACGTTCGGCAAAAAACTTATCCGTATACTCCTTTGTCTCCTCAAACTGCTCCTGCGTCTGGGGACCACCGATATACTTTTGCGTTTGCTCGTAATTTTCGTCAAAAGCAGCCCGAATTTGCTCCACCTCACCAAAAGAGCGAATGTAATCATTCGTCACAGTTTTAGTGTCATGGTATTCAGCTACCACCCGTCCCAGCTCTTCTACAAGTCCCTCATTTAACTGACCCTGCTCAAACATTTTGTTAAACAGCGCCTCTGTGGGAAACTGAAGCATTTTCAGCACATATTCCACAGCTTCTCCTGTTCCCCCTAGTTGGTACTGCTCCCCCACCAAAGTTACAGGAAACACCTCCAAATACAATTCCGCAGCTCCGCGCTGATTTAAACGTAACTCCTCCTGACAAAAATGTCCCCGCTTCTCTAAAGTCGAAAAATCTAAAAAGCCAAAATTCATAGGCTTTTTCACCTTATAAGCATAATCTCCAGTCAACAGCACATAAGAAATATGCGTCTGAACCAATTGAATCGGTTCCTTCACCGGATGCGGATAAAACCCAGGCTGCAACATTTGCTCAATTAAAGCTGGAATGGAAACTTCTGTCATCTTCTCTTGGCGTCCTTGGCGTCTTCGTGGTTTACATAACAAAAAACCAGAGGTATGCCCCCTGGTTTCAACGGTAACTATAACAAACTTTAGGTATCTTAGGTCACAGATTCTGTTTCTGTATCAGCACTTCCTTGTGGAGGCAACACAATCAGAACAGATTGCCCAGGTTCACCCAAATATTTAGCACCCTCAGGCAGAGAGAGTTGCTCAACAGTCAAACTATCTCCGATGTTCAGGTTAGAAATATCAACCTCAATCACTTCAGGAATGTTTTCTGGTGCACAACGCAACGGCAAGAGTGTAAGGTGTGTGTCTAATACACCACCTTCTTGCTTCACACCCACTGGTTCTCCCACAAAACTCAGACGTACTTCAATATCCGTGTCGCCATGACCTGCGACAGCAAAAAAGCTCAGGTGGTAAGGCGTACGTTTTGCTGGATGAGATTGAACTTCCCGTAGCAAGGTTTTTCCACGCCAAGGAATATCAGTCACATTGAGGTCAATCAAAGTGTTGTTAATCGAACCCCCTTTCAGCAGGCGCTCAACAACCTTAGCATCAATAACCAGAGCAATTGACTCGGTACCTTTATGACCGTACAAATTCGCGGGGATTTTTCCAGAACGGCGCAAAGCATTGGGCTTGCTGCCTTCTGGCCGCTTTTGAGATTCGACTGTTAACTCCATGTTAGGATTTTAGATTTTAGATTTTGGATTTTAGATTTTGATACTATCACGCTCGTATTGGCACAATGCCTTACACCCCTACGCACTCAGCAATGAAGCGGGCGTGCCGTCAGGGTGCAACAAAGCACGTTTCGGACCGTGGATCGGGTCTTCTACAATGATAGTTTGATCGCGGCTCGCTCCTAAGGAGACAATTGCGATCGGCACTTCTATCAATTCTGCCAAGAATTTTAAGTAGTCTAGCGCTTGCCTTGGTAATTCTTCTAGGGAGCGGCAGTGACTGGTTGAGGTACGCCATCCTGGCAAGGTTTTGTAGATGGGGCGACACTGTGCAAATTGACGGGCGCTGCGAGGAAAGTGTTCACTGCGTTCCCCATCTATCTCATAAGCCACACAAACTTTGATTTCCTCCAGTTCGTCGAGGACATCGAGTTTGGTGATTGCCAAACAGTCCATACCATTAACGCGGACGGCATAGCGACCAATAACCGCATCAAACCAACCACAACGTCTCTTACGTCCGGTGGTTGTGCCAAATTCCGCACCCAGTGAGCACAGCAATTCTCCCAATTCCCCGTCTATTTCTGTGGGGAAAGGTCCCTCGCCTACCCGAGTGGTGTAAGCTTTGGCTACCCCAATCACTCGGTCAATCATTGTTGGTCCTAGCCCCGTCCCAACACAAGCTCCTCCCGCCACTGGGTTAGAGGAGGTAACATAAGGGTATGTCCCATGATCCAAGTCCAAGAGCGTACCCTGCGCTCCTTCAAACAAAATATTGCGCCGCCTTTGAACCGCGTCGTATATTTTTAGAGAAGTATCGACGACGTGCGGTCGCAGGCGTTCTGCATACCCCAAGTACTCGTCAATCACCTGTTGCGGGTCTAACGGGGGTAGGTTGTAAAGCTTTTCCAGAATGACGTTTTTATAATTAATTGTCCACTCGAGCTGTTCGCGTAGTCCTTCAGGATCCATCAAATCTAAAACCCTGATACCAGTCCGCTCTGATTTATCAGCATAAGTTGGACCAATCCCTCGACCGGTAGTGCCAATTTTATGGCTACCCCTTCGCTCCTCCGATGCCGAGTCAATCAATCGGTGGTAAGGCATCGTGATATGAGCTGTCTCAGAAATCAGCAGATGGCGAGTGGAAACACCAAATGCTTCTAGTTGGTCAAGTTCTGCTATCAAAACCTGTGGATCTATGACTGTCCCACAGCCGATAATGCAGTCGGTATTTGGATACAAAATACCAGAGGGAATCAAGTGCAGCTTGAAGGTTTGACCCTTGACTACAATTGTGTGTCCAGCATTGACGCCCCCTTGGTAACGTACGACAACATCTGCGGAGCGGCTGAGCAAGTCTGTTATTTTACCTTTTCCTTCATCGCCCCACTGGGCACCTATAACAATGACGTTAGCCAAGTTTTTATTAAAGAGCTAAAGTTTCCACAAATTATTATTATCAGCATATTTGTTTCCTTATGTCAATGCATCGAAGGAAAAAATTAAACAAACAAGATAACAAAGTCTCATATCATGGCTTGTTTTTTTATTTGTTACTGTAAATAATAATTACAATTTTTCGGTTGTTAAAAGACTACTATGGCTTTATATGCAGAATTACATAGGCATCTAGGCGGTTCGGTTGTCCCTCGTGTATTGTGGCGATACTTCGAGCGCAACTCGTCTGTTATGATTTCTCGGTTTGCTGAGTATTCAGACTTTGAAGAGTTTTACACGCGTCCGCGCAATACTCTAGATGAGTATCTGGAGTTGCACACTTTGGTAGAAAGCGTGCAAACTGTGGAGACTTTGCCTTACTTTATCTACCGCTTGCTTAGGGGTGCTTACATTTTTGAAAATTTGGCTTATCTAGAACTGCGCTACACCCCTTATTTGCGCACACCAGACCATCTGAGTCAATCACAGAGAATTGACAAGATGGCGGAAATTGTGGAAGTTGTGGGCAAAGCGAGCAAACAATCGGAATATCCGATTGTTACTAGCCAAATTCTCTGTATGCACACACGCCTACCGTTTGAGGTAAATAAGGCGATTATTGATTTGGCAGCACAGAACAAGCAGTATGTTTGTGGTGTAGACGTGGCTGGGGGAGACAGCTACTATGCCGATCGCATGGAGGAATGGATTAGTTTGTATGATTATGCGCGATCGCTTGGAATTAACACCACAGGTCATCTTTATGAAACGACTGCTGGGTGTTATCCCCAACTTTTACCTTATCTGATGCGGATTGGTCACGGCATTCAGATTCCCCTGGTGTATCCTGAGTTACTTAAAGATGTGGCGACGCGCGGTCAGTGTTTGGAGGTTTGCCCCACAACATACCTGAAAACTGGAACTTTGGAGGACATACGTCAACTCAAGTTAGTGTTTGACCGATGTTTTGATGCCGGGGTAGACATCGCTATTTGTACTGATAACGCCGGGTTGCACAATGTGCGTCTGCCATTTGAGTATGAAAATCTCTTGACTTACGACATTATCAACTTTGAACAGTTACAAGCTTGTCAAGATGCAGCATTCCGTCATGCTTTTGCTTGGCCCTACAGCCAGCGTCCAGTGTCCTTACTCAATGGGTTGCTGAACACTGAACCGGCTAAAGCTTTAGCCATTATGGAGTCCTAAACTCCCACAACAGTTTGACTGGCTGTCAGATGTCAGCAAAAACGCTCTTAAGTACTGAGTCGTATCATGTCTGGATGAACACTTATAAACAAAACTACCCTGCCCCAACCCTCCCCGATTCATGGGGAGGGTGCCCGATAGGGCGGGTGGGGTAAAAATTGCTGTAATATTTCTGTTTAATCTTCCTGTTTAATCTTCAATAAGTTAAGTCTTGTTAAACGAGACATATTTCTACAAAAACGTTGTAGTAAAATTCGCTCTGGTCATCGCAGGAGTTGACTCGTCGTCTACACTGTAGTTCATGATGTCAACTATTCAAGCTTTACCAGCAGAAGTCGTACATCTCATTACAGCCGGAGAGGTCATCGACTGTTTTGCTTCTGTCGTACGGGAATTGGTCGAAAATTCCCTAGATGCAGGTGCGACACGGATTGTAGTGTCCTTATGGCCTCAGCAATGGCGCGTGCGCGTAGCAGATAATGGTTGCGGAATGACTTTAGATGACTTACACAAATCAGCAACAGCACACAGTACCAGTAAAATTCGCAATTGTGCAGATTTGTGGAAAATTACGAGTTTGGGGTTTCGTGGAGAGGCGTTGCATAGTTTGACGACTCTGGCAGATTTAGAAATATTGAGTCGTCCCAAAGGTGGAGATTGTGGTTGGCGGGTTGTGTATGGCTATGCTGGGGAAGCATTGTACGTAGAAGTTGCTGCGATCGCTCCTGGTACAGTTGTGAGTGTCTCAAATTTATTTGGAAATTGTTTACCTCGTCGTGAGGCGTTGCCAACATTAGCACAGCAAATGAAAGCAGTGCAAGCAACAATTCATCAAATCGCCTTGTGTCATCCCCATGTTACCTGGCAAGTTTGGCAAAATGACAAAGAGTGGTTCACCCTTTGTCCCTCCGCCGCGATAGGACAACTGCTGCCCCAGATTCTACATCAAGTTAAAGAAGCTGATTTACAGGAATTAAAATTAGAAATACCACTACCTGAGAACTCAGAACTCAGAACTCAGAATTCAGAACTAACAAATGTAAAGACGCGCCACCTCTCGTCTCTACAACTGAGAACTCAGAACTCAGAAGTCACTAGCGAGAATTCAAGACTCACGAGTGAGAATTCAGAAACCGCAGCTAGGAACTCAGGACTACATTTGGTTATAGGATTACCTGATCGCTGTCATCGCCATCGTCCAGACTGGGTGCGGGTTGCTGTCAACGGAAGGATGGTGAAGTCGTCGGAATTAGAGCAAACTATCCTGTCAGCATTTCATAGGACATTACCGCGCGATCGCTATCCAGTTTGTTTCCTGCATTTATTCATTTCTCCCGAACATATCAACTGGAATCGCAACCCAGCAAAATCAGAAATTTATCTCAACCAACTGAGTCATTGGCAAGAACAAATTAGTGGGGCGATCGCCCAAGCACTCCGCATCAATTCTACGTCTGTTAAAGACGCAGTTCACACAACGCGAGTCGGTAAATTACTCAAAGCCGCAGAAGAAAAAAGCGGATACAATGTCAATCGTTCTATTCCCAGTGAAGAAGACAAAACGGATGGAGAGACGGTGGATGCAACGTCTCTACAACTCAAAGCCGTTGCTCAAGTCAATAACACCTACATCGTGGCGGAACATCCAGGTGGACTGTGGTTAGTAGAACAGCACATTGCCCATGAGCGAGTTTTGTACGAGCAATTGTGTGAGAATTGGAAAATTATACCAATCGAACCCCCAGTCATTCTTTATCAATTATCTCCAAATCAAGTCTCGCAACTGCAACGTATTGGTTTAGATATAGAACCTTTTGGCGAACAACTTTGGGCAGTCCGCAGCGTACCCGCACTTTTTCAACAGCGAGACGACTGTGCAGATGCAATTTTAGAACTCAGCTGGGGAGGTGATTTGCAAGCAGCGCAAGTCGCCGTCGCGTGTCGTAGTGCCATTCGCAACGGTACAACCCTGAGTTTACAAGAAATGCAAACACTTCTAGAGCAATGGCAACGCACACGCAGCCCCCGCACCTGTCCCCACGGACGCCCAATTTATTTATCTTTGGAAGAGTCTGCTTTAGCTCGTTTTTTCAAACGTCATTGGGTGATTGGGAAAAGTCACGGGATTTAAATGTTATTTACCAAGTTGCCGCTCAAAAACCTCACCCCATCCCCTCTCCTTAGTAAAGAGAGGAGTACCCGTCTCTCGTTCCTATGCTGAGCATAGGAATGCCTAAAAGGAGGCTCTGCCTCCCAACCATTATATTTTGATGACTATGTTATGCGTAGGGTGTGCCGTGTATGAACCGTTTAGAAACAAGATCCACAGTAGTGGGCACTACCTACCAATACTCTAGAACTACAATGGCTTGACTAGCAGTGCCCACCCTACACAGGATTTCTTGCTAATCACAAGCCTTATCGCAAAATGGATAGAAGAACAAGGAAATGAGGAGAAGGAAAAATGACTCAAGTTATACGCAAACTAGTAACATTTGAAGAGTTTGCACTCTTGAAACCAGAAGATGGACGTTATGAACTTCACGATGGAGTAATCATTAAAATGCCGCAACCCTTGGGAGGACATGAAGACATCATAGGTTTTTTAACTCTAGAAATAGCAGTAGAAATTAAACGACTAAAGCTTCCCTATTCCATACCTAAAACAGCGCTAGTCAAACCACCTGAGAGCGAATCAGGTTACTCGCCAGATGTGTTGATACTAAACCGTTCTAATTTGGCAGCGGAACCACTTTGGAAAAAGGAATCTACTGTTACTCAAGGTGCATCAATTCCTCTCGCAATTGAAGTCGTTAGTACTAACTGGCGAGATGATTACCACAAAAAATATGGTGAGTACGAAGGAATTGGCATTCCTGAATACTGGATTGTTGACTATCTTGCTCTTGGTGGACGTAATTTAATTGGCAATCCCAAACAACCCACTATCTCTATTTATTCGTTGGTTGAAGATGAGTACCAAGTGAGCCAGTTTAGGGGAGATGAGCGTATCCAGTCACCAACATTCCCTGAGTTAAACTTGACCGCACAACAAATTTTTGACGCTGCGAGCAGTTCTTCAGTGTAGTCAACAACATGAGACATCATTTGCAAAGACAACACAATGCCGATAATACACAGGATTTGAATATAGCACTCCTAAATGATTTGTGAAAAAACAAGATCCCCGACTTCTTTAAGAAGTCGGGGATCTGATGCATGAAGTACAAATTTATCTGTGTCCATCTGTGTCCATCTGTGGTTCATTATTTCTTCGGTGTATCTTACCGAATTGCAAACCGCTATATTCTCCCTTCATAATATGCAAAGTCAAGTTTATTCAACTTTATTCAACGCGCATCGCCAATCAGGACAAAAGGTGACCAATAATAAGGATGACGCTCAATTTGCTTTAGCTTCGCTTTTTGCAGTGCTTCACCTTTGCTCATACCCTGCTTCAGGTTCTGATAAA
>NZ_JBAHYJ020000125.1:0-41074 GCF_036697665.2 Scytonema sp. PRP1 | reverse complement strand
GTGATTGATGAACTGATAAGTAAAGCAGGATTTCGGATTGCACCAGAGTTATTGGTACAAATTCTGATGCAGTAAAATGAACGTTGCCAGTGTGGACGCCAATCAAAATGGAAAGAACACAGCAGCCACAAGCTAAGATATGCGCTATTACTCAAAATTTTGTCAAGCGGGAATAAGTGCGATCGCCCAGAGCATAGTGATCGCTCTCACTGTTAAAGGTAGTGTAGGTAGTTCTATCCAACAACCAGCCAAACACAGACCTCACTGTTCCGCTATTTTTCTATCTATACCAATTTATAAAAATCTTAAAACTTCTATTCATTCCCAAAATAACCTTTGTATAAGTCAAAAACACGCTCTAGTATAGACCTCAAATCTTGACCGTCTACCAAATAATTCCGATTGTCTAATTTATCCCCTGCACGCGCTATACCAGCAAATAATCCATGCTTCACCTCAGTTTCGCTTGCTGAATCTTTCTTGTTTACATGCTTTATTCTGTTACATAGTTCTCGAACTATTTTGTAATCTTCATCCTCATGCAACTGAGCATGAATTTTCTCCTCTTTAGTTCGTTGGTTTTCAATTTTATTCTTATATGCTTCATGACCTTTTGGATAGATCCAATCTCTCAAGTGATTGAAAGAGAACAGAACATTCAGCAATACATCATCGTTCGGATTTTTAAGAAAACTCTCAAGATCATTTTTTGCCTTGCAATACAAATCATCAACGGTTAGTTGAAACAAGCCTTGATCGTCACTCATACTTAACAAATAGAATAAGTGTTAACTACCCGATCATAATGCTGACAGATGGTAGGGTGCGTTGCGCTGCGTGACAACGCACCACCTCAATATTGGGGTGGCAGTGGTGAGGTTCAGCTTGCATTGGATATTTGGGATATTTGAGATCATGGTGCGTTGCGCTTTGCGACAACGCACCCTACGCGAGGGATGCGTAGGCGTTGGCTGTCGTAGACATCGCATTAAATCGTTCGGTGCAATATTTGAATTTATGCTTGTAAGTCACCCTACTGCAAACTCTGTATACTGCCGTACATGAGGCGCATGATATGCTATCACTATGTCCTGCTTAGGAACTCCCTCTCTCACGAGTTGATCCGCAATTGCATCCTCCGTTCCGTCATGCTGCACCCAAATTTTCCCATCCTTGATATCTACATGCAGCACACAGCCGTAAATCCGGGTACTGCCATCCTTCCATCCCAGATGCACAAGCTGATAGTGGTCTTGTGTCGTATCAAAAATGGTTTGACTTTCTATTGGATCACTCTCAGAGCGCAACTTTGCCCGCGCTGTCAATAATTCCTGAATGAGTTTGCGATACAAATTTAGCTTATCCATTCTGCAATCTCCTGTTTTTCTGTGTCGTACACCAAAAGGGGAATTTGGTTACGGCGAATGACCGTTTGAATAAATGGATATCTGAAAAATCGCTTATAAACGTCGAGCGGAACTGCCAAATACAGCTGCCGCTCTGGATCATCATCTTCCAACGCAATGCGGTAATTAATAAATTGTCCAATTGCAGTATGGAACTCAGAAATCGTTGAGGCTGCCAAAAATGTTTTGATCTCAACTGCAATCTTTTGATCATCCTTTGTCGCTGCTAGCAACAGCTCTGCACCCAAGTCGATGTAAAAATCAACAAACCCCAAATCAATGTGGTACGGATCATGAGTAATTATCCACCCTTCGTTCTCAAGGGCAGTCCTGACTAGTTGATGAAACCTATCTCTTGCGGACATCGTGGACAGCTAGCCAAAAGGATTAATCAAGTGTTTGGCTAAATTCTATCGTGCATCACACTCAAGCAGTACTAGGCATCGCAGCATGACATCACCTCACAACAAAATCTGTGACAAATAGTTTTGTTGTCCTACAGCCAATGTGCTCGGCTACGAGCTATGGTTTCTACCATCAACCGCCGCTACAGTTTGGAAGAATATCGCGTGATTGAAGAAAAAGCGGAAGGACGCAGCGAATATCGAGATGGAGAAATCGTACCCATGGCTGGAGGAACGCTCAAACACAGCCGCATCGGTCATAACAATTTTGACCTATCTTACCTCTGTGCTGCGCGATACTCAATTTCAGCCAATTAACAACGATTTGCGACTGTAGATTCCCGAACATCGACGCGGAGTAGATCCAGACGTAATGATTTTTGACGGCGAAGCGCAATTGAATAGCGATTGCAAAGTTGCCAGTGCCCAAAGGGCGATCGCGTAGAGTGCCAGAGAAAATGCTAGCTTGCTTAGATTATAATGAGAATAAACTTAGTCTACAAACTAAGTTTATTCTCATTATGGAAACAGTCAATATCCACCAAGCTAAAACAAATCTCTCAGGGCTTTTGTCGCGGGTAGAACTTGGAGAAGAAATCATTATTTCAAACCGAGGTACTGCGATCGCCAAGCTGATTCCGTTTCGATCCTCATCCAATCGACGGAGTAGTCTAGGGCAGGATCGAGGGCGTTTCGTAATTCTAGAGGACTTCAACGCTCCTTTGCCGGAAGATATCCTAGCAGCATTTGAGGGTAGCCAGGAGTGAAACTTTTGCTAGATACGTAGTAGGGTGCGTTCTCGCACAAGGTAAGCGCACCACATCAATTTTTTTAGCAAATTTAACTACGCTTATAAACCAACTCCATTTTCAACTTTTCAATCTCAAGCTTCAACTTTTCATTCTCCATCTTGAGCTTCGCATTTTCTTCCCTCATCAACTCAATTTCATTCCTCTTACTTAAAGCCTGATTCATCGCTAACTTTCGCATATCTAGCGAGAACCAACGCTGATAAGTTTGAGTATGAACTTGGACGCTATGTCCCAAATTATCCGCTGCTGCTTTTATAGGTATTCCCAAAATATGCGCCCGAATTGCCCATGCATGGCGTAAATCATACGGCTTAAAATCCAATCCTATTTTCCGGAACCACCAACTAACTCGTTGTGTTAATGCCGTTATCTCTGCATGATTACTTTTATCTTTTTTACTAATTGCTGTTGCTAGCATTTCTAAATATTTCGGATTTCTTAAATCAAATTCTTCAATCCATTGCTTATGTAATGGTAATGCTTGCCTTTCTCCAGTTTTACAATCTTTATGAACTTTCCATGTCATATCTGCATTTTCTTGGCTTAACCACCAATCGATATCAGGACTCATAAAAAGCTCCCGTGGTCGTAAACCAAAAGTTGCTAACATTCCATAAGTCCATCGCCAAAGCTGCCAACTATCTTTAACATCTGGATTAACTTGATTACCTCTGTTATTAAGGTAATCAGCAAACTTGATAATTCCTGCGGATATTTCTACATCGCTCGGTATCTTCCGGGAATTATTCTCAGGCATTTTAGAGTATTTAGATAAATCAATCTCAATTTTGAAGGTTATGCAAAATGCCGATATAGCTCTGGCAGCATTATATTTAGCCCATTCTTTATCAATCTTTTCAATGGAATTAATCAGATTTTCCGGAGTTGCCAAATCTTTAGGATTAGTGAATCGCTTGGTTCGAGAGAAGTAATAAAAAAAAGTATGCTCGCTTTTTGTCGTACGTTTATGAGTTTTAAAATACTCATTTTCAAATTCTTCAAGTAACTGTCCTATTGTTTTAAAGTCTTTTCTAATTGCTTCATTACCTAAATATTTATCATTCCATTCAAAAGTTTTACGAGCGATTAACTTTCCTAATTCATATGCTTCTTCCTCTGCCGTTTTTAATCCATCCAAGTTAGCAGGAATATTCAAACTGAGATTATATTGCTTTCTTCCAGTTCCGTTTGTGTCCTTATCTCCGGGTTTAATGGGTAAGGTCGCTCGTAATTGCAGACTTCCATTCGATTCTCTAATTGTCACCTTTGTCTTTGCAGACTTCAAACGCTGATTAACTTTCTCTAATTCTTGTAGTACTTTTGTTCTCATATACTCTCTTTGCTGCTGTGCTTGCTGACTTGAGCCAAGAAAACTGCCATCGGTAGATGAAATTAGCTCCAAGTCTTCAAAAGCTTCTTGATACTTGTCTTTATCCTGGTTATGCATCGCTGTGCTTTTAGCCTATATTTAGCCTAAAAATAAATGTGTTATCAGCGAACAATGTTTAGAAGTGACATTGATTGCTGCAAACATTAGGCTGTTTAGAGTCATTAAACCATAAAAAGGATTACTCCGGTCCTTATCATGGTTACGATGGCTTCGCTATCTTTGCCCGCGACATGGATCTGGCACTCAACAGCCCCACCTGGGGATTAATCGGCGCTCCCTGGAATCAAAACGCTAAAGCTAAGGCTAAAGCTGTCGCCTAGGGAAATGGGAGAAAAAAAGATGTGGGGATAACCTGGGGTTTTTACCCCAGGGGGGAGTAGAAAGTAGGGAATGTAACACTCACCACTTCCCACTCCCCACTCCCAACTCTTATTACGCACTCTCCATTGCCTCGAATCTTTATTCCTCGACCAGTAACTCATTACAGCAACCTAAGGATAGGAAAATGCCTCAGAATCCGGAAAAGATTCAAGATCACGTCGAACTATTCCACCAACCGGAATACCAGCAGCTATTTGAGAACAAAAAGCAATTTGAAAACGGACACGACCCTGAAGAAGTAAAAAGGGTTGCAGAATGGACGAAGAGTTGGGAGTATCGTGAAAAGAACTTCGCTCGTGAAGCATTGACCGTTAACCCTGCTAAAGGCTGCCAACCATTAGGGGCAATCTTCGCTGCTGTTGGTTTTGAAGGCACTCTACCTTTTGTCCAAGGTTCCCAAGGTTGCGTTGCTTACTTCCGTACTCACCTAACCCGTCACTACAAAGAACCCTTTTCTGGCGTGTCTTCCTCAATGACTGAAGACGCAGCGGTGTTCGGTGGACTGCAAAACATGATCGACGGCTTGGCGAATTCCTACCAGCTCTACAAGCCCAAGATGATTGCTGTCTGCACCACCTGTATGGCAGAGGTTATCGGTGATGACTTGCAGGCTTTCATCAACAACGCCAAGAATGCAGGTTCAGTTCCTCAAGATTTCCCAGTGCCTTTTGCTCACACTCCTAGCTTTGTTGGTTCCCACATCACAGGCTACGACAACATGATGAAGGGTATTCTTTCTAACCTCACAGCAGGTAAGAAGAAAGAAACCAGCAATGGCAAAATCAACTTTATCCCTGGTTTTGACACCTATGTTGGTAACAACCGGGAAATCAAGCGGATTTGTAATCTGATGGGTATCGATTACACCGTGCTGGCAGATAACAGTGACTATCTGGATTCACCCAACACAGGTGAATTTGATATGTACCCAGGTGGTACTCCCCTAGAAGAAGCAGCAGATTCAATTAATGCTAAAGCTACAATTGCTCTGCAAGCACACTCTACCCCCAAAACCCGCGAATACATTGAAAAAGAATGGAAGCAACAGACCGTAGTTTCTCGTCCTTGGGGTATTGGGTACTGATGAGTTCTTGATGAAACTCAGTGAACTGACTGGTAAACCCATTCCTAAAGAACTGGAAATCGAACGCGGTCGCGCAGTTGATGCGATGACTGACTCCCATGCATGGGTTCACGGCAAGCGCTTCGCTATCTACGGTGAGCCTGATCTCGTGTACTGCATGGTAAGCTTCATGCTGGAAATGGGTGCTGAACCTGTGCATATCCTGGTTCATAACAGCAATGAACACTTTGAGAAAGAACTTAAAGAGTTGCTGGATTCTAGCCCCAATGGTAAGAGTGCTACCATCTGGCCTGGTAAAGACCTGTGGCATATGCGTTCTTTGCTATTCACCGAACCCGTAGACTTGCTCATCGGTAACACCTACGGTAAGTACCTGTGGCGTGATTGCAAGGTTCCCCTCGTGAGAATTGGGTATCCGATCATGGATCGTCACCACCTGCACCGCTACGCCACTATCGGATATCAAGGTGCGATCAACTTGCTCAACTGGATCGTGAATACCATCTTCGAGGAAATCGATCGCAACACCAACATTCCTGCTAAGACCGATATCTCCTACGACTTGATTCGTTAGAGATTGCTTCAACTCGCGTCGTGCCAATAAAGGAAAAGGAAAAGGCAAAAGTAAAATTGAACATTTCTTAATGAATGCCTTTTTCCTTTTTCCTTTTTCTTTTTACCTTTTTCCTAAGGATTGTATTATGAAATCGGTAACTCACACTCACACTCATACTCACGAAAACTATTATCCACCTAAATATAAAAAATCTGGTTTTGATATTCTAAATCCATTGCGCCGTCGCGTGGATGAAATTCAAGTTAAAAATGCTCGCTTCGCTCATTTAATTTGCCAAGTCATTCCTTGTTGTTGCCCCTTTGAGCGAAAGATTCATTTCTTTGGACATACCCTTCACATTCCCCCACTGTGCAAACTTAATCCCCTGTATGACAATTTTGTTGGATTACGTTTCCGTGCCTTATCTTACCTAAGCGATGAGTGTGGAGAGGATGTCACAAAATATATTTGCTAGTTATTAGTCATGAGTCATTAGTCATTAGTCATTGGTCATTAGTCATCAGTCATTGGTTAATCACAAAGCAACGAACAAAAACAAATGACAAAGGATGAAAGACAGATAACAAACGACAAAGGAAAAATCAGATGAAAATCACCCAAGGCAAAATCAACGAGCTGCTCACTGAGCCTGGATGCGAACACAATAAAGACAAGCATGGAGACAAGAAAAACAAGTCTTGCACGCAATTACCCAAGCCTGGTGCTGCTCAGGGTGGTTGTGCCTTTGATGGTGCAATGATTTCCCTAGTCCCAATTACCGATGCTGCTCATTTAGTCCACGGACCGATCGCCTGCTCTGGTAACTCCTGGGGAAGTCGTGGTAGCCTCTCCTCTGGTCCTATGCTCTACAAAACGGGCTTTACCACCGATTTGAGTGAGAATGATGTCATCTTTGGCGGCGAAAAAAAGCTCTACAAAGCCATCCAGGACATACACAAGCGTTACCAACCAGCTGCCATCTTTGTTTACTCCACGTGTGTCACCGCCTTGATTGGTGAGGATATAGATGCAGTCTGCGAAGCCGCTGCCAAGAAATTAGGAACTCCTGTTATCCCCGTAAATGCACCGGGGTTCATCGGTAGTAAAAATCTCGGCAACCGCCTTGCTGGTGAAGCTTTGCTGGAACACGTTGTCGGAACAGCCGAACCTGAATTTACCACACCTTATGACATCAACCTGATCGGTGAATACAACATCGCCGGTGAAATGTGGGGAGTGCTCCCACTGTTGGAGAAATTAGGTATTCGAGTCTTGGCAAAAATTACAGGTGATGCTCGCTACGAAGAAATTTGCTACGCCCACCGTGCCAAGCTCAACGTGATGATCTGCTCGAAAGCGCTAGTCAACATGGGCAGAAAGATGGAAGAGCGCTACGGCATCCCCTACATTGAAGAGTCTTTCTACGGCATAGAAGACATGAACCGCTGTCTGCGGAACATTGCCGCGAAATTGGGCGATCCTGATTTGCAAGAACGTACAGAAAAGCTCATTGCTGAAGAAACCGCCGCGCTGGATCTGGGACTGGCTCCCTATCGCGATCGCCTCAAAGGAAAGCGTGTTGTCCTTTATACCGGAGGTGTCAAGAGTTGGTCAATTATTTCAGCGGCTCGTGACTTGGGGATGGAAGTTGTTGCAACCAGCGCCAGAAAAAGTACTGAGGAGGATAAAGCCCGAATCAAGAGGTTGCTAGGTAAAGATGGCGTCATTCTCGAACAAGAAAGTCCTAAGGAAATCTTGCGAATCATTGACGAATCTAAGGCAGATATGTTAATTGCTGGTGGTCGCAATCAATACACCGCTCTGAAAGCCCGGATTCCTTTCTTAGACATTAACCAAGAACGCCATCATCCTTATGCAGGCTATGTGGGGATGTTAGAAATGGCACGAGAAGTGTATGAAGCCCTTTATAGCCCTGTGTGGAACCAAGTACGCAAGCCGGCTCCGTGGGAAGCAGCAGGAGATAAGGCAGATGAGGTAGCAATATCCTCCTCATCCCCATCTCTTCTACAGGAGGTGAGGTGATGGCGATTGTCAGCGTCACAAACTCATCAGTTGCAGTTAATCCCCTCAAGCAAAGCCAAGCCTTGGGTGCAGCCTTAGCCTTTTTGGGATTAAAAGGCATAATTCCCTTAATGCACGGTTCTCAAGGCTGTACTGCCTTTGCCAAAGTAGTTCTGGTGCGGCATTTCCGTGAGGCGATTCCCCTTTCCACCACAGCGATGACTGAAGTCTCAACTATTTTGGGTGGGGAGGAAAATGTTGAACAGGCAATCCTAACGCTGGTGCAAAAGTCTAAGCCAGAAATTATTGGTTTGTGTACCACTGGACTGACGGAAACCAGAGGGGATGATATGCCGGGCTTTCTCAAGGAAATCCGCAAACGTCACCCAGAATTGGATTACCTGCCGATTGTGTTAGTCTCTACACCTGATTTTAAGGGTGCATTGCAGGATGGCTTTGCCGCCGCTGTTGAGAGTATAGTTAAGGAAATTCCGCAACAGGGCGAAACCAAAGCGCAGCAAATCACGATTTTGGCAAGTTCTGCCTTCACCCCAGGGGATGTGCAGGAAATCAAAGAAATTGTCACCGCCTTTGGACTAAAGCCAATCTTCGTGCCCGATCTTTCCGCTTCACTAGATGGTCACTTAGAGGATTCCTACAGCCCCATAACAGCATCTGGCACAAGTTTGACACAACTGCGGCAAATCGGCAGTTCTTCGTTCACTCTGGCACTCGGTGAAAGTATGCGGGGTGCAGCGCAAATCCTGGAACAGCAGTTTGGCATACCTTACGAGGTGTTTGGTGAACTGACGGGATTAGAAGCGGTGGACTCTTTCCTACAAGCATTGGCAGACATCAGCGGTATGAGTGTACCAGAGAAATACCGCCGCCAACGCCGCCAGTTACAGGATGCCATGTTGGATACTCACTTTTACTTTGGTTGTAAGCGAGTGTCTTTAGCACTGGAACCGGACTTGCTTTGGTCAACAGTTCGTTTTCTGCAATCAATGGGGTCTCAGATTCATGCAGCAGTGACGACAACACGTTCTGCTGTGCTGGAAAAACTCCCCGTTAAAACCGTCACTATCGGTGATTTGGAAGAGTTCGAGCAACTGGCACCTGGATCTGACTTGTTGATTGGTAATTCTCATACAGTGGCGATCGCCAAACGCTTAGGAATTCCTGTTTACCGCCAAGGCATTCCCATTTTTGACCGCTTGGGAAATGGTCAGTTTACCAAAGTTGGCTACCGAGGCACGATACAGCTTTTGTTTGACATTGGGAACCTCTTTTTAGAGGAAGAAGAAGGGAAAGCTAAGCATTTCATGAACCACAAATACGCAGAAAACCCCGACAAAGAATGAGAAGTCGGTGTCAGTTTTAGCATTCATGAAATTTAGAAAATATGAGTTATGAATTATGAGTTGTCGTAAATGTTTATTTACTACTCATTACTCATCACTCATAAATTGAGTAGAGGAGAATAAGGATGAAAATTGCCTTCACAACAAGCGACCGACTTCATATTAATGCTCACTTCGGCTGGGCGAAAGAAATTGATGTTTATGAGATTTCTGATTCTGGATATCAGTTTCTAGAAACTCTCACCTTTGATGGTGATCTCAAACAAGATGGTAATGAGGATAAAGTCACACCGAAACTTGATGCACTGGCTGACTGCACGATTGTTTATGTTGCGGCAATTGGAGGTAGTGCAGCTGCTCGGTTAATCAAGAAAGGTGTCACTCCAGTCAAGGCGAAATCAGAAGAAGAAGAGATTGCTGAGATTCTCAATAAGTTAGTGCAAACTCTCAAAGGAAGCCCTCCGCCTTGGCTGCGTAAAGCTTTACAACAAAAACCCCAAAGCTTTGAAGATGAATTGGAAGAGGAAGCAACCGTATGACGACAACTAATAGTGTTAACGGAACAACTCCAACAGAAATCTTAAACTCGCCTTTTCTCAAGGCGATCGTGCAACAATTCCGGGGTCAAGATAGTTATGGAACTTACCGTAATTGGTCGGATGAGTTGCTGCTCAAACCATTTATTGTGAGTAAACAAAAGAAACGCGAAATTTCTCTTGAGGGTGAAGTCGATCCAATGACTCAGGCACGCATTATGGTGTTTTATCGCGCTGTAGCTGCTTGTATTGAAAAGGAAACAGGTCTTTTATCGCAAGTTGTCATTGATTTGAGTCATGAAGGATTTGGCTGGGCGCTCGTCTTTTCCGGCCGTCTTTTGTTAGTAACAAAGACCTTACGCGATGCACATCGCTTTGGCTTTGATTCGTTGGAAAAATTAGCAGAAGAGGGAGAAAAGTTCGTACAAAAGGGAATTGATTTGGCTAAGCGCTTTCCCGAAGTCAGCAAGGTTTAAAAAAGAAGAGCGAAGAGCGAAGAGTGAAGATTGAATTTAGAAAAAAATACTTTTTCTATCTTTTATCTTCTATCTTCTTTCTTTTACACAAGGAGATATTGATGGCACAAGCTGAAGAAATATCTACTATTGAGGAGTTGAAAACTCAGATAAAACGTCTCAATAGTAAAGCAGGTCAAATGAAAATGGACTTGCATGATTTAGCAGAGGGATTACCAACAAATTATCAACAGCTTATGGATGCTGCCTCTGAGACATATGAAATTTATCGTCAATTAGATGAACTTAAGCAACAGCTAAAAAAACTGGAGCAGGCAAAATGAACTGGGATTATAATAAATTCAAAAATCTCGTAGATGCAGAGGAGTATTTTGATTTTTTTGAACTCCCCTACGACCAAAATGTTGTGCACGTAAACCGTTTGCATATTTTGAAAAAGTTTTCTCAACTTATCAAAGAAATTGATGAAAATTATACTGACCTCAGTCTCTCAGATAGGTTAAGTAAATATCGTGAGGCTTTTTCTAAAGCCTATGAGGTATTTCTTGAATCAACACCCCAAGAACAAAAGCTGTTCAAAGTGTTTAATGAGAAGCCTAAAAATGTAGTCACGCTGACAGAAATCACATCGGATTAGGAGGTAAAAAGTGGTAAACCTAACGCCTACCGAATTGGAACGTTACCGTCGCCAAATGATGCTTCCTAATTTTGGCGAAGTAGCACAGAAGCGCCTCAAGTCAGCGACGGTTGTGGTTACAGGAGTAGGAGGCTTGGGCGGTACGGCGGCGCTATACCTCGCGGTAGCTGGCGTTGGGCGGCTGATTCTGGTTCGGGGTGGTGATCTGCGGCTTGATGATATGAATCGTCAGATTCTGATGACGCACGATTGGGTAGGCAAACCCAGAGTATTCAAAGCACAAGAAACTCTGAAAGCCATCAATCCTGATGTCGAGGTGGAAGCAGTTCATGAATATGTCACCCCGGAAAATGTAGACTCCTTGGTGCAATCAGCTGATATGGCTCTTGACTGCGCTCATAACTTTACGGAGCGCGATTTGTTAAATGAAGCTTGCGTGCGCTGGCGTAAGCCTATGGTGGAAGCAGCAATGGACGGGA
Organism: Scytonema sp. PRP1; assembly: GCF_036697665.2. Lineage (NCBI taxonomy): Bacteria > Bacillati > Cyanobacteriota > Cyanophyceae > Nostocales > Scytonemataceae > Scytonema > Scytonema sp. PRP1. The sequence goes on along the minus strand of NZ_JBAHYJ020000125.1, from coordinate 29,527 downwards.
TGGAGGCTTACTTAACCACGATTATTCCTGGTGTGACGCCTTGTTTATCTTGTCTGTTTCCTGAGAAGCCTGATTGGGATACGCGTGGCTTTGCAGTTCTGGGTGCTGTTTCTGGAACACTGGCTTGTCTGGCGGCGCTGGAGGCTATCAAGCTGATCACTGGGTTGAGTCAACCTCTGTTGTCAGAACTTTTGACAATTGACTTAACCCGGATGGAATTTGTCAAGCGCCGTTCTTACCGCGATCGCTCGTGTCCTGTATGCGGTAACAGTGCGCCTTGGAGATACTCGCAATCCAATCCTATGGAAACCACCAGTCATTGCAAGTAAATATGAGTCATGTTGGTGTCTTCATTCATTGCTTTAGGGTTTGCCATAGCGTTGTCTCAAGTCAGTGCAAAAATCGCAAATCAAATTTGGCAGTTCCTGGCTATATTGATTGCTTTGTTCTGCCTAGGTTTAAGCTTCATTTTTTCACCTGTGCCAATTGAAGTGCTGATTGTGATTGCTTTACTCATCACCACTAGACAAATTCACACTTTGAATCACAACAACTAATTCCAACTCATTAGGAGGTTTGATGACGGTTACTTTGACGGAAAAAGCAGAATTTCGCCTGCGCGCGTTTCTGCGGGATTCTACTCCCGAAACCAATACGCCAACTAAAGGTATCCGCATCTCTGTCAAAGATGGTGGTTGCAGTGGCTATGAGTATGCAATGGAAGTCACAAGCTCGCCCCAACCAGATGATTTAGTCAGCCAGCAAGGCAAGGTGCAAGTTTACGTTGATGCCAAAAGTGCGCCGTTATTGGAAGGGGTAATTGTCGATTTTGTAGAAGGCGTCATGGACGGCGGGTTTAGGTTCATCAACCCCAAGGCTACTGATACCTGCGGTTGTGGAAAGTCATTTAGAACGGCTGACTGTTCCTCTGAAGGTGTACCTTGCAGCTAATAGACCTATGATTGAAAATCAGTTTCAGATCCTTATGCTGTATGGTCTGAAATCTAATTTCTGGAGATGTCTAATAGCCAATTAGCTCGTTCCCCTGGAAAGCAATTCAAAATTCAAAATTAGAATTCAAGAATTTTTTGAATTTTGAATTTTGACTTTTGGATTGTTAAAGCCCTTGAAGTCATAAAACCTAACTGAACTGTACCGCGTGTGAAAAGAATCAGAAAATGACTACATACCAAGTTCGATTAATCAGCAAGAAAGAAGGTCTGGATACCACAATTGAAGTTGATGAGGAGACAACCATCCTCGATGCAGCTGAAGAAAAGGGTATTGATTTGCCCTTTTCTTGTCACGCAGGTGCTTGTTCTAGCTGCGTTGGTAAAGTTGTTGAAGGTGAAATCGATCAATCGGAGCAAAGCTTTTTGGATGACGAGCAAATGTCGAAGGGTTTCGCTCTACTTTGCGTGACTTATCCACGTTCTAATTGCACGATTAAGACTCATCAAGAACCGTACTTAGTCTAGTTCATATCTTGTTGCAGTGTTTTCACCCGTAAGGAAATAAATTCCCTTACTCATGTAGAGACGTAGCATGCTACGTCTCTACAATCTTTATTAAAGATGTTTAAGTCTTACAAACAATAGCAATTTAGTTATTAATGTTCTCTAAATTTAGTGTCAGTGGTTCCTCGCTAGAATTGCTGAAAATAGGAGAGCGAGGAATCGTCAAGTTCTGCAACATTAAGGACGAAAAATTTCTCGAAGAACTGATATCAATGGGAATAATACCAGGAGCTTCCATAACTTTAGAACAGCAGTTTCCTTGTTTTGTCATCACAGTAGGAGAAAACAGATTGACACTGCAAAAGGAAATTGCTGGAAGAATTTATGTCCGCATTGATAATCAGTAAACCAATGAGGAATTTCTAGAACCATGATTGAGAATACCGCTGTACGCCACCATCAAAACTTTTTACAAGTCATTCAGAGTTACTATCAACTCACAAAGCCTAGGATTATCCCGCTGCTCCTCATGACGACTGCTGCTAGTATGTGGATTGCATCCGAGGGAAACGTCAACCCAGTATTGCTGCTTGTGACTCTCTGTGGCGGGACTTTCGCCGCTGCTAGCGCCCAGACAATTAACTGTATCTATGACCGCGACATTGATGACCAAATGGAACGCACGCGTCATCGACCTTTGGTTTCCGGTCGCATACAGCCATCGCATGCTTTGATATTTGCGATCGCACTTGCTTGTCTTTCCTTCAGCCTACTTGCTGTGTTCGTCAACTTGCTAAGTGCTTTATTAACAATGTCTGGTATTGTCTTTTATATAGGCGTCTACACTCACTTACTCAAACGCCATAATTCTGCAAATATCGTCATTGGTGGTGCTGCTGGAGCAATTCCGACCTTAGTAGGTTGGGCGGCGGTAACAGATACTTTAAGCTGGGCAGCATGGTTACTATTTGCGATCATATTCTTGTGGACACCTCCCCATTTCTGGGCTTTAGCATTGATGATCCGTGATGAGTATGCCAAAGTTAGTGTACCGATGCTTCCTGTTGTCGCTGGTAATGTTGCTGCGACTCGTCAGATTTGGGTGTACTCTTTGCTTCTTATCCCCACTACATTTTTACTCGTCTATCCGCTTGCTGTTACTGGTGCTGTTTACGCCTGTATCGCCCTTGTACTAGGGGCTATTTTCATCAAAAAAGCTTGGGCGCTTTTGCACAATCCAGATGATAAACAACTAGCGCGTTCTCTATTTCTCTACTCAATTTTTTATATGATGTTGCTATGCGTTGGAATGGTGATTGATAGCTTGCCGTTAACTCATCGGCTAATCGGAGCAATTTTAGATTTGAGATTTTAGATGGGAGATAACACAAAAAAAAGGTAGAAGGAAAAAGGCATAGTATATTTTACCTTTTCCCTTACACCATTACCTAATTGCTGATCTCACATCCAAAGTCCAAACCGAGTCATTTTTCGTTCAAGATAAAGAGTTGCAGGAAAAAGCCAGCCACTTTCTCAAGCAACAGCAATTATCATGTTAATACTAGCTTGTTAGAAGGATTACCGTCCTCAGTAAATTTACTATTGTGGTAACGTCTACCGTAGCTTTAGTGAACTACCTACACCATAGTTGTACCCAACTTGGTGTAGGCTTCTGGTACATTTTTAATGTTTCCAGAACTTCCTTCAAGGTACTGTTGGTAGTAGAGTTACTTACAACCGGATTCCCTTTACGCCGTTTTATCGTTGGGAACAGTCCCAGCCCAACGCGCTTAATGTTGATTCCCGCGTTAAATGACATTTAACATAGGTCGGGGATGTCTTCCTTCTCCCCCGCCTTATATCCCGACGCTAACCGGAGTACCGTTATAGCGCGGGGCTTACGGCGAAGAAGCTAAGATGCAAAATCTATTACAGTGATTTTCTTTCGGGTGGGTATTGCTCGCGAAAATCTCAAATGTCCACCAAATCGGCTTTTCTAAGCAACCAATACCCTATGATTTATGATTTAATCATAGAATAAGCAATGTAATTTTTTAATATTAATTAATATAGTAATTCTAAATCATAAGCTCTACGGGCTGCCTTCGGCTACGTCAACAACAAGATTCACGACTTCTTTAAGAAGTCGGGAATCTGAACATGCGCGATTTCCATAAATCAAATAGGATTTTTATATATGGGTTAGTTGTGAAAATTTCCACTTGTAATTGTATATATTATGTCAGAAGTCAATAATTATCAATCTGAAGGTAAAGATTTTGAGCGCAAGTGGTCGGATTATTATAACGCTGTTGTGGGTCGTCCACCACGAGACACCCTACTTGAAGCTTTAGCGCGTTTTGAGGCTGCAAGTCTTAACCAACAAGAAACAGCTGTCCAACAGCCACGGTTTGCAATTGACTTGGGCTGCGGGGAAGGGCGAGATACAGTAGAACTGTTGCGTCGGGGTTGGCGGGTTTTGGCTATTGATGGTGAAGCTGAAGCGATCGCCCGTTTATTAAATCGTTCAGATATTAACTCCCAACTTCTAGAAACTCAGGTTGTTCTCTTTAAAGACGTAGTGCTACCCGAATCAGTAGATTTAGTAAACGCCAGCTTTTCATTACCATTTTGTCCGCCAAACTCTTTCCCTACTTTATGGGAAAAAATTATTTCATCATTGCGTTCTGGTGGTCGTTTCTGTGGACAATTGTTTGGGGAACGCGATTCTTGGGCAATTTATGCTTCGATGAATCATCATACGCGCCAACAGATAGAAATGCTGCTGCAACCTTTTGAAATCGAAATGTTACAGGAAGAAGATCATCCCGGAAAAACAGCTATAGGGGAAGACAAGCACTGGCATATTTTTCATGTTGTGGCTCGCAAAAAGTAAGATTTTTATGATAGAAAATCTTCGCCAAGCAAATCAGTAGGCACTGCCTACCCATTCATCATTAGATAGACAGTACCCACCGTATCCTTACTAGTGGTTAACGTCCTGGATTGGAGGTTCCTGTACCAGAAGTGCCCGAACCGGAAGTTCCTGTACCAGAAGTGCCCGAACCAGAGGTTCCTGTCCCAGAATGTCCAGAGCCAGAATGTCCAGAGCCGCTTGAGCCGGTAGTTCCCGAGCCTCCTGCCATGTTCTGTGCCATTTGTAGGTGATCGGCGACGATTGGAGCAAACTGAGTTGCAAACGCTCTCAGATCAGGATCTTGTCCCTGTTTGAGGTAATTTTGGTAATTAGCCAGAGTTTTGGCATGAGCTTGAGCCTGCCCTTGCATATATGCTCGGTCAAACTCTGTACCTTTTAGGTTGCTCAGTTTCGTCAATAAAGCTCTGTTTTCCTTGCCGATGTCTTTTGGTGGTGTAAAACCCTTTTGCTGGGCTATGGGCGTCAGTTGTTCGCTCGAAGTTGTATGTTCTTGAATCATACGCTCTGCAAAGCTTCTCACTTCTTGGTTTTGAGACCGTTTAAGTGCCAGTTGACTTGTTTGGATCTCTGTCTGGTCACTTTGCGCTGCCTTGGTGATAAATTGTTTATCCACAGCAGTGAGCGAACGATTAGGACTCGTGGTGCCAGGAGAAGACGTGCCACCAGGAGAAGACGTAGTGCGAGGAGAAGGCGGGGTTGGAGTAGAAGGGCTTGTTGTCCCTGGGGAATTTTGGGAAAGGATGAACTGACTGGAACTGTTAGAAGAAGCAGATCTAATGTTTGCTTGTGCTATTCCTTGCAAAACAATGAAGCTACTTACGCCAGCCACTCCCACAAAGCTGCCAACAAACTTTTTGATTAACCGTGTGTGATTGTGCATATTCGTTGATATCTGTTGTGTGTTTGAATCTTTGAAAGGTAGTTATAATTTTGATTCCTGAGCGCTCTTGAAGGAGATTCAGAGCAAGGTATGTTCCAAAAATCAAGCCAAAAATCAAGTTTAATAGGAACTTTAAGGATGCTTTGCTTCTAACGGTCTTCCTCGCACAAATACAGGTCAAAAGAGCATTCAAGTCAAGCCTTGTTGCCGTTGAGTTGTTAAGGCAGGCTTGAGCTTAATTTATTTGGTTCTTATGAAAAGGTAACTACTGTAGCTTCTTCAAACTTCTACCTCAGGAATATCCTCCCCTTCCATCTATAGAGTGACTTTGGAGTTGTGGGTAAGTATGTTCCTGATCATCAAGTTAAATGCTTGCTATACCAAGTTCATAATACTTGTAAGCATCTCCAATCTCTTTTTTAATAACAGACTTATTTCATTTGTGATTCAGTTCTCCGACTTCTTAAAGAAGTCGGAGAACTTGTGTTTTCATAAAAAATTTAGGTTTGCTATTTTTACTAAAATCAATGCTTTTGATTTAGCATTTTTGAAAAAGTAGTTAAAATTTTATTCAAAAATGTTTTTTGCTAGTTATCAATTTTTCTAAAAGCGAAAATTGAATTAATAGTACTATTGGTCTTGACAATGCTCTGAAATCTAGAAATGCACCGATATTCGTAAGTTATTGTTATACGTTAACAAACTAAACAACAAAGTAATGGTAAAAAAATAAATAGAGTATTTCAAAGTAAAACTAACGAATGTTTATGAAGCAATATTTGAGTGAGACGACAACCCAATGGCTTATAGCAAAAGCTTACAATATTCAAGATTTAAATTCCAGAGGTGAAAATGGCGATACAGCTTTGATGAAAGCCACAAGAGAAGGCGTTTACTCAGTCGTTAAAGAACTGATTGACGCAGGTGCAAATATCAATGCTAGAAACAATGACGGCAATAATGCTTTGTGGTTTGCTTGTTTTGGCAACCACTACGATTTGATGAATTTATTACTGATGACGAATATTAACATTGACAACCAAAATGATAACGGCGCTACTGTTTTGATGTACGCAGCATCAGCGGGCAAAGTAGAAGTTGTCAAGCTGCTTTTAAAGCATAACCCTAACCTAGATTTGAAGAACTTAGATGATTTTAAAGCTCTAGATTTTGCCAGCACTATAGAAGTTTTAACAATACTGAAAGATGCAACAATACCAAAAATTAGGTAAAACTTATCACGACTCCACAAAGCATTCTTACTTATCAGTGATGCTCGATCCAAATTATGTCGATGCATCTACCCAACCATCACCATTTAAATTCTATCCAAAGTTTTATAGGAGATTGAAATTAAATGTCAATAATCCTATTCATTCATTTCTTTGGCTAACCAGCGCTATTACTTTTGAAAAAAATTATCAAGATGGTCCATATAAGCTGCGAGTCAATCCATCAGCTGGCGCTCTCTATCCTACTGAAGTTTACGTACAAATTCGAGGGATAGAGGGGATAGTAGATGGTATCTATCATCTAGAAGTTGCAAATAATTGTCTAACACTCATCTATGAATTGATTGATGATGGATTAGAGAGTTACATATTACCGAATAATCGTATCATCGGATTCATTTTTTTAATCAGTTGCGTTTATTATAGGTCTAGTTGGAAATATAAAGAAAGGAGTGTGAGGTATTGCTGTTTAGATAGCGGGCACCATTTAGGCGCTATTGCAGCCTCAACTTATCTACACAATAGAAAGCTACAATTATTTTTTGATTTTGATAAACTCGCTCTCAATGCTGATTTAGGCTTTGAGAATAAAGAGTTTATAACTGCTTGTGCTATCTCTGGTGAGTTCCAAGAAAAGACAGTCAGACGTTTAAGGCTGAAAATGCCTTTCGTTTGCGGAACTGATTATTTTGAAGCTAATCAACTGATTGAAGATGGCTATCAAGCAACTGCTACTTCTGGGAGTTCCCAAAAACAACTAGAATATCCGCAGTTTGACTTTGACAAGGAAAGATTTTACCAAACTGTTTGGAACAGACGCTCAATCAGGCGTTTTCAGAAAAAGTCTATCTCTGCAAAAGATTTCTGGAATATCTTACAGGAAGTAGAAAAACCGATACCAACAGAAAATTTCGAGGATATAGAAATTTACTCTGTTATTCATCGAGTTGAGGGAATATCGCCTGGCTTATATCAAGGAAAGCGTTTGGTTAAAGCAGGTAATTTCAATGACAAGGTGGGTTACTTGTGTGTGAATCAAGCCCTTGCTAGAGATAGTGCTGTAACTTTATTTTTTGTTTCTAACTACAGCAATTATCAAACGGCGATGCAAGTTGCTGGTTTTTTGGGACAGAGAGTGTATTTATTCAGCAACTATTGGGATATTCAGTGTAGCGGTATTGGTGCTTTCTATGATGACGAAACTCAGGAATTTTTAGAAACAAAGAAAGACGTACTCTATGCAATGGTCATTGGAAAATAGTTAGAGTAATCGAGAGACAAGGAGATGAAGAGCAAACATTTTTTTCACGAAGAGGATTCACGCCCTGTTCAAGCTACATCAGCAGATATTATCCTGCGGCAGCAACTCGAGTATTCTATTAGTAGATACTTTTATGAAGGGTGCGATCGCACTATCCAAGATTTATTGTCTAATTGTCGCTGGTACGTAACCACTCACGTGAGTACTTTGACTTTAGTCATTGAATGTCCAGACCAAGTGACAAACTGGCGTATGTTACAGAAACTTGTGACGATGGCTGCATTGCTACATACACTTGTCAGCAGTGCAAAAATTCGCCTCTGTCCTCCCAAGGGTCAAGGAATGCCTTTTGAAATGAGAGTGGATGAACTATCAGTGTACCGAGATTTGGCTTAAGCTCGCAACACAGCCCACAAATGAATTTGCGGGATCTACTCGACATATTCCCGGCGTACAATCAACTGCTAAAACCACGTTTGTCTTTATTATTACTAACTACATTTGGTTGGATGCTGAGATTTTGACTGACTTCGCCTGAGTCAGGAACTTAGCTCATGCTAACTCAGTCAATAACTTTGACTTACTATGTTACGTATTTTTCCATTTGGTTAAAGGTAGTTCAAAATTGCAGTAAAGACTCATTTACATCAAACAAAGTAAGCTTGAACGCAAGGGCGAGTAAAAAAAGACGAGAGAACAGTTTCATTTTTCGTGTCAAGTGTTTCTCCTTAGCTGCATCTACCTCTTTATTCCTCTTGCCTTTTTCTGGACGCGATAAATCGCTTCTGGTACAATGATGGCTACTTTGTTAGTATTAAGTGCAATTTCATGACGCAACTTTGCACAAAATTTACTGAATACCAACCAAAGGATCTGAAAACATTAAAGCCATACCTTCTGTAGTTACAGATGTTTTTAAGCAGATGAACAGAAAATTTGTCTTCACCTTGCTTTCTAGTCCAGTACTGTTTGCTTCTATGCTGTCTTTGGCAATGATGACCCAACCAGCTAGAGCAAATCAAACAGTGAAGCCAGCCAGCAACAATCTCTCCTGCACAAGTTCCCCTCACAAAGCAACCCCTCGTCTAACGTGTTCGCGGGTTAACAACACTTCTGGTTCCTCCGTGGAATTTGCCGCACCACAAGGCGATCAAAATAAAGCCGCCGGAGAACTGAAATTCACTGATGAAGAAAGCGAAGCAGCCGTAGCCAAATATGGCTGTGATTGCGTAGCCTGCATCAATGGTATTCGTCAAATGCGAGGTCTTGCTCCTGTGACAGGATAGTGAACAAGCGAGGAAAATAGGCACACAAGAGCCATAAATTATCCAAAAGCACCATAATGCCCCATCCTCAAGGTACCCGTAGGTTGGGGTATTACGGTATGTAATGACGAATGACCCCTAAATAATGTTTCACGTAGTCAGGCAAGTGCTAAGTGTCAATGAGCCTTTCTGGAAAGAGGTTAATTAACAGTAAACAAGCAATCATCATGAAGATAATTTAAACTCAAGGTGATGTAGATTCATAGTTCCTACCTGTGTTATGTCCTCTACCATTGATTCCTTGCCACCAAATCTTGCTAAAATTGTCCAACGCTTCCAACGAGCCTCTGACCCTAAGCGACGTTATGAACAGCTCATTTGGTATGGTCAGCGGCTCAAGGAGTTCCCAGAAGCTGACAAAGTACCAGAAAACAAAGTTTCTGGCTGCGCTTCCCAAGTTTTTGTCACAGCGACTCTGGAAGACGATAAAGTCATATTCCAAGGAGATTCTGATTCTCAATTAACCAAAGGATTAGTCGGGCTTTTGGTCGAAGGGTTAAATGGATTAACCTGTGGTGAAATTGTGCAACTCACTCCAGATTTTATTCAAGAAACAGGTTTAAATGTCAGCCTGACACCCTCGCGAGCTAATGGATTTTACAACATTTTTAAAACTATGCAAAAAAAAGCGTTGGAATGTCAGTTAATCGCTAATGGCTAACATATAGTTAATCGTCAATAGTTAGTTAATAGTTAATAGTCAATAGTTAATAGTAAAAAACTATGGATTATAGGCTATGGACACCGGACTATTGACTTATCAGAAAACTCAAATAGCCAAACCTTTTAAGAAAATGTTTTGTCATGTCAACCAACTTATTATCTGCATCTCCCTATAGTGAGATTGGTGGAGTCGTTCAAGAATATTTTTGGAACTGGGAAAACCAGCAATTGCGTGCTGTGTATGAAAGTTTAGGAAAAGGTTCGCAGCTTTTGCTACTCCCAGCTTTCAGTACCGTTTCTATGCGCTCAGAAATGGGCGAAATCGGCAAATTGCTCTCTCCCAATTTTCAAGTAGTCGCAGTGGATTGGCCTGGTTTTGGGCAATCCTCACGCCTAGCGGTAAATTATGGACCAGCTTTGTACCAGGAATTTCTGGAAGGTTTCGTCACATCTGTAATAAAGACGCCAGTAGCAGTGGTTGCGGCTGGTCATAGCGCAGCGTATGTTCTGCAACTTGCAAATAAAATACCATCAGCATTTTCGCGTGTAGTCTTGGTAGCTCCGACTTGGCGCGGTCCGTTACGGGTTATGGGACTGAATCAGCAAACTACTGGGATGGTTAGAGAGTTAGTGCGATCGCCTTTTGTTGGTCAAATTCTTTACAAGCTCAACACCTTACCCTCTTTCCTGAGTTTTATGTATCGCCGCCACGTCTACGTAGATGCGGCAAAACTGACGCCCGACTTCATCCAGCATAAATGGCGCAATACTCAACAGCCAGGGGGAAGATATGCTCCGGCTGCGTTTGTCACTGGTACCCTCGATGCTGTAGACAACCAAGATGATTTTCTAGCACTTGCTCGGGGTTTGTCTGTACCGTTGAAAGTTGTTATTGGAGAATCCAGCCCTGCGAAATCTCGTGCTGAAATGGATGCTTTGGCAACTTTACCGGGAGTACAAACAGTTGTTCTTCCAGGTTCGTTAGGAATGCATGAGGAATACCCACAGGCTGTGGTTGAAGCGGTTCGGGACTTTTTATTATCTTCCTGAAATTTAATCGACTGTAGACAGAAAGCGGCTTTCTCCAAGAAACCCGCTTTCTATTGTCACCTGATTAGCTACCCAATCTGTTAGCAGTACGTTTCTTGTGTCGAAAAAGCGAAAACGCTAGTAACCCAACAACACCGAGTCCAATTGTGGTTGTAGGTTCAGGTATTGGCTTGACTTGAAAATCAAAACTGAAGGTGCCAGACTCGCCGAGAAGTGTGCGGTTATTAGCAGTACCTAAATCTATAAGCTTGAATGTAGCTGAATAGTTTCCTTGTGGGGTAGCAGCGTCAGTCCAAAAAGTAGGAGTGAAAGAAAAATCATCCCCAGTGCCGATAGTGTAAATATCGCCAACAGAGTTGAAGAGATTTGACCCTGACTGGTCAGCAATATTTAAACCATTGCTTAATGACACCAATTGTAAACCAATTGTTGCTCCCTTAAGCGATCCTTGCCAACGACTATTACTGCTATTAAACAGATATTGGTTTTCTGGTTCGGTAGAATTTTGGAGCGATCGCACAGGCTGTATATTGAGATCGCTGTACTCCTCGTTTGTCGGAGTGGTAATTAAACGACCAGTAAAAACTCCTGTTCCTGGTAATAATGTTAGAGGCGATCGTTGTGTATATGGTTCAGGAATTCTGTTATTTGTGCTGGTTAAGGTAATGGTTGGACTGTTTTGTGATCCTAAATAGCTGTAAGCACCAATGCCGTGGAAATGGTTGGTTGTGGGGTCTTCTTCCCTATGTGCGTATAGAAAGGTCAGACGATTGTAGTTTGGGTTTTCCAATCCAGCGTACGTACCGCTGGTAAGAACCTGCAAAGTATCTCGCCCTATGAAGTATTCAGTTTCATCAGCATGACTATGAGCGTCATGAGCTTGTGCTGATGTCAGTGCGGTAGATAACACTAGGGGTGCTGACACTAAAAAGCTGACTGCAATAGACACAGATGCTTTCCCTGTTTGAATTCGTTGCTTAAGAAACCAGGTCCTGTTATTCGCAACCACAATGCTTCTCCATCTAAGTCTGATTTTCGACTAAGATAATGATTATCATAGTATTTTGAATTTTGTTTATTAAGAATTTTTAAAGAGAATCCCAAGCTACTGTTTCACTTCCTACCAAGTTACGTTAAAACCTCACTCGCGCCCTTTGCGAACTTTAGAGAGGCGTATCCGTAAGGGCAGATCCAGTGTCGGGTGTAGGACTACCGCAGCCTGAAGGTGGTGCAGGAGAGATTGCTTTACAAAAGTCCGCTCAGCAACAAGCTGTGTGATAAGATGTCAGGACATCTTCACGGATTGTATTTCAACTTGGGTAGTAGTGTATGAAGTGGAATCCACAAGACTATGCGAAAAACTCGGATGCTCAATTGAAATGGGCAAAGGAACTAAAGCAAAGTCTTAATTTGCAAGGTGATGAATCCGTTCTGGATGTTGGCTGTGGAGATGGAAAAATTACGGCTGACTTTGCAACTACTTTACCTAGAGGCAGAGTGGTTGGTATAGATAGTTCCCCCGATATGATTGCTTATGCTACTCGCACCTATGCGGCTCATGTATATCCAAATCTTTCTTTCGCTTGTGTTGATGCACGTTCTCTCGATTTCGAGCAGGAGTTCCATCTGTGCTTTTCAAATGAGGCACTGCACTGGGTTGACGATCACCAAGCATTTCTTGGAGGTGCGAGTCGGTCGTTGCGGCGTGGGGGTCGGTTGGTTATTGCATGTGGTGGTCTCTTAACTGCAGCGGATATGCGTGCAAATTTTTTCTGAACTTATCTCCTGCGAACCTTGGAAGCACTATTTTGATGGCTTTCACAATCCCTATTTCTTCTACGGGGATCAGGACTATTCACTATGGTTAGAAAAAGCTGGTTTTAACATTGAGCGGCTTGAGTTAATTCCAAAAGACATGACGCATTTTGGTAAAGAGGGTTTAACAGGTTGGATACGCACAACCTGGATGCCTTTCACACAGTGCGTACCTGAGAGTAAACGGGGCGATTTTATCACTCATTTTGTGGAGACATACCTGGAAAGGATTCCGCTTGACCAAAATGGATTAGTACATGTTCGTATGGTGAAATTAGAAGTCAGTGCGCTCAAGTCATAATCCTCATAACTTGAGGGCAAATGCATTTGAGCAGCAGTTAAGAAACGGGTTGTGCGCCCTTGCAAGTTTGGCAAAGGTAGCAAAGTCATTCCACGTGCAGGAATAGTACGGCTAAATCGAGTAATAAAGCGGGAAAGACTTTGCATCCTTGGGCTTCACATAAACCTTTTGTTGCGGTTCCAACTTCAACTCGTCAAAGCGATCGCGCGTCAAATGCGCTGTAACTACTTGTCCGTCATCTAAGGTCAACTCTGCTTGCACTTCCCAACCTAGATTTATCAACCGACTAACCGTAGCTGGTACCGTAGCTCCATTGGCGATCCTTTCCACAATCACGTCTTGCGGACGCAAAAATGTTTCTGGATGTGCAGAATCAAACCCATTACTCCGGAAAATCTGTGCTGTGCTGGGCAGCACGTTAACAGGTCCAATAAAACTCATGACAAATGCTGTCGCTGGATAATCGTAAATTTCCGCTGGCGTGCCTATCTGTTCCACGCGCCCTTCATTCATCACCACGACTTGATCGGAGACTTCCATTGCTTCTTCTTGGTCGTGGGTGACGAAAACTGTGGTAACATGAACTTCATCATGGAGGCGGCGTAACCATGCCCGTAAATCTTTACGGACTTTGGCATCGAGTGCGCCAAATGGTTCATCTAAGAGTAATACTTCGGGTTCTACTGCCAATGCCCGTGCTAATGCTACCCGTTGGCGTTGACCGCCGGAAAGCTGCGATGGGTAGCGATTACCCAGTCCACGTAGTTGCACTAAATCCAGCAATTCTTCGACTCGCTCTTTGACTTTTGTTTTTGTTGCTTTGCGAATCTCTAAGCCAAAGGCTATGTTTTGCCTCACTGTTAGATGCTTGAATAAGGCATAGTGCTGGAACAAAAACCCAATGTTCCGCTCTTGCACACTTTTATATGTCGCATCTTTGCCAGTCAGCAAAATTCTACCAGTATCTGGCAACTCCAAACCTGCAATCAGCCGTAGCAGGGTAGATTTTCCGGAACCTGACGGTCCCAACAACGCTACCAGCGAGCCACTTTCAACTTCTAGACTGACCTGATCGACTGCTTTAAAACTGCCAAACTGTTTGGATACGTTCTCAACTACTATGCCCATAGTATGCCCACTGCTACTGCACCTGTGCAACTAATCTACGGTTTAGGAAGAAGATTAGCGTATATTACATATATCATAAGTCAATAATAAAAGTACCCCAGCCCCCGACCCCTCCCCCGAATCCCCACTTCGTTTGGATTAGGGAAGGACGGGGAGGTGGGAGCTTATGCAACCGTAGCAACGTCAGTATTTTACAGTTACTGGAGTGCAATCATGGTATTTTGGGGAGATTATACTGGTTTACCAAAACCTTATAGGGGCTGGGATGTGTTTGTAGCTGGGGAGCAGAACGGCACGACAACAAAGCTAGCCGCTTCCTTGAAAAAGCTGCTCGCGTGGCTGCAAGAGTATATGTCTGTAGATACCGTTACGTTGCTGCTGCCTATTGCGGATCGGCAGAATTTAGCAGTGTACGCTACCCTCGGACTTGAGGAGGAAATTGTACAACAGATCCGTATCCCAATGGGACAGGGCGTCGCTGGTCGCATCGCCGCAAGTAGGTCGCCAATGATAGTCAATAACCTGGCGCAGGTCGAGGTTATTAGCCCTATTTTACGCCAGAAGGGTCTGCGATCGCTCGTCGGCATCCCCGTGTCCTTGAATCAAGAAGTGGTTGGGGTGCTGCACGTCGGCACTTTGGAGCCTCACGAATTCACGGCTCGCGATGTGCAGCAACTGCAACTCGTTGCCCATCGCCTCAAAATAGAGATACAGGATGCAGGACTCTTGAAATTGATCAGGTTCAAAGGCAACCAGAAAGGTTGGTTGGATCTCCTCGGCTTCAATAAACACACCTTGTGCGTCAATACCGTAAAATTTGCATAAAAATTTTCGATGACCAATTTTCAACCTAAGTGTTTGTAGCGAAATATTAAGGAATATTGCATTTATATCAAATCTCGAAAGTGGAGTGCAGACTCTAGCAAAAGTCCGTGATACGATGCTTTCGGTAAATGTCAAGATTGGGAGAAGACCTTTGACACTACGGGTTGCTGTTATTGGGTCCGGTCCAGCTGGTTCATCTGCCGCAGAAACGCTCTGCAAAGCTGGAATTGAAACCTACCTGTTTGAACGCAAGCTAGACAATGCCAAGCCTTGTGGCGGTGCAATTCCCTTGTGCATGGTGAGTGAATTTGACCTGCCGCAGAATATTATTGACCGCCAAGTGCGGAAGATGAAAATGATTTCGCCCTCGAATCGTGAGGTTGACATCAATTTAGAAAAACAAGACGAATATATAGGAATGTGCCGCCGTGAGGTGCTAGATGGTTATCTGCGGAATCGCGCGGCAAAATTGGGCGCAAATTTAATTAATGCCACCGTTCATAAACTCGATATTCCGACCAATAATACAGATCCCTATACCATTCATTATGTAGACCACACAGAAGGCGGTGCCCAAGGTATTGCCAAAACCCTGAAAGTCGATGTGATCATTGGGGCTGATGGGGCAAATTCCCGCATTGCCAAAGAAATGGATGCAGGGGATTACAACTATGCGATCGCCTTCCAAGAGCGTATTCGTCTACCTAAAGACAAAATGGCTTACTACGAAGATCTCGCCGAAATGTACGTCGGCGACGATGTGTCTCCAGATTTCTACGCTTGGGTTTTCCCCAAATACGACCACGTCGCAGTAGGCACTGGTACGATGCACGTTAACAAAGCTAGCATCAAACAATTGCAAGCTGGTATCCGCGCCCGTGCAGCCCGCAAGCTGATTGGCGGTCAAATTATCAAAGTAGAAGCACACCCGATTCCCGAACATCCGCGTCCGCGTCGCGTTGTTGGCAGAATAGCTTTGGTGGGTGATGCTGCTGGTTATGTCACCAAGTCTTCTGGTGAAGGCATTTACTTTGCAGCCAAATCAGGACGGATGTGTGCCGAAACAATTGTAGAAATGTCGAATGGCGGTAGCCGCATTCCTACAGAAGCTGACCTCAAGGTGTATATTAAGCGCTGGGATCGCAAATACGGGCTGACCTACAAAGTACTGGATCTCCTGCAATCCGTATTTTACCGTTCTGACGCCACCCGCGAAGCTTTTGTGGAAATGTGCGCTGACCTGGATGTCCAACGGCTGACTTTTGATAGCTATCTCTACAAAACAGTTGTGCCGGCTAATCCCATCACTCAACTGAAAATTACTGCCAAGACTATTGGTAGCTTACTTCGCGGTAACGCCCTTGCTCCTTAGAAGGGACACGAAGAGGTGGGGAAGTAAAAAAAAACTCCATACCTCGTCAATTTAACAGTGAACAGTTATTAGTTATCAGTAAACAGTGCTCATGTCATCCGAAAAAGGGATACAGCAACAAACTAGTCGCACCGACCGAGGACAAAACACTAAGTGAAACGCTCCCGAATTCATACGTGGAGAAATCAAAAAAAATCCTTGTTGATCTGACAACTGATAACTGTTCACTGTTATATGTGCATTTTGCTTTGTTTTTCTGATAAAAAAGTTATATGTTAAGTTTAGGTTAACCTTTAAATAACACTAAATATTTTGTGAAAGCCTTATAATAATAGCGTTATGAACAATCTCAAAAGAGAGTTGCTTTGATAAGAATTTACAAAGTCTATATAAAGATTTCATGAAAATTCGATTAATTTCTTGGCAACTTTTCCGTGGATTTACTAAGGTGGACGGGATACCAACTTGAGACAAGCTCCTGAATAGGAGTAAAAGCCTAGCTATGAAACTAAGTCCAGTTTTTGCAACTGCTTTGTCAACTTTTGCTGTGAGTGTGATCACAGCGCTTGGTTTCTCCAGTCAAGCTCAGGGTCTAACTTTTTTAGGCAACTCGAGTGGTATCTGGGGAACACCTAATTCAGGGAGCAATACCGACCCCATTTTTTCTGGTGTGGGAACTAACACATTTACTTGGGGACGTCCTCGTCCAGATGATCGTGAAAACAACTATGGAACACCTGCAAATCAACTGATCTTTACTGGAAATTCTATTTCCACAGACGACGTCGGCTCACTGTTTAAGATAGGAGCTTTAGAATACTACAACGGCAAGGTTGAGGAAAATACGAACGTTAATTCCGTACCTTTAAATCTCACTTTATCATTTACCGACCCGAGTAATCTCAGCGAAGTTTTCAACTTCGGCTTTCTGCTTGATAATACAACGAACTCAGGAGAAGATCCTGACGACGATGCCGATACTGTGTATGTCAAAGAAAATTTTGGCACTCGCAGTTTCAAGTTGGATGGCAATGAGTACTTACTGAATATCATTGGCTTTAGCCAAGATGGCGGTAATACAAGTGTTCGCGAATTTCGTGTTCTTGAAGATCAGAAAACGACACCAGGTCTCTATGGCAGAATCACTCGGGTGACACCACCGCAAAAAATTCCTGAAACAGGAAGCACAGTTGGGTTATCAGTGCTAGGCATCTACCTCATAACACGTAAGAAATCCTTGAGGGCAAACAACTGATCAATTGCTAACCGCTCATACATCATCTGTATTCATGTTCTGCGTATAGCCAGGGGTTAAAACCCCTAGCTCGGCGGTCTTGAAATCAAACAAATTGGGTACACGATACACTATTGGCACTCTCTAAATTTTCCGTAGCGTAGAGTGTCAATTTTTTGAATCAACTTAAAGACAATGATAGTCGAATTGAGGCGCAATTATCTATCACGGGGGGCGCGAGAGTAAGTTTATCCTCCATCAAATCAAACCGCGCCCCTTTTTGGTAGACTTGGAAACCAATATGTGAGACACTTTGCAGCAGGTCGAGCCATCAGCAGCGCAGAAGACTGCACAAGACGCATAACGACTTTCCGCAGGGTCATCACCTCCCTTGTTTAACTTTCGTTACTCAACTCCTGATGTCGTCGAAGCACCTTCAGTTGATTGAGGTACGCTGGGCAACTCCAAGCAGTAACCCGCACCATATACCGTTTTGATGTAGCGGGGATGGCGCGGGTCAGGTTCTAGTTTGGTTCGCAAGTGGCGAATGTGTACGCGAATGGTTTCGATATCATCATCTGGATCGTAACCCCAGACTTCCCTAAGGATTTCACTGGGGGAAACTGTCTGACCGTGGCGTTGCAGCAAGCAGTGCAGAAGCTCAAACTCCAAGTGAGTCAGTTTCACTGTTTGCCCAAACCATATCGCTTCAAACCGTTCTGGAACCAAGGTAAGCGATCCGTAGTTGAGAATTTCGCTGTGCTTGGCAGCTTGAGGAATTCGGTCAGTACGTCGCAAGAGCGCCCGCACCCGTGCTAGCATTTCTTCAACTTCAAAGGGCTTGGTGAGGTAATCATCTGCGCCAGCGTTGAAACCTTCGACTTTGTCCTGAGTTTGGCTTAAAGCCGTTAACATCAACACGGGAATCTCGGCTGTACGCTCATCCCGCCGCAGGCGTTGGCAAACGGTAAATCCATCTACCCTGGGCAGCATCAAGTCGAGCATAATCAAATCTGGCTGTAGCTGGAGAGCTAGCGCCTGACCTTTGATGCCGTCTTCAGCTTGGCTGACATCATATCCAGCCATTTCTAAGTTGACGGCAACGAGTTCTGAAATTGCAGGGTCATCGTCTATGACAAGAATCCTCGGCATTAGTAAAAATTTATTACTACTTATTAAGGATAAATAAGAACCTTTGGTAGATACAAAGATTGCTTTATTGATTATAAAAAATATTTTAAATCTAACATAAAGATTAAGAATAAAGGATTGTGCAACCAAACCTAAACTATACTAAATTTTGGTCTTAATGTGTGACTCCTCTTACAGTCCAGCGTGGTTTTTGCAAAACGGTGTTGTCCTGACTCTCTACACCGCTCTTCGGGCTAGTCGTGATTGGGAACGTACAACCCAAAACCCAGAGCCGCCCTATGAGGAAAAAATCTTTACAGGTGCCCAAGGAGTACCCATTTTTGGCTGGGTAGCTATCCCTGAAAATGCTCATGGCACTATCGTCGGCACTTATGGCATTACAGGCGATTTGGATGACCAATGGTATTTGAGGCTGCTGGGGCGCAAAGCATATGCTCAAGGGTATGCCGTCGTACTCTTTGATTGGCGTGCCCACGGTAAGACGGCTCAGTTGTCGCCAACGTTAACAAGTGATGGGTTGTACGAGGGAGAAGATTTTGTTCGCATTAGCGCCACTGCCAAAGCAATGGGATGCCCAGGAAAATTTTGGTTTACGGGCTACTCTCTGGGGGGACAATTGGCGCTATGGGCAGTGAAAGCTGCTGTGGAATTAACTAAAGAGGATGAAAATTTAGGGCTAGAAGATAGCGACATTGGCGGTGCAGCAGTCATTTGTCCGAGTTTGGATTCAGCGCGATCGCTCTCTTTTTTGGTCAAACACCCTGTGGGAAAATATTTTGAGAGGGCGATCGCGCGGCAGTTGAAAAAACTCGCATGGCGAATTCATGATGCTCATCCTGGAACTCTTGACCCGCAAGCGATTGAAAGAGCTAACAGTATCTGGGGTTTTGACGACGAACTGGTAATACAGCGATTGGGTTTTCCCACAGTGGAAGCTTACTACAACGCAAGTAGCGCTTTACCACTGCTGCCAAACCTGACAAAACCAACTTTGATTATATACGCCGAAGACGACCCGTTCTTTGAACCAGCAATCATACCTGAATTGCAAATTGCCTGTGCTAGCAACCCCGTGGTAGATTTGTTACTAACCCGTTACGGCGGTCATGTTGGCTATATAAGTAGTAAAGAGTGCCAGCGCCAAGCAAAAGACCCCGACCAGTGGTGGGCATGGAATCGGATTTTAGAGTGGATCGCTCAGCAGGGTTAGCAGCAGAAAGAGATTATTGGTGGGAAGCCATCGCTCAACTGTGTAACGTAATCGGCAAGGTGAGGGTGAACGCTGTTTGACCGGACGATGTTGAGTCAAGGATGAGGTCGCCACGATGTGCGCGGGCAATTTCACGGGCTAGGCTGAGTCCCAGTCCGATTCCTTCTACCTTGCGGGTTCGCGCAGGATCACCGCGATGGAAGCGGTCAAAAATGCGTGAGCGATCGCTGACTGGAATGTCAATTGAAGCATTAGCAATCGTGACGTAGAGAGTTGTTTCAGTTTGGTGAGCGTGAATCTGTATCCAGCCGTTGGCGAGATTGTATTTGATGGCATTACTCAACAGGTTTTGCAGAACTTGAATGAGGAGATCGCGATCGCCCTGTACCCGTAATCCATCAGTAATATCAATTTGTACACTCAGGTGGGGAGCCAGCAGTTCCACATCCTCTACCATCTCGATGAGCAACTGTGACATATCCACCTCAACCAAATACAAGCTCATTTGTCCCGCATCTGCCAAAGACAGCAGCAAGAGTTTCCGCATAATTCCACTCAGGCGGCGTACCTCATCCAACAGGTTGCTTAAGCGCTGTTGCATTTCACTTCCGTTCTTCACCTGTTGTAGCGTTCGTTCCAATTCGCCTTGCAGAATGGTGAGTGGGGTTTTCAGTTCGTGGGCGGCGTCAGCACTAAAGCGCGAAGCTTGTGTAAAACTGCGTTCCAGGCGTTCCAGCATTTGGTTAAACACCCGAATCAGTTCGACAAATTCAACATCCGTTGTCCCAATTGGAATTCGCTGATCTAACCCTTTAACCGTCACCTGTTGAATAACACCTGTTAATTGACCTATGGGACGCAACGCACTACCAGCAACCAACCATGCCCCAGAGGCAACCAGCACAAGCGCCCCCGGAATTGAAACAAGGAAGATATTGCGAATGGTAGCCATCTCTTGATTGACGGCTTGCAGGCTAACAGCAATGGCAACCTGAACATTGCGAAATTTAACTGCCCCAATCCGCCAGGTTTCTGTTGCCGTCTGCTGGGTGACGAATCGAGGTGGGCGTGGGGGAATCAAGGGTGGTGCAAGGGCGGATGGATTTGTACTCTCAGGTTTTGGCGGTGGTTGACGCTTAGGAAACTGTGGCAGAGGAGTCAACTCAAGACGCTTAAGCAGCAAACGATTTACGTCCTTGTCGCCAGGCACTTCGTTGGATTGATAAAGTGTGTTGCCGTTTGCGTCAAGCACCAGCAGTGCGATCGGGATTTTTGTCTTTGTTCCAAAGGCATAGGTTAATGAGTCTCCGTAGAACTGCCATCGCTCTCGTTCGGGTGGACGAGTTGCCCGCATCAACTGATTTAACAGTTGTGCATCGAGGCGGCTGATCTGAGCATTGTAAATTTGGAACCAGGAGACTGCGCCAAATCCTACTAATGCGCTTCCAGCCAAAGCCGTAGACAACAGGGCAATCCGGAGTCGAAACGAACGCAGTTTCATGATTGAGGCTCTGGCTTGCGAAACCGATATCCAACGCCTCGAATGCTTTCAATCCAGCCTGCTTCATCAATCGGGTCAATTTTTTTACGAATTCTCTGGATACAAACATCCACGACGTTCGTGTTGGGATTAAAGTCATAGCCCCAAACGTGTTCCAGAATTTGGGTACGGGTAAAAACCCGTCCCGGAGAGCGCATGAGATACTCCAGAAGATTAAACTCGCGGCTGGTGAGTTCTATCGCCTGTTGATTGCAGGTGACTTCTCGTGTGATGCGATCGAGCTTGAGCTGTCCAACCGCAAGCAGATTTTGGCGATACTCCGAAGGAGTCGCTCCGCGAACGCCCACACTCCGGCGCACAACGGCATGAATTCGAGCCGCTAACTCTTCCACAAAAAACGGTTTGGCAATGTAGTCATCGGCTCCCAAATTCAGCCCGGACAGGCGATCGTCGAGTTCATTGCGAGCCGTCAACAAAATCACAGGAGCATTCCGACCTTTTTGCCGCAGTTGTTTAAGAATTGATAGCCCATCTTTTCCCGGCACCATAATGTCGAGTACGATCGCGTCGTATTCGTTGTCTAATGCCCGCAGATAGCCTTCATCACCGTTGTCGCAGTAGTCTACGACAAATCCCTGCTCCTTCAATCCAGCCCGGACGAAGTTAGCAATTTTTGCTTCATCTTCGACAAACAGAACGTTCACAACTATATTATTACAACTATTTATGTTATGACTTCACCTATTGCTCCATTCTAGATTCATTACTCTTTGGCTCAAATTACAAAACTGTAATTTACAAAGCAGGCAAGCTGTCATTTTGATTGTGCTTAATCAGAAATGTAAACAATTTGGAGACAGATAAGTAAATACACTGCATTTCAAACCAGATTGTTGCACTCGACCCTCTGCCTGCGGCACCCTAGAAGGAAGGCATAGAGGCTCTGCACGGTTATGCGTTCGCAGTTGAATTGTGATACTTAAAAAATAGGCAGTATGAAAAACAACAATCACCAATTAGGTCGGATTTTAAGTCGAAGAGAGGCACTTGGTTTCTTTAGGGTAGCCGGAACCGCAATATTTCTGGTTGGATGCACACCTAGAAAGTCTAGCTCCGCACAGGCACAGTCGAGTGTAGCCGTCGCAGCATCATCGATCGGCAATCTTGCTACCTTGCCTGCATGTATCGTGCGTCCGGAGCAGACTGAAGGACCCTATTTCGTGGACGAGAAGCTCAACCGCTCCGACATCCGCTCCGATCCGTCGGACGGTTCGGTGAAAGACGGTGTGCCGCTCAAACTGACGCTTCGCGTTTCTGAGATCAGCGGTAGTGGCTGCACCCCTCTAGCAGGTGCGATCGTGGATATTTGGCACTGTGACGCCCTAGGCGTTTATTCGGACGTGACAGACCGAAGTTTCAATACCGTCGGGAAAAAGTTCCTGCGCGGCTATCAAGTGACGGACGCAAATGGAATTGTCGAGTTCACAACCATTTATCCTGGTTGGTATCCAGGCAGAACGGTCCATATCCATTTTAAGGTACGCACAGATGCGACATCAGGGCAGCGTTATGAGTTTACGTCACAGCTGTACTTTGATGACTCGATTAGCGATCGCGTATACACCCAAGCACCGTACGCCAGTAAGGGACAGCGCACGCAAAAGAACGTTGAGGACGGAATTTTTCAAGATGGTGGCGACCAATTGTTGCTCAAGCTCACCAAGAATGGACAAGGCTACGCAGCAACCTTTGATGTTGGACTTCAGATGGCGTGATTTGAGTCATTGGCTGCGTAAATATCCCAAAGTGACTGCTTTGTCAATAATAGCAGTCACTTTTCAATAATTATTCAAATAATCGCATTAAGTCTTACTTGTTGACATAACACTGAGTTTGAGTTTTGACGCAATTTATTTAATGACAAAAATTACAAAACTGTAATTAAAAAGCAGGGCGAAGTGTCATTTTGGGTTGGCTGAATGAGAAATGTAAACAATCTACCTTTTGGTGAACGAGCATGAAAATTAATCAAGCATTAGTCCTGACAGCGATTTCTGTTCTGGCTGGCACATTGGTTTTTACTTCACCCAATCAGGCAAATGCCGAAGCTCCATTGCATCAAATCGCACAGGCAACAGATGCGCCTAACCAACCACCGCAAGGACAGCGGCGAAGACCCCGGATTGATTTTGCAGCGGCGGCGGCGAAGCTGGGAGTCACAGAAGCACAGTTAAAGGATGCGCTGGGAGTGCCTGCCAATCCTCCAAATGGAGCCGATAGAAATGGGCGTCCTCCTCGACCCGATTTTAAGACGGCGGCGGCGAAGTTGGGTGTAACTGAACAACAGTTAAAGGATGCGCTGGGAGTGCCTGCCAATCCTCCAAATGGAGCTGATAGAAATGGGCGTCCTCCTCGCCCTGATTTTGCAGCGGCTGCGGCGAAATTGGGTGTAACTGAACAACAGTTAAAGGATGCGCTGGGAGTGCCTGCCAATCCTCCAAATGGAGCCGATAGAAATGGGCGTCCTCCTCGCCCCGATTTTAAGGCGGCGGCGGCAAAGCTGGGTGTAACTGAACAACAGTTGACAGAGGCACTGGGCATTCCACCGCGTCCTCCTGCAAACAGGTAGTGGTCTGTCCGATTAATTTTGAGGAAGGGCTTTAAACCCAGTTTTTCCGTAATTGAAACTATCGACTCTTTCAACTCTCACCAGAAATTTGAGCGAAGGTTTGTAGAAGCAAGGGCATTGCAACGACTCAATTGTTGTTTACAACCCAAGTGCAAAGAAACGTATGACACTTGATTCTCCTCAACCCACTATATTCAAGCCTTCAAGAAAAGGCTTGATGAAACACAAACTAACCAAGTGGCTGATTGGGTTACTGATTCTCAGTTCACTAACGGGGAGTGGATATCTCGTTTACCGTCAGACGATGATTTCCACAAGCCAGCAAGCCAGAAGCAAAATGCTGACAGTCCCAGTCGAGCGAGAGACGTTACCTATCACGATCTCAGCCAACGGCACAATTAAAGCAAAACAATCAACCAACGTCAGCCCCAAAAACTCTGGGCGGCTAAAGAGCTTGCTTGTGAAGGAAGGTGACTATGTTAAAGCGGGACAAGTCCTAGCATACATGGATGACTCAAACTTTCAAGGACAACTGATTCAAGCACAGGGATCTCTGGCTTCTGCCCAGGCAAATTTGCAAAAAGCAATAGCAGGGAATCGCCCTCAAGATATTGCTGCTTCACAGGCACAATTAGAAGAAGCCCAAGCGAATCTGCAAAAAGCACAAGCAGGTAACCGCCCTGAAGATATCGGTCAGGCTGAGGCACGTTTAAAAAGTGCTCAAGCAAGTTTAACAAAAGCGGAAGATGATTTGAACCGCAATCAGCAACTATACAATGCTGGTGCCATTTCCCTTCAGACTGTAAACCAAAAACGTGCCGACAAAGACAGCGCCCAAGCTCAGGTAAACGAAGCACAGCAAGCGTTGGCATTGCAAAAAGCAGGGTCACGCAAAGAAGATATCGAGCAAGCAAAAGCGGTGGTGAAGCAAAGACAGGAAGCTTTAGCACTGCTGAAAGCGGGAACACGCCAGGAAGATATTGACTCTGCACGCGCTCAGGTAATTCAGCAACAAGGCAACCTAAAAACGATTCAAACGCAGATTGAAGATACAGTCATTCGTGCTCCTTTCAGTGGCATTGTAACTGCCAAGTATGCCGATCCGGGCGGTTTCGTCACACCTACCACATCCGGAAGTGCAGTATCTAGTGCAACCTCTTCTTCGATTCTATCGCTCGCATCAACTTATCAGGTTGTGGCAAATGTTGCCGAAACTGATATTGGGAGAATTAAGCTAGGGCAGTCGGTCGCCATCAAAGCTGATGCTTACCCCGACAAAACCTTTCAGGGGAAGGTTGCGGCTGTTGCGGCTCAGGCAACGGTGACTTCTAATGTCACCAGCTTTGAAATCAGAGTAGATCTCACCGATCCTGAAACTCTCCTGCGTCCGGGTATGAATGTCAATGCAAAGTTCGATGCAGGCAAATTGAATAACGTACTTGTTGTCCCAACGGTGGCGATCGCACGCCAGAAGAACGGTACCGGGGTGCAGGTACTCATGGAAAACGGCGGCACTCGCTTTGTTCCAGTTAATACCGGAGTTACCGTGAATAACAAAACCGAAGTACGCTCCGGTTTACAAGGAGATGAAAAAGTTTTGGTGAGTGCGCCACCAGGATCTTCTAACAAAGATAGTAACTCCAGTAACAGGCGTGGTCGTTCCGGCAGCATGGGTGGTTTTCCCGCCGGTGGTGGTCGTCCCCCCAGTGGTTTTTAGACTTGGTGTTACAAACGAGGTATAGCAATGATAAAATCACGCAAGCGCAAACCACTGGTTAAACAGGCATCTGCTCTCATCGAGAGTTCTTCGGTATCAGTCTTTGAAATTCTGACAATGGCGATTGAGGCACTGTGGAGTAATAAACTCCGCACCGTGCTCACGATGCTAGGTATCATTATTGGTATTACAGCAGTAATCGCCGTCACCGCCATTGGTCAAGGCACCCAAAAAGCAACCGAGCAACGATTACAATCACTCGGAACCGACATTTTGCAAGTGCAATCGGGTGCAGCCAGAAGTGGTGGGGTGCGGCAGGGCAGTGGAAGCGCCACGACATTGACTTTGGAAGATTCTCAGGCGATCGCTCAGCAGGTTTTAGGGGTTGAAAAAGTGTCTGCTTTCCTGCAACAGAATGCCCAAGTCGTCTATGCCCAAAACAACGACTCGATGACCATTATTGGTACTGATGTCAATTACCCAGATGTACGCAACACGCATCCTCAAACAGGTAGATTTTTCACTCAGGAGGAAGTCGATGGGGCAAAACCTGTGGCGGTTCTCGGTCCCACCGCACGAGATGACCTGCTGGGGACACGAAGCAATGCAGAAGGCTCACAAATCCGCATCTCTGGACAAACCTATGATGTGATTGGCGTTATGGAAGCGAAGGGGTCGCAAGGTCCACAAAACCCGGATGAACAAATTTATATCCCGCTTACCAATATGTCTGCCCGGTTAGTGGGAAACAACTCTGTCAAGGGAGTTGCCGTCAGAGGAATTTATGTCAAAGTCAAAAGCCAGGATCAGCTAGACGCTGCTCAGTATCAAATTACGAATCTCTTGCGGGTACGACATGGCATTTTTCCCGAAGAAGGAGATACGGATGATTTTAGGATCGTGAATTCCGCCGATATTATCAACACGCTCACCAGTACAGCGTCACTTTTTACGGTGATGGTGGTGGCGATCGCCGCAATTTCTTTAATCGTTGGTGGCATTGGCATTGCAAATATCATGCTCGTGTCAGTGGTCGAGCGAACGCGGGAAATCGGAATTCGCAAAGCAATTGGAGCAACTAGCGCTGCCATCTTAAGCCAGTTTTTAGCCGAGGCAGTGATCATTGCGGCAATGGGAGGGGTGATTGGGATTGGGCTAGGAGTTGCGATCGCCTTCGCAGCGTCAAACCTCTTCAAATTTCCCTTCGTGATTTCGCTGTGGTCAATCCTGCTTGGTTTTGGTTTGACATTTCTAATTGGGCTTCTGGCTGGCGTAATTCCAGCTCGCAATGCTGCCAGTCTTGACCCGATCGCGGCGCTAAGGAGCGATTAAAACATTGTTGAAGCAGAGGATTACCTAATATGGCAACCATGATTTGGATGGAAGGAATTCAGAAAACATACCGTCTCGGTGAAGTCGAGGTTCCGGTACTCAAGGGCATTGACTTGTCTATCGAGGAAGGAGAATATGTCGCAATTATGGGGATGTCTGGTTCGGGGAAGTCTACGCTGATGAATATCATCGGTTGCCTTGATCGCCCAACATCCGGGCATTATGTTCTAGAAGGCAGAAACCTAACTACGCTAAACAATGACGAATTAGCATATATTCGTAATCGGCGCATCGGTTTTCTGAACTACGCCATGCCTGAAGGCAGGGGGTTCCAACTTGCTGTGCAAGTTTCGTTTATCCTTACAGATTCCGACTCCTTACAAGCTATTAGATTACTGGACATCCGCTCTGACCCACTATTAGTAGGTGACGCGCGAACTAGTCGCAGTTCTCGCAGATTGATTTGACCCGACTCCGCCAACCGTCCAGCAAGGATTGTTCCATCCCTAACCAACCATCTCTAGCTAGTTGGATTGACAGAGTTTCTGTTTTTGGATCGACGTAACGACTCAAATAAGCAGATAAAATATCACGTTGCATCTTTAACCCACAAATTGAGCAATGATGAACACGTTGCGATAGTGACTTTTTCTGTTTATTTCCGCACAGACAAGTTTGAGAGAGTGCAGTTTTGCGAGTCGAAAACATGAGAACTGTACCACCAGCATTTTCAGCTTTGCGTTTTAGTTCAGATTGAAAGCTTGATGGTGATTTAAAACCAATACTCTTACCAAATATTCTTTTGCCAAGCTTTAACCGAAATTTTTTCGGTTTTAATATTCTTACCAAACTTCAAGTTTGGTTCACTAATCTACCATGTAAAGACTTACGGTGAGCAGCTTGTTTGCGTTCAATTTCACGTTTTTTAATCGCAATTTTTTTATAGCGGTTTGATTTATTCCAGCGTTTTTTACCTTTCTTAACCGTGCCATTAGAATTAAAATTGTTAGGATTACCTGCACGCCGTTGTCTATCCATCTTACGTTGCAGTTTTCTAACCTCTTTTTGTTTTGAGGCTAATTCCACAGCAAAACGAGTCCAGATTGTCTCATTATCTCCAACAATTGCAACAGTTGAAACGCCTAAATCAATACCTACATTACCATCATTGATAATGTTTTTGGGCTTTTGATAGGGCATCCCTTCACAAACCAATTGAGCAAACCAGTACGTTTTTTGGTTGAGGTTACGACGCACTAAGCGAACATATTTAACTTTGAATTTAAACCGTGCAAGATTACAGGGTCATTGGTAATAATGGCTTTTAACTTTAATCCAGACCATTCAACACAATTACCAGTCCAGCGAATACCTTGCTTATTGGTTTTACCTTCTAAAGATGCAAACTGTCCTTTTTGTTTAAATCGAACCTTTTTCGCCTTGCCAAACATCATTCGTTCCAAAGCAATAAATGCTCTAGTCGCTATTTTTTGGATGGTATTTGCGTCAAGTTGAGACTTAATCCAAACGCTTGCAATAGCTGTTTTATTGGCAAAAGCCTGTAAATCATAGTCGCTAAATATGTAAGCTTCACGAGCTTTTTGGAATGCTGTAGAGCGCGATTTTTTCTTTGTTTTGGTAATAGCCTTCGCTTGTTGGTAAAGTTCGGAATTACGTATTAACTCAAGTCTCGTTTTACCCTCAGATAATACAGCGTTATAAAGTTGTCTTCCTGCTTCCAATCTGGCAGCAAGTATAGCCAAATCTTTTGAAGTCGTAATTAATGGTATCTCCGTTATGAAACTAGATGTTTTTGCTGCCAAGATTGAATCACCTCCCTGTGCTTGTTTATTTTTTTCTGAATTTTATCATATAGATACAATATAGTAAACTACTATTTCGGAAAATAACTGAAAGTTTGAAATCAAACAATAATATTGTTTACTCTTGCAAGTATCACGTTATTTTTTGCCCTAAATACAGAAGAAAAGTACTAGTTAACACGGTTGCGTCTAGATTTAAAGAATTACTTGCTAAAATAGCGATTGAGATAAAAGTCGAAATTTTATAAATGGAGATAATGCCCGACCATGTGCATTTATTAATAGATATTGACCCTCAATTTGGAGTACACAAAGCAGTAAAAAGATTTAAGGGTGTAACATCTAGATACTTACGATTGGAATTCCCGGAATTAAAAAGCCGATTACCTTCTCTGTGGACTAATTCCTACTTTGTATCCACTGTTGGAGGTGCTACTTTAGACACAATTAAAATGTACATTCAAAACCAGAAAGAAACTTGACGGCGATTAAAATCGCCCGCGCCTTACCCCATAAATAAAATTTAGGGGCTACCTCGGCGCGGATAATTCGGTGTGAACTACCAAGCCTTGGCTTACGGCTAGTCGGGCAAAGCCCGTGTCGTTAAGCGATAGCCGTAACGCAAGCCATAGACATAGGCTGGGCTTCTGTAGTCAATCAATGAGGGGAATGAGGCGATCGC
>NZ_JBAHYJ020000041.1:0-43516 GCF_036697665.2 Scytonema sp. PRP1 | reverse complement strand
CCTTGCAAAGGGGAGGGAGACTAATTTTTTCCGCGTTTGTTAGGGAGGATTGAGGCGGGTAATTCTTCCCCCTTTGCAAGGGGGGATTGAGGGGTAATTCTCTTTCCTAGGGATAATTTCAAGCCTTGTCCCCACGTGCTTGTACTAAGATTGTACAGCATAAAGGCGGAAGCGATAATGAAAAAACGATTAGATTTTCGGATTGAAGAATTTGAGTTTGAAATTCTTGAAGAATACTGCCAAGCCGTCGGTAGAACTAAGACGGATGTACTCAGGGAGTTAATTAGGAGCCTAAAATTAAAGAAAAAGCCGCTCCTTTAGGACGGGGCTTGAATCCCATTAATTTCGGTCAAAATAAAAAGCGCCCTTCTTACTTGAGAAGGACGCTTTCCACTTGTACAGACGCGATACATCACATCTGTGGATTATTCAAAATTAACCGTTGATAGCAGGAGCGCTCATTGCAACCGGAGCAGCATCACCAGCAGCCAAGTCGAGAGGGAAGTTGTGAGCGTTGCGCTCATGCATCACTTCCATACCTAAGTTAGCGCGGTTGAGGACATCTGCCCAAGTGTTAATCACGCGACCTTGAGAGTCAATAACTGACTGGTTGAAGTTGAAACCATTGAGGTTGAACGCCATAGTGCTGATACCCAGTGCGGTGAGCCAGATACCAACGACAGGCCATGCACCCAGGAAGAAGTGGAGAGAACGGCTGTTGTTGAAGCTCGCATATTGGAAGATCAGACGACCAAAGTAGCCGTGTGCTGCAACGATGTTGTAGGTTTCTTGTTCTTGACCAAACTTGTAACCGTAGTTTTGAGACTCGCTTTCGCTTGTTTCACGCACCAGAGAAGAAGTTACCAACGAACCATGCATTGCGCTGAAAAGGGCACCACCGAACACACCTGCTACACCTAGTTGGTGGAAGGGGTGCATCAGGATGTTGTGCTCTGCTTGGAACACCAACATGAAGTTGAACGTTCCAGAGATACCCAAAGGCATACCATCAGAGAAGGAACCTTGACCGATGGGGTAAATCAAGAATACTGCGGTCGCAGAAGCTACAGGAGCAGAGTAAGCTACACAAATCCAAGGACGCATCCCTAAGCGATAGCTTAGCTCCCATTGACGACCCAGCCAACAGAAAATACCAATCAGGAAGTGGAATACTACCAACTGGTATGGACCACCGTTGTACAACCACTCATCGAGGGAAGCTGCTTCCCAGATGGGGTAGAAGTGCAAACCAATAGCATTGGAAGAAGGAACAACAGCACCAGAAATTATGTTGTTGCCGTAGATTAAGGAACCTGCAACAGGCTCGCGGATACCATCGATGTCAACGGGAGGTGCAGCGATGAAGCCAATAACGAAGCAGATAGTAGCGGCAAGCAGGGTGGGAATCATCAACACACCGAACCAACCGATATATAGACGGTTGTCAGTGCTGGTGATCCACTCGCAGAACCGCTCCCATACGTTACCGCTTTCGCGACGTTGTAAGGTTGTGGTCATAGTTCTTATGAGTGCTTTGAATTGAGTGCTTTAAACTTTTTGAAAAATATAAACCAGGTAATTCAATTATTTACCTGTACTAGCTATATTTACATGGATTTACTGACAGTTGAAGTGTTGACTTAATGATTTTTTACATCTTGTAGTTTTGTTGAAATAAATTAAGTTTTTTAAAAGAAAACAAGTTTATAGCGGTCTCTATTGTGTGAAATACACCTGAGCGTAAGAACACTGGTAATACTGTTTGAATGGTGATACTCGTGTGCGAGTTTTAAACACTCATCAATGAAGTTCTTATACTTGTGTGCGAGTTTCAAACACTCATCAATGAAGTTCTTATACTTGTGTGCGAGTTTTAAACACTCATCAACGAAGTTCTTATACTTGTGTGCGAGTTTTAAACACTCATCAATGAAGTTCTTATACTCGTGTGCGAGTTTCAAATACTCATCAATGAAGTTCTTATACTCGTGTACGAGTTTCAAACACTCATCAATGAAGTTCTTATACTCGTGTGCGAGTTTCAAACACTCATCAATGAAGTTCTTATACCAAATCTGGTAAATTACCCATAATAAAACTTTTATGTAGTGAGGACTTCAGTCCTTGTTTTCATGGAAGAGGACTAAAGTCCTCACTACAAAGTTAGTCAGACATGATATGGCATTCCTATATGAGTTTTATCTATGGTTTTTGGGCTTTTTGGAACTATTGCCGCATATCCCACATTCAATTTCAACTAGAAGTCAAAATATATGTAAGGCAAGCTACCTTCAGGAGCGAGTAACCAAACACTGTAGAAACACAAAGGGACGAACACAAGCTTTACGGGCCAGTTGAACTGTAACTTGAATGTTCGGTGAAAGGCGTAGGTCATAGCCATGACAGTAGCTAATACAATGAGCAGCATCACCAGTTGGTATTGGCTTAGATTGAGGGCATCGACATACACCTTTTGAGCAAATTGCTCATCCGCAGGATAACCCCAAAGATGCTGAAATACTAAAGAAGATTCTTCGAGGTTCGGTAGGCGGAACCAGATCCAAGAGGTGAAAACCATGAACTGCGTGAGGAGCCAAGCCAAAATTGTACCTAGTGGCTGTTGCCAAAAATTTTCTAAATCCTCAAAGCGATCGCTGATAGCATCAGTGAACCGATGAATTGCCAAAGCTAACCCGTGAAATAAACCCCAGACGACAAAACCTAATGCTGCTCCGTGCCAAATACCCGCAATCAGCATGATAATCATCAAATTCAAACAGGTGCGATCCAATCCTTGGCGGGAACCACCCAAAGGGAAGTACAGGTAATTACGCAGCCAATCCCCTAGAGTGATGTGCCAGCGTCGCCAAAAGTCTGCAATACTGGTGCTGAAGTAGGGAAAGTCAAAATTTTGAGGTAGAACCAACCCGAATAACAAAGCACTCCCACGGGCAATATCTACGTAACCGCTGAAATCCAAATACAACTGGAAGCCGTAGGCAAAAGTCGCTAACCATAAATCCGTGCTACCCGCTCTTTGCAAGTTGCTAAAACATAAATCAACAAAAATTCCCAAGTGGTCTGCTACAATACCTTTTTTGACTGCACCCCTAGCAATTAGCCATAGTCCTTCTGCCACAATATCAGGAGTGAGCAAGCCCAGATTTTTAAATTGATTCGCTAAGTTGTGGAAACGAGTAATGGGGCCTGAAATCAGTTTGGCAAAGAAAAACTTGTATGCAGCAAATTGGAGAAATTCTTTTGCAGGAGGTGCGCCACGATAGACATCAACTAAATATGCAATGCACTCAAAGGTGAAAAATGAAATTCCCAAAGGTGCAATCAATTTAAAAGAGTCAGCTTCGGAGGTGATAATACTGGGGAAAATAAACCTTAAGAAAGGCAGCAAATATTTAAAACCCAGTAGTAAAAAAACATTCAAAACTATACCCACCCACAAAAGTTTAAGACGGCGAAGATTCCAATCAATTTGAGCATATTGCCACTCTTCGTTCTTAAGCTGCCAATCTAAAGTATCTGGTTCTGGTATAGTGCTTTCACCAATTTCTCGCCCGAGACGAAAGGTAAGAAAAATGAGTGCTAGTAGTAATGGAATGTAATGAACTTGCAAAGATGCATAGAACACAATGCTAGCAATTACCAACGTCCATAGCCGTAACTTTTGTTGGGCGACAGACCAGTAAATTCCTAGCACACTTAGCAAGAACAGCCCGTAGAGAATTGATATAAAGTTCATGTTTTAGTCATTAGTCATTAGTCATTAGTCATTGTAGAGACGCTTTCATTCAGCGCGTCTCTACATCTTTGTCATTAGTCATTAGTAAAGTATTTTCACTTTCCCCCTATCTCTTACTTAGAGGGCCAAGGAATCATAGGGTCATTACCAAGCTTTTGCGAGACTTTGTAGGCACCGTAGCGGTTGAGGTGGCTGGGGTCAGAAAAGTAGTCAATTGCCTTAGGATATAATTGACTCAAGTCTCGATAAATAAAGTTTGGATTATCAGCCAAACGCCGCATATACTGCTGAAATTCTTGCTCATATTTTGAGCGGACTGAGTCTAAATAATATGCAGTGAGAGGCATATTGACAAAGACTAAGGTAATTTTCTGAGACTGGGTAAATTCAAGTAGTGCTTGCACAGCAGCATCTTGATCACCTTCGAGTCGAAAAGATTTGTAGTCCTTGTCGTAGTCTCCGGAGACTTTTGTATGTTTTTGATAATAGGTAGCAGGCTGGAAGCGGATAGAAAGAGGAAGAAATCCATCAAAGTCAACTGCTTGTGAAGCATCTTCTTCTGAATTGATGCTATTCGATTTTTTATTGACTTGTTGGGTTGCGTCGCTAATAATAGGCAAAGAATTGAATTGTTGCTTCAAAAGATTTTTGAGATTGTCGCGCTTTTGATAGCTAGCAGATAGGGCAGCTAGACCTTTATTTAACCACTCATCTACGGCTTTGTAGCTGCTGTTACCTTGCTGGGTTTCCCCGGTTGTTGTTTCCTTGTCTGTTTGCTGCTCTATGCTGTTGATTGTGTCAGTAGAACTTGTTTTTTGTGGTGTTTTTTCCAATACGTATTGATATCCTGGTGATGTAGCGATTGTTCTAAAGGTAATATCCTCTCGACCGCTGTTAAAAGCACGGGAACCATCTGCCCAAACAATCAGTTTTGGCAGTTCTGATGGTTGAAGAACTCCACGCAGGATAAAATCGACGACTTGTGCTGTGGCACCATTAATGCCAAAGTTAAAAACATCGATACTAGAAGAACCTTGAGTTGTCAAAGATTTGGAAAGAGCGACAGGATCTATTCCCCTAAGAGCGCGGGAAGAGCCAATAATCAGCACATCTGGCGGATGACCAGTTTTTGCCAGACGCTGTTTGTACAGTGCGAGTTGTTCATCTAACTGCTGAGCATTGAAAGTTGGTATCTGCGTTAGTAATGCTCCCGCTTTCTGAGAACGTGTTGCTAAAAGAATGGCAGTTGGTGTTGCCTTTTGCTTCAAGGGTGAGGCTGGCAAATTTCTTGGCTGGGTGTCATTTGCTTGCGTCAACCCAGAACCATTGGATATATTATTCCCGCGTTGAGGAGATTTTTCTCCATTCGTGCTAGTAAAAAACACAGTTCTCTGTTTGTGCTCCGCCTCAGAAGTCGTAGAGGGTGATTTGGGCGAAACGCTGGCAACCGTGGGTGTTAAGGGTATACTGCCAGACATAAATTTACCCAAAATCCAATCGGTTTGTAAGGTCAGCAATAATCCCAACGTACCCCACACCAAGGCAACTCTCAGTCCATGATGGTGATCTGTCGTTTGTTCCTGTGAGTGTTCGACATCAGTAAATAGCTGGGTTGCCAAAAGAATTTTTCTTACAGTTGCGCTCCAATCTTCAGCCACTTGGGTGACAAAAGTGTAAACTTCCTCAGTGGTTTCGGGGCGCAGCACAGGCTGGTCAGTAACAGAGGGTAAAAGTTCGCGAACGTAGGCAGAAGTTGCGGCAAATTCTGGAGTCGCTTCTGGTTCCAAATGTTGGCGGTGCTGATAATCGACGCCGTCATGCCAAAAAGGTTCCTTGTTGCCAGCACGACGACCATAGACACGCACACCCACAATTCCAGGGATTTTTAACTGGCGCACAAACTCAGTCACTTGTGAGGCAACTTGTTTGCGTGCTGGACAAACGGGTGCATCACACATTATGTGTAACAAATCCCCTCGAGAGAGCAGAAGGACGCGAATACCTCCCGTTTTGAGACGCGAATCCAGATCAGGGTTGAGCAAACGCTCAAGTAAGAAAACAATAGCGTCTTTCTCGCCAGAACTCGCCAGTTCTAAGGCTGATATTGCTAAGGCTGGGTGTTCCTTCGCAGGTAAGGAAAACCAATCAACCCATACTGGTTTGTTGTCTGTTGTTTTTTGTCCATATACTGTAGCAGCAACAATGCCTTGGGGGGCTATTGCTTCTAA
This sequence comes from Scytonema sp. PRP1, assembly GCF_036697665.2. Classification (NCBI taxonomy): domain Bacteria; kingdom Bacillati; phylum Cyanobacteriota; class Cyanophyceae; order Nostocales; family Scytonemataceae; genus Scytonema; species Scytonema sp. PRP1. The sequence continues at coordinate 37,531 of NZ_JBAHYJ020000041.1, read as the reverse complement.
AAGCGGTTTTATAAACCCTAAACACAGTCCCTTCTCTGGTGCTGAGGCAGTGAAGAGTGGTGAAGCAGCTGGGGTACAAAATATATGTAGTGTTGATTCTTTGAGAGTTGCTTGTAGTGCGACTTTCGATTCTGACAACGTCTCACTTAACAATCGTGACAGCGCTTGCACATCTCCCCAACGCGCCCATTCCTTAAGCATGACCTCGGATGGTGTCAAATCCACCCTAATCACCCAATCTACCTTGTTTTCACCACTGACTCGCGAAGCAATCACAGCATCTTGGTAGCCAGAAAGCTTAAGATGTCGTAATTTTTGGGCGACTGGTTCAGCAATTAAGGATGGATCTGGGCTGTAACTCGATTCACAAAATATCCACAGGCGACTTTGATTTTTCTGATTGTTTTCTGTGGATTTTTGCTTGATAATCTTAACCTGTACAGCGATACCAAAAGGACTTAGCGTTTCGCTAAGATAGCGAGCGATCGCCTCTGGGTGTCCTTGGCGTGCCAAACTTTCGTTAGAAACAATCAGCGCCCCACGAGGTTGTTTGGATTTTTCCTCGTCTTCTAGCAGGGCTTGATCCACCTGTTCTAAATGCTGATCAAGTTGATTGAGGTAAACCCTATGACACCATTTCGCTCGCTTTTCCCCTTTTTTCTTTCCGTAGACGAAGACTTGGTAAATCGCGGGTTGCTCAATGCTAGTCAGGACATCCAAGTCTGTTTGTTGTAATGCTCGCAGCAAATCAGACAGAGTTCGCCAACGTTGAGGACATTCTCTACCTTCACACATAATGTGTAGGTTATTTCCTTGCAACCGGACTTTCACCCCGAAAGTGCTAATCCCTGTTGCTTTGCTTACCCACTGCACTAAAAATTTTTGGCGCTCTGGTAATTCTCTTTTCATGGGAAGTTGACTTTACAGGAAGCGAGTGTTGGGGGATAGTACTTTAGCTCACCGCAATGCACCCTACCCCCAAGGCGTGCAACCGAGGAGGAAGCAGAAAATAAGGGCGAGAAACTGTTTTCAAGCGGGTGTGCATTCCGGTGAATTGAGTGATTAAGGGACTGGATACTAAGGACTGGTAAGTAGAATGATTCTCAATTCATTATTCTGAATCACCAATCCCGAATTCCTTGTAAACTAGAACCATAGAATTATCACACTATGTCGTTTTTTTTAACACTTTTGTTACCTTATAACGAAAGCAAAATCGGCAAAGATAGTTGTGTAAACGCGCGCAAGATTCACTTTTGTCAAGTTTTGGGTTTCGTTCCTTTCATTATTGAACTCCTAGGAAATACCAATGTCACCTGTCACCGATCGTCCTTCATCTGATTCTGGATTAAATCTAGTTTTGTTTACCATTCCCCAGTCTTTTGTGTTGCAAGTTGGTACAGTGTCTATATTACTGCTGCTATACGCTTCAAAAACTGCCCAAGAAAACTTACAAGCGCTCGGAGAAGCAAGTGAAGAATTGTTTCGAGGCGATCGCCTACCCATTCTTAACTTCCCTGAGCATAACGAAGAATAACGAAGCGAAAACATAGACTTTGGATAGTCAATGCTTCTGTGGCAATTGCCATAACGCGCGAAAACGAACAAACAAAGATTCATAAATATTAACCTCCTTAACCACAATAAAGGATATGAGTTCCCTTTTATACTCTTTTACTCAGGCAGTGAATATCTACCCCGCCTCCGATTTATTTTTGCGCCATCGCCTCCAAGTCGTCGAGGAATTGTGGGAGTCTGTTCTTCGGCAAGAATGCGGTCAAAAGATGGTAGACTTACTGCGCCAACTACGCGATTTTTGTTCGCCAGAGGGACAAGCAATCAACGACCAAGCTTCCTCTGTATTTAAGTTGATAGAGCAGCTGAACATCAATGAAGCAATTCGAGCAGCTCGTGCTTTCGCTTTGTATTTCCAGTTGATCAACATCATAGAGCAGGACTACGAACAACAGCAGCAATTAATTCGTTATGAAGTAGAAGCAGGATCAGGAACTCAAGAAACTTTACCAGATTTCATATGTTCATCAAACCAGGAAGAAGCAGAAAATCCTGTTAACAGTGGACTAGGAGCAGATTTGCTTACCAAAAGTTGGCAGGCAAACTCTAACGGCAAAAAAAGAGGGACTTTCATCACTTTGTTCCCTCATTTATTCAATCTAAACGTACCACCACAGCAAATTCAACGTCTCATTGCTCAGTTGGACGTGCAGCTTGTGTTCACAGCGCACCCAACAGAAATTGTCCGTCATACAATTCGCGATAAGCAGCGGCGCGTGGTTGATCTATTGCAACAGTTGGATGCAGTGGAAAAACGCTCTACCAATGGTGCTCCTAGTTGGGAAGCACAAGAAGTGCGAGAACAATTGCTCGAAGAAATCCGCCTGTGGTGGCGTACCGACGAGCTACACCAGTTTAAACCTGAGGTATTAGATGAAGTAGACTATGCCTTACACTACTTCCAAGAAGTGATATTTGATGCCATTCCCCACTTGTACAAACGCTTCAAATATGCATTGTCTACCACTTTTCCCTGGTTGGAACCTCCCCGGAAAAACTTCTGTAGGTTTGGCTCTTGGGTAGGAGCAGATAGGGATGGAAACCCATCGGTGACACCAGAAATCACCTGGGAAACAGCCTGCTATCAGCGCAATATGGTGTTGGAAAAATATATCAAGTCGGTGAAGAAGTTGATTAACTTGTTGAGTTTATCGCTGCACTGGAGTGATATATTACCAGACTTGCTGGAATCTTTGGAGTTGGAGCAATCTCAACTGAGTGAAGTGTACGAGCAACTGGCTCTGCGGTTTCGCCAAGAACCATATCGCTTGAAGCTCTCTTATGTGCTCAAGCGGCTGGAAAATACTCGCGATCGCAATTTAGCTCTGTATAAACGAGAAACTCTCAAGAGCAATAATATTCCCATTTACCGCTCAGGAGCAGAGTTTTTAGCAGAACTGCGTCTGATTGAACGCAACTTGACAGAAACAGGTTTAAGCTGTAGAGAATTGGAAAACCTGATCTGTCAGGTAGAAATTTTTGGTTTTAACCTGACGCATCTCGACATCCGCCAAGAATCATCGCGTCACTCAGATGCTTTAAACGAAGTCCTAGAGTACTTGGGAGTTTTAAAAGTTCCTTACGACGAACTAACAGAGGACGAGAGAGTAGCTTGGCTGGTTGGAGAACTGCAAACACGCCGTCCGTTAATTCCAGCAGAACTGCCATTTTCCGAAAAAACGAACGATGTCATTCAAACTTTACGCGTGGTGCGATCGCTGCAACAAGAGTTTGGTTATAACATCTGCCAAACTTACATTATCAGTATGTGTCGCCAGGTAAGCGACGTGCTGGAAGTGTTGCTACTGGCTAAGGAAGCCGGGCTTTATGATCCCGGTACTGCTGTTGGCACTATTCAAGTCGTTCCTTTATTTGAAACGGTAGAAGACTTGCGACGCTCAATAAGCGTCATGGGAGAACTGTTTGCATTGCCCTTGTATCGTGCTTTGCTAGCAGGAGGGTATAAAGCAGAGGGAGCAGAGGGAGATAAGAAAGATGAGGGAGATAAGAAAGATGAGGGAGCAACATCTTCCTCATCTTCCTCATCCCCTTCATCCCCACTCACGCCCAACTTACAAGAAGTGATGCTGGGGTATTCTGACAGTAATAAAGACTCTGGATTTTTAAGCAGTAACTGGGAAATCCATAAAGCTCAAAAATCATTACAGAAAGTTGCAGAAGAATATGGTGTGAATTTGCGGATTTTCCACGGACGCGGTGGTTCTGTTGGACGCGGTGGTGGTCCAGCTTATGAAGCTATTTTGGCTCAACCTGGTCACAGTATCAATGGACGCATCAAAATTACCGAACAGGGAGAAGTTTTGGCTTCTAAGTACTCCTTGCAGGACTTAGCGCTGTATAATCTGGAAACTATCACCACTGCTGTCATTCAAGCAAGCTTGCTGCGGACGGGGTTCGATGATATAGAACCTTGGAATGAAATCATGGAAGAGCTAGCAGCGCGATCGCGTGCTCACTACCGCAACCTCATCTACGAACAACCTGATTTTATTGACTTTTTCCATCAAGTCACCCCAATTGAGGAAATTAGCCAGCTACAAATTAGCTCTCGTCCTGCGCGTCGTCCATCTGGCAAGAAAGATTTAAGCAGTCTGCGCGCAATTCCTTGGGTGTTCAGCTGGACGCAAACCCGGTTCTTGCTACCTTCTTGGTATGGTGTTGGTACAGCATTGCAAGAATTCTTAAACGAAGAACCAGAAGAACATTTGAAGTTGCTGCGTTATTTCTATATCAAGTGGCCCTTTTTCAAGATGGTGATTTCCAAGGCAGAAATGACCTTGGCAAAAGTAGACTTACAAATGGCGCACCAGTATGTTCAGGAATTATCCCAGCCTGAAGACAAAGCCCGTTTAGAGAAGGTTTTTGAACAAATTGCCAATGAATTCTACCAGACACGGGATTTGGTTTTGCAAATCACCGGTCATCAACGACTTTTGGATGGAGATCCGATATTGCAGCGATCAGTACAATTACGCAATGGTACAATTGTACCCCTAGGATTTATACAAGTTTCCCTACTCAAGCGCCTGCGTCAAGCTCGAACTAATGTAACCTCCGGAGTCATTCACTCTCGTTACAGCAAAGGCGAGTTGTTGCGAGGGGCATTGTTAACCATCAACGGGATCGCCGCAGGCATGAGAAATACTGGTTGATCTGCTACACTCTCGTCAAAAGTCATTAGTCTAAAGTCCAGAAGTTTCGACTAATCACAAAGATGTAGAGACGCGCCATGGCGCGTCTCTACAATGACTAATGACTAATGACTAATGACTAATGACTAATGACTAATGACTAATGACTAATGGCTAATAACTAATGACTAAAAATCGAACTCTAATTTGCACCTTTTTAGCACTCCTGTCAGGGTTTTCTGGAGGTTACATTGCAGGGCAAATGGCTATAACTCTCCATACTCAAAAGTGTCAAAACCAACCTTGGGGCTTGAAGGAGATGTGTAACGCTTTGGTAACACCAGGGGCAGTTTGGCAAGGGAGCACAACAGGGCTGTGGACAGGAACTGTTTTAGGTGCGTTTGTTGGGGGTTTAGTAACACGCCAAAGCCGGCAATAGGAAGAAGAAGAAACAGAGAAGACACAAGAAAGAAGAAACAGAGAAGACATAAGAAACAAGAAAAATTTTGCTTTTCAGTCTTCTCTGTTCGCTCTTCATTCTTAACTATCAGTTGGGGCTGTTGGCGTTTGTGGTTTCCTCAGAGTTTTCCAGGAGTTTGTGCTGGTGTCAAAACAACGCCAAGTTCCCTCAGAAGGCTCCTGGTAGCAAAACATAGAGCGATCGCCAGCGTTAAAATTGTCAGTTAAATAATATACAATTCCTCTAAAAGGATGGGTTTTTCGACTCAACCGTTTAGCTACTGCTTGATTGGGACACTCTACGACAAATACGGGTTGTCCATCCAAATGACCCAAAGAGAAGATACACATCCGTAAAATGGCTCGCAACCAGCTTTCTGAGTTATCAAAATAATCATCAATGATTTTGTTGGTTAGAGCTTTTTCTAGGGCACGGTCTTTTTGACGAGGAGTGTGAGGGTCTGACATAGCGCAACTATTATGCTTTACCGTTGGTTTGAGATTAAACCAAAAGCTCCAAAAGTGACAAGCGTATGTCGAAACATACAGCAATAATGCTCAACAGAAGCCAAAAGTCAAGAATATAGCGCTGACTGGGGATTAGGGATTAGGCATTAGGGATTGGGGATTGGGAGGTACAACACGAAAAATTATGTCCGAGGCAACAAAGCTCTCGGAAAGAAAGGAAATGCACCTTGGCTGGTAAAATTCTCTAGTAAGGGTGAGACTAAATTGCCATGACTACTGAAATTAACCAAGAGAACCAAGCAACCAAAGGCGCTGATGCTATTGATGAAGCAATTGAGCGCGGCATAGATTTTGATGGTTCCCCTATTCCCCCCGTCAAGCTGGAACTTTATCACAAAGTCATGGGGCTAGAAGCGAACAGACAGCGTAGCGGAGTTAGCAATACTATGCGATCGCGCATTGTGCGAATTGGAGCAAAACATATTCCCCAAGGAGAACTCAACCAACAACTGATAGACGCTGGTTTTGCTCCCTTAAAAGAAAAAGAAATTGCCTTTTTCTACGGCGCTAAATGATACCAAAGGGATTGTCCAAAGGCTGTGCGCTCCAGTAGCGATCGCTGTCTAAGAGCGGGGGACACTGTGGATACTTCAAGATGTCAACTATATTCATATCACTTGAGGTGTGAGGAATGAAGGTTAAACAAGTTCTTGTTGTAGTGTTGCTTGTTGTCATGCTTGGAGTTGGGTACTGGGGTAGCTCGTTTGCACAGGCTCCACCAAAGCAATTTACACCAGAGCCAACTAGCGTTCTCAATATAAAGACTAGCGAAATACCAAAGGTATCAGAGTTACAAAGCGAAATTCTCACGGCGACTATGGCACCAGGAGAGGTCAGTATCTGGCATACACATAAAGCACCTGTATTCGCTTACACAATGAGCGGTTCGTATGTAGTTGATTTTCAGTCAGGGCAGCCTTCAGTTACAGTACCTGCTGGCAAAGCGATTATAGAACCAATTAATCTCGTTGTGCGTGCTAGGAATCCTAGCTCAACGGAGCCAGCGACATTAGTATTATTTCAGGTGAGAAAGCCTGGGACTGCCTTCCTGGATCCTGTATCTAAATGATTTAGCGCCAGTCAGCTTTTTACAATTATTTGCAAAGAGTTTTATTTTGACCGAATTTCGGCATCACCCCCTTAAAAGTAATACAGGGGGTTTTACATATGGTTTCAATGCCAAAAATCCGTGACATTATACCCTAGTTCGGCTAGCATTTGCCGTAACAGAGGTAAACTCAGTCCAATCACGTTGCTGTGGCAACCTTCGATTTTTTCTACAAACAGACTTCCACGACCTTCAAGGGCAAACGCACCAGCACACTTTAAAGGTTCACCTGTGGCGACATAAGTCTCAATGGTGCGATCGCTCAGCTGTGCAAAGTAAACTCTTGTTACCTGTTCCTTGACTATAGTCTTTTTTTGTGTATTGTCTATTAAGGCATGACCCGTGTAAAGGTCGCCAAAACGACCTTGCATTTTTTGCCAGCGTTGACGTGCTTGTTCAGCATCTGCTGGTTTGCCATGAATTTCGCCGTTAATAGCCAAAACCGAATCACAACCCATGATTAAAGCAGATTGAAACTGAGGGGCGACAGTTTCTGCCTTTCGTTGGGCTAAAGTTTTTACCAATTGTGCAGGTTCATTTATTTGAACTTGTGACTCATCAAAGTCACTGGCACAAACGAAAGGCTGAATTCCGGCTGTTTGCAGCAAGCGGCGTCGTGCAACAGAAGCAGAGGCGAGTACAAAGGATGGGCTGCCCATAGGAGGAGTATGGAAGTAAGAACTAGTAAACTGAGAAAGACTCTAGTGATTCTTCAATTAATCGTTTGACTCTACCCCAACGTCTTTCAGGAATTGAGGCATTGAACGTAAAAAGTTTGCCACGGCTGACAGCAACACTAGCAAGGTTGTGGCGTTGTTGGTTCTTAGGTAGAGAAATTGTATACTCTAAAAGATAATATGTTTTTCCGTTAGATTCCCGCTCTGCGGCATTGACTAACTCTGCTGTGCGACCAGAACCTTCAGGAGCAAGAGCGTTTTTTCCCAACTTATATCCTACTTCTCCTGGTGTCCCTAGTTCTTTCAAAGTTTTCCCTTCTGGAACTGGACTAATCACTACAGAAATATTTTCAGTCACCCCAATGATGTCGTGGAATACCACATCCGGACCGTCGGCAACTTTAACTTGCACCCAGCCGTTAGGATATAAAAACTCATAACCATCAGTGGTGTCTACATAGCTTTTCAGTCCAGCAGCAGCCGCTACGCTAGAATGACTCAAGCTGAAGCTAAACACCAATAGCAAAATCAATACAATTCTTTTCCACATTTCTACAGTTTCCTTTAGGCTGGAAGCAACACAAGCCAAGTGTAATTTCTCGTTTTCATTGTCCCATGTATGCTGACAACTTACGAACTACGCTGGTTTTACCCAGGCACAATACCGCAAGAGGTTGAACTTTGGTTTAAGCAAAATTGTCTGATTGAACCCCTACAACCACCAGAAGAACGGGAAGATTTGTATCTTTACTCACCAACGTGTGACTTCTTGGGAATCAAATTGCGTCAAGGACGGCTAGAAGTCAAATGGCGCAAAGCAGAATTAGGCGTTGTGCGTTTTGGCGAATTCGTAGAAGGTAACACGGAGAAATGGGGCAAGTGGCTGTGTTGTGATCCTACAGAAGAAAGTTTTCAACCAAACCTCGTTCTAGACAACGCTTCATGGGTAAGTGTCCAGAAAATTCGTTATTCACAACTTTACCAAGTTTTCCCTGAGTTTCCACCACAACCTGTTGTTTCAAAAAATGAAGGTATCGACAACGGTTGTACAGTAGAACTTACCCATCTAATCATTCAAGAGAATGCTTGGTGGAGTCTTGCGTTTGAAGCTTTCGGTGAAGAGACTCGTTTGATGGAGAACCTTCAGACAACAGCAAGTTGGGTATTTAAGACTTATTGCGGCTTAAAGTTACTTGCTCTTAATTCTTACGCATACCCAAGTTGGCTAGCGCTTGTTTGTCAGTGATTGCCTATTGACTATTCTGCTTGCAGTACTACCAATGTCATATCATCGGTGTTTTGCTTATCGCCACCAATAAATTGTTGCACTTGGTTAAATAAATAATCTAGAATTTCCTCTGGTCCAGTACAAATCCTACAAGCGTAGTTAAATACCACAACGAGGTTTTCTTCATCAAAGCGATCGCCACTTGCAGCAGCTGCATCGGTCAAGCCATCTGTATAATAAAGAATGATATCTCCCGGCTCTAACTGTGCCTGACCATCTTCGTATTGGTTGTTAGCATCTAAACCAATAAGCATTCCAAAGGTATCTAAACGACTCACTGTTTTCGTTGCCGCATGCCACCACATTGGCGGATTGTGTGCTGCATTGCTGAAAGACAAAATCCGTGTTTTGGGGTCATATTCTGAGTAAAATAGAGTGACAAAGCGGTGGGAATTTTCCAAATCTGCATACATCACTCGATTCAAGTTTTGCAGGATTCGTTTGGGGGGATGACCGTGTAACACTTCTCCCCGCAGCATTCCCCGCATCATAGTCATAATCAGTCCTGCAGGGACTCCTTTGCCCATAACATCACCAATCACTAAAGCCCAGCGCCCATCTGCATCCAAACTGCCTTTGTTGTTTGGCTGAATTTGATTGTGATTTGTGGGAATAAAGTCGTAGTAGTCTCCGCCAACACGATTGGCTGGTTTACAGCGTGCGGCAAGGGAGACACCTGAAATATTAGGGCATTGGCGTGGCAAAAGTCGCCTTTGAATTTCTGCGCCAATTTCTAGTTCTTGGTCTAAGCGTTCTTTTTTTCTAAGTTCTACGGCAAGTTCATCATTTTCTATTGCTACTGCCGTTTGATCTGCCACTAGGCGGACTAACTTTTGTCTGGTTTCTGTCCAAGTATATTCTGGTTCGCGACTTAAAACGTAAAGCCATCCCCGTTCTGTATGCTTTACCAGAATCGCCGTACCAAAGATTTGTATATCTGGTCCCAAGCAGCGATGCATATAGTCATCCAATGCACCCGTGGTCATTGCTAAAGGTTGGGTATTGGGTACATATGTGATTTGACTCGTTGCTGTTTCTAGTGCCTTGCGGATATTCTTACGCTGCCCACTATCCTGCCAATGCAGCTGTTCTAATCTTACTTGACCATTGGGTTTGTACAGAAATAGGGCACTACCATCTGCATCTGTGACTCTTGTTGCCATCAAAGGAATCAGTTCCAAAAACTGATTCAAATTATTGAAGCTTCGCAGAGCAAATCCCAAAGAACTCAGTAAATCTTGAATTTTATTTTGTTCTCGGTGCAACCGTGCCACGAGTTCTTTGAGTGCCACAACTGGAGTGACCTGAGTTGTCGGGACACTACTATTACTGTCAGTTGGTTGAGACGGTGGTTGAGGCACAGTTACCATTGTGATTTACATTATTCTTGTTTTATATTCCTTATAAATACTTTCGTTTTTGGATTGCTAAACCATATTGTGACAAGCCTGTCAGTTTAACAAGAGTAGAAAAACGTAAGGTCTAAATTCTAAAAGTCTTTCATATTTCATTTGCTTATTTAATTTTTTAATATATACAATTTAGAGTCATATATTTTTAGCACAAAACGATCTGCAAAAAACAACCATTCTAGATAGACGCTGATAAGCTCCAAAATATATCATACTTTAATAACTTAGTCATATACCTTTGGATATATATAATAGCTTGGCTTCTCAACCGTTAAGTGTCAAGAATGCCTGCTTGTACCTCAGGGTCTGATCATTGTAAAGGCTTACCCTTATCCACATAGCTGAATATATGTAAACAAAAATGCATTGTAGATAAATCATCACATCAACAGGTACAAGCTGCGGCACCAAATCGAGAAACAGTATAAATTAGAACGTTTCATCTAAAAGTTAGACAATCAGTTGCTGCTTCACCGTCACTCTTTAAATCTTTAATTTACCACTAGAGAATATTATTAAACTTTAAGTTAGGGAATTTTGACTTACAGCAGTTTTCTTTCAGGTGGGCATTGGTACGAATATAGGGGTTCTTACTTGAGTAGAATACAAGTTTTGTTGGGTGGGCAGGAAAGCCCGCTCGGATAGTAGGACGGGCTTTCCTGCCCATCCCACAAGAGTCTAAAACTGTATTCTTTTCAATTGAGAACCGCTATATGTGTTAACGTGCATCCGGTTGTTTCAGACCACAATACAAAGTAGGGTGGGCAGTGCCGTAAACTGATGTGCAGATTATATGCTAGTGCTTAGCACTGCCCACCTTACTTACAGTGGAAAAACGATACCCATATTTGATGATTTTTGGCGTAAGTCCTAGAAGCTAACCATTCAAGAGTGCTTCCACAAACTCATAGCTAGAAAAAGGACGCAAATCTTCAATTCCTTCTCCAGCACCAATAAAACGAATGGGTAAGCCTAACTGCTGCACCACGGCAAGGGCAACGCCTCCTTTAGCAGTACTATCCAGCTTAGTCAAAACGACACCACTCAGTTGTGCCGCTTCCGAAAAGACCTCAGCTTGCCGCAATCCATTTTGACCTAAAGTTGCATCTAAAACTAAAAGGGACTCTATCTTAGCACCGGGGGCTTTTTTGTCAATAATGCGACGAATTTTACTGAGTTCGTCCATCAAATTTTTTTTATTTTGTAGTCGTCCGGCGGTATCCACCAGAAGTAATTCTATTTCTCGTGCTGTGGCAGCAGAGATGGCGTCAAACACAACTGCTGCTGGATCTGCATTCTTCGCAGGATTGGAAATAACTTCCACACCACTTCTACTCCCCCAAATCTTAACCTGTTCCACAGCGGCGGCGCGGAAGGTGTCCGCTGCACCAATCAAGCATTTATAGCCGGATTTATTTGCTAGGTGTGCGAGTTTACCGATAGTGGTGGTTTTGCCAGCGCCATTTACCCCAGTAATGAGCCAAACGTTGAGAGTTTCTTTTTCTGGGACAAAGATAGGCTTACTAGATTGTTTGACTGGTGCATCCAGCATATCTCGCAAGATGCTTTTCAGGTAGGCGATCGCCTCTTCTGGTGGTAGGACTTCTTGGCGCAGCTTGTTCTGTAAAGTATTGATGATGTAATCTGTTGCTTCCACACCGACATCGGCTTGCAAAAGCAATGCCTCAATCTCCCCTACGGCTGCTTGGTTAAGTGGTCCTTGTCCGACAATTGCCTTGAGTTGGTTGAGGATGTTACGGCGGGTTTTGTCTAAGCCTTGTCGCAGCTTTTTCAGCCAAGTGATTTCTTCAAAAGAAATGTCTTCTGGACGCCGACCTTGTGCCGCCAAGACTTCTGTTGACCATAAGAATCCTTCATCTAAGTCTAATCCAGGAATTTCCCCTGCTACCTCTGGTGCAGTGGTGGTTGCAGCTACCTGCTGTTGAACCTCTGGTTCTGGGACTTCAATTGCGGTTGCTATGAGTCTTTCTTGTCTTGCTTGCCGTTCTGCCGCTGCTCTTTCTAAAAATGATAAAGTTGTAGGTGCTGTTGGCTGCGTTACCTCTTGTGTTATCGGTGGTTCAGTGGGTTCTGGTGAAGCGACATCTGTGGTCATGAAGCTGTCAGCATCTGGTTCTTCGGCAATTTCTGGTACCTCTGGTGCTGTGCTGAGTTCATCTGTGCCATCTGGTTCTTCGGCAGTAATTTGGTCCGCAGTTACAACAACTTCTTCTGGGGGTTGTGCCGTTTCTGCCTGAACTGGTTCTGTTTCAGGTTCTTCTGGTGGTGCTTGGGCTGTTACCTCAGTTTCTTTTGTTTCTGTTGACTGGGGTTGTTGCCTTTGCTGAATATTTTTATAAGCAGCTTTTGCATAAGCCAGTAAGTCAGTCGCTACCTCAGGTGCAGTTTCTGAGGTTGAGGTTTCGGCTGGTTGTGGTTGAGGTTCTTTTACAGCAGGAGTTTCTTCCTGTTTTTGTTGAGAGGGAGTACCAGAAGGCTCGTTATGTTGACGGCGGAACCAATTAAAAACCATTGCAGCTAGTTAGTTATAAAACTTAAGTTTTTATTTCAGTTTATGAGTTTAATTCGACTTTTAACTTTTTCTTGAGGAAATCTTTGCCACAAATGATTCACCGCTTCCAACCCAAAATTTCCTACCCCTTCCCCCGCCCGTGGGAGAGAGGTTAGGAAAAAATTTGATTGCCAGGGGTTGAGTGGCACAAATAAACTGAGTTGGCATTCTTTCTTGAGTGAATAACTGAACCTTTTTGCTATGTAGTACTTGCTACCTTTCTTTGGTCAGTGACTCGCCGCAGAACACCATTAATAAATCGATGGCTATCTTCTTCACTGTAGCGCTTAGCTAACTCTATGGCTTCGTTAATTGTCACGCTTTCTGGAACTTGAAGATACTTCATTTCTGCCACAGCGATTCGCAGTATATCCCGGTCTATGTGTGCCAGGCGAGTGACTTGCCAATCTACCAAGGCAGTAGAAATTTCCTCGTCTATGGTGTTTCGGTTTTCATTAACAGCGATGATAATGTCTTTGGCGTACTCGCGGACTTCTCTGTCTTGATTAGCAAGTTGAATGAGTTCCGGAAATTCAATAGTCGCAGCCAACTTGTTGATTGCTGTTTGCGTGTGGACGATCGCCTCTTTTACCATTGTTCTGGCGGTATTGAGGTCACCGGCGCGTGTTTGGCTAGTCAGAAGGCGATCGTTACTGCGTTGCAGTTCGCCAGCCGCATTGTCTAAAGTATCTTGAACTTCGGATCGCAGGGTGCGTACTGCTGCTAGCACCAACTTTGGTACGAGTTGCTCTTGTGGTATTTTTTCTAATTTTTTCGGGTTCATCGGCAGTTGGCTTAGGCTTAATAGTGCCAATTCCCGAGCAATTTGACGTGGTTTACGCTCTTGCATAAAAGTGAGTTCAGAGTATATGAGGAAGAATTTTTGGTTTTAGGTTGAAAAGTGGCAGACAAGAATAACTGCTCTTGTCTAATGACTAATGACTAATGACTACATGATTTTAAGTTTCTTCGAGAGGAATAACCTGCCGTTTTGCTTCTAAGGGTGGCACTTCTCGTTGGCGTTCTTTAGAAATAACCAATTGAGGTAGGGAGGTATTAGGAGCAACAATGCCACCAGAAACTACAATTTTAAAGGCATCTTCAATCGACAATGACAGGTTTATAACCTCGTCTTCAGGAACAACTGCATACCATCCAGTGGTGGGATTGGGGGTTGTTGGTATGAAAACGCTCAACATCGGGCGAGACATCTGAGCCTGGATCTCGCTACTCATGATACCCGTAACGAAGCCGATCGCCCAGATTCCTGCGCGTGGATATTCTACTAAAATCACACGCCGAAACTTGCCGTTGCTATCTTTTAAGAGTGTTTCTAGAAGTTGCTTGAGAGTTTTGTAAACTTGTCCAGCTAGGGGAATTGCCTGCAACAGCCGTTCACCTACATCTAGTAACCACCGTCCTGCAATATTTCGAGCCATCAAGCCAATCAGCAGAATACTCAGTAGTGGTACCATCAGTCCCACTAAGAGATTCAGTACATTGACCAAGATGGGGTGCATTCCCTGAAATGGATTTAGTTGTTTGGGAATTTGGGTAAGAAAGTTGATGACCCAATTTGCAACAGTAATCGTGAGCCAAATGGTAGTTGCTAGGGGAATCACGACCAGCAACCCAGCAATCAGGTCATTTTTGAGATCCTGTTTCCAGTGATTGATTGCCAAGCCCCTATTCTCCTTTTTTGGGCAAGTGGAACTTCTTTGATTACTACTCATAGCAGTAGATTCGTCAAATGGGGAGGACAGTCTTGTGCAGTTTGGAGTGCTGTTTGTTACCGCGTGCTTCTCCCTTGACGGGCAAGATGCCCCCAATGACTGTCCAACACGGCATACAGTGAGCGCTAATCCCGCAAAAAATGCCTGTTTCTGCGGCAAGCCCAGCGATTTTCCTACTTACTGCAGATAGAAGCAGACCAAGCAGGGTGGTAGCGCTTTAGTCTAACGACTTGTTACTTTTCTTTGTAAGACTTATAAACTATTGTTGCAAACCTTTTAAGGTATTACTAATACTAGCTTGCTACATAAAAAGCTGCTCAATTGTTCTAGGAAGGGATCACCGAACTTTGTTAGTATTTTTGCTCATAAGTGGCGCTCTCTGCGGCACAATCAGCTAATTTAGAATTCTGTGACAAATATGAAGTTCTATAAAATATAACATTAATGAGAGCTAGTTCGTATTTGGGCATTGCTTGAAAATCAATTTTGGGTTATTAGTTCAAGTGAAACCTTGCAACCTTCAAAGGTGATCTGGCTTGCCCGCTCAGAGTTTTCACTCGTGGTGAATCGGTTGATTTCATTCTTAATACGTATTGACAATCAATTATTCGTGTGGTTTGAGTAAGTTCAAATTTAGAAATTTGAATTCCGTCGGAAGTCAAAGAAGCTTTCCAGACACTCTTGCCAAGCAAGATTGCGACTCAATTTTTGCTGACTCCAAGAGAGTGCAGCTTGCTCAAAAATTTCAGAGAAACTGGGACACAAAGGAGCGAGATTCGCTAGGCGATTGACTTTGATTTTTTGGGCGATCGCCATTGCAATAACATTAATTAACTCGGAAGCTTCTGCACCTAAGAGCGAAGCGCCCAAAATTTCCCCATTGGGTCGGACAATCACTTTACACATACCTGTAGTTTCGTCTCGGATTTGGGCAGCTGATAATGTTTTAAAAAACTGCCGCAAAACAATAACTTCATCAGGACTATAGCGGCGTTTGGCTTGCGCTTCTGTTAAACCGACTTGTGCAAATACTGGGTTAGTAAAGACTGCCCAAGGAATATGTCGATAATTGACTTTCAACCTAGGGAAAAAGAGTGCATTTTGCAGGGCTACTCTGGCTTCGTAATGAGCAATATTGACAAATTCATACCCACCAATCACATCACCACAAGCCCAGATGCGCTTGTTGGTAGTTTGCAGTTTCTCATTCACCAGCAGGCGGCGCTGATTCCATTTCACGTCTACCGCGGCCAAATTTAAAGATTCAATATTTGGCTGCTGTGCTGTCGCGACTACGATTTCATCTGTTTCAATTGCCTTATCTCCCACCTGAAGCCATTTTTTATCCTCAATTTGTCTGACCTGAGTGACTCGTGTTTTGGTAAAGACGCGCACACCTTCTGCTTCCAACTGATAGCAAAGCATTTGGGCTATCTCAGAATCAACATCAGGAAGAATATTCGGGTGTTCTACAACCAAGGTCACATCATAACCAAACCGCGCTAGAGTTTGAGCTAATTCGATGCTTTGGGGAACACCGCCAATAATCACCCACTGTTTAAGTGGTTGTTTAGGTGGTGTAGAACGCGAGAGCGCTTGCCAAATCTGAGGTATGGTCAGAAAGCCAGTTCTTTGTAATCCTGTAATCTCTGGAATTGCTGGACGCGAACCCGTAGCAAGCAAATAGCTGCGTGCGCGTAGCGTTCGCCCATCAACGGCAAATGAGAGATGGGGTGACGATTCAAATTGACCATTGCCCAAGATGAGATCAACTCCTTGGGCAGCTAAAACGGCAGGTGAATGCTGCTCTTGGAGATTGGAGACAACGCCATGAGCATACAACATGGCTTGGGGTGCATGAGCAGAAATTTGGCATTTTTCTGAGTTATCAGCACATGAGGTCTGAAGCCCAAATAGTGTTGCATCACCCAGTTTCTTGGCAAGGTTGCTGATGTAGTTTAAAGCATGGTGAGAAATAAACTCGTAAGGTGCGTTTAACTTTGTTAATGCACCGTTTGTCGTTGGTTCCACCAAAGCGACCTTGGCTCTGAGTTGAGAAGCAGTAAGGGCAGCATAGCGTCCAGCTAAACTGCCACCAATAACCACAACATCGTAGTCAATAGTCACGTTATTTGTCCTTTGTCTTTTGTCAATTGTCCTTTGTGAGACCAGTCCTGTTGACGTAGCCTGCCCGCAGGGTGAATGAGGGTTTTCCGCGCCCAGGGAACTGGCGTTCGCGTATGCCTAGCGGCACGCTTTGCGCTCAGCGTCTCCGTGCCTCCTCCGGAGGAGCTTGCGCTAACGGTGTTAGGCGTGCCGCAGGCTCAGGAGATACCCCTCAGGATCAATTGTCCTTTCTCTTAATGACTAATGACTCATCACTAATGACTAATGATAGAGCTTCTAGCAAGCGCTGGTTATCTAGCCCAGAGCGTACGGCGATCCGGAAATACCTATCGCCTAGTTCCGAAAAACTTAGGCAATCACGAATGAAAATTTGGTGATGCTTGAGTAATTTTTGCTGCAACTGCGAACTAGATTGTTGTGATTCAACGAGTAAAAAATTAGCCGCACTTTGCAGGGGTTGCAATCCGCTTAAAGAAGCTAAACCCTGGAAGAGTTGATCTCGTGCTGCTGGTAGCCATGCCCAGGTTTGTTCTTGAAACTCTTTATCCGCAACGGCAGCGACTGCTGCCGCTGCTGCCAAGGTATTTACCGGCCAAGGGTCACGCCACAACTGCCAGCGCCGCAAACGGTCGGGGTGGGCGATCGCATATCCCAGTCGCAAACCAGGGAGACTGTAGAACTTGGTGAGCGATCGCAAAATCACTAAGTTTGGATATTCCTGCACCACCTCTACCAGGCTTTGTTCCTGTCCTGGGGGCAGAAAATCCATAAAAGCTTCATCCACCACCACCAAGGCAAATTCCTTCAAGTATGGCAAAATGGCTTCCCGCGAAAATAACTTCCCCGTAGGATTATGGGGGTTATTCAGCAATAGTCCTTTGTCGTTTGTGAGACCAGTCCTGTTGGCGAAGCCCGCCCCTAGGGCATAGGTGGGTTTCCCGCCGTAGGGAACTGGCGTTGGCGCAGCCTCTGGGGAGGAGATACCTGTAAGGGTCGTTTGTTGTTTGTCATGGATAACTGACAAATGACGAATGACAAATGACTCTTGATCGTTAGTCCCGAAAGACAAAGGAAACTCCAGTACCTCAGCGTGGTATGCCGCCAGCGCCCGATAGTAGTCGCCAAAGGCTGGAGTTATCAAAGCTGTTGCGGCTAATTGTGCTAATTCCCGACCTGCCAGTGAAAGTAATTCTGCCGAGCCGTTACCCGGCAAAATCCATTCAGGAGGCAGTTGATGAAAGTGACTGAGAGCAAGTCTCAGTTCACCGTAATCAGGGTCTGGATAGTGCCTGAGGTTGCCCAATTGGGATTCAATTGCCGCTAAGGCACTGTTTGGAGGTCCCAAGGGGCTGATGCTGGCAGAAAAATCCAGAATAGCACTTGGGGGACAGCCAGCTAACGCTGCTGCCCAAGCTAGATTTCCCCCGTGTGCAGGTTGCCGCATAGAAAAAGGGTGTCCTAAAAAACCAAAACAGAACCTAAGATTTTGGGGGTGCAACCTTTTCTCTAAACAATTTTCCAGCGGAAAAAGCAGGCACCTTTGTTGCCGGAATTTCCATCTTCTCATTTGTTTTGGGGTTGCGACCTTCGCGGGCTTTACGTTCCCGTGATTCAAATGAGCCAAATCCCACCAAAGTGACTTTATCGCCAGAGGAAACTGCTTCGATGATGGTTTCCAAAGCCGCAGTTAAGACTGCATCAGCTTGTTTTTTAGTAACACTAGCCTTTTCAGCTACGGCATCAACCAATTCACCTTTGTTCATGTCAAACTCCTAATTGTTTACTTGAGATTGTGTACAGAGACGCCCTGACACATCTTTACTTAAATCTCTGTTTGGAGATTTACAAAAGCCGCTCTTATGAGTCTTTATGCTTAAAGAGGCTGTAATTCCCATAGGCTCGACTTTTCAATGAATCATTCTAAAGTGTCGTAGCCAGAAGTGGATAGATGAAACCATTAATTTATATAGATTTCAGGATTTTTTTTAGAAATCAGGCAATTGTTTCACTCAAAACCACCCCTAAAGTAGGAAAAAATACTTAGTAAAAACCCCTGTTGCTAGGGGAACAGAGGGGAATGGAGGGATAAACAGGTGGAATGGTAGTTAGTCTTTGTTAAGTTTAATGACGGTATTTTAATAACTCTATGGGCTTGAGCTTATTAAGATCCCCGACTTCTTTAAGAAGTCGGGGATCTTGTTTTGATTCGTGACGTTGCCATAAGTTAGCGAAAGGATTTGTGGAGATGGTATCCGATTCAGTAGGGAAGCTGTTTGGCTCATTGCTGTATTTTAACGCTTTGGCACCTGTAAACCACCACGTTCGAGGATTTGCCGTACATCTGGGCTAGGGGTGTAGTTATAGCCAAAAGAGGAGCGTTCTGAATCTTCTACGATTTGAGGCGTTAGTAATACAATTACCTCGCTGCGATCGCTAGTTTTGTTTGTTCTTCTAAATAAAGCACCCAGAATAGGAATATCACCCAAGATCGGAATCTTGGACACAGTGACCCGGTCTGAATCTTGAATGATACCGCTAAGAATTAGCGTCTGACCGTCTCGGAGGCGAATTAAGCCAGAATTTAGCGAACGCTCAGATACCAAAAAGATTTGTTGGCTACCGCCTCCAACATTTATGTCAACTGGAGCTTGGGGTGCTTTTACAACAGGAGCTACCGATAAAGAAACGAAACCATTATCGTCAATCCGTTCAACTTTAACAGCTAGCGTTAAACCTACTTGCTCTTTATCAGCTGTAATCGTTTCTGTGGCAAGATTCTGATCGCGAACTATTTGCCTTTGAATATTGCCTACCACTTCTTGAGTCAAGTTAACATTAGCGCTTTGACCTTCTTGCACAATTAGAGTTGGGTCAGTCAAAATCTTCGCATTACCATTTGTCACCTGAGCTTGCAAACTAGCTAGCAAACGTCTAGGGAATTTTAAGGGATTATCTGGTTGAGGGTTATTGATTGTTGGAGAACTACTTAGACTAGTGGTCACTTCATTAGCGTTAGCTGGTCTGGAACCCCCAAAATTCAGAACTGCAGCACCACCATCATTAGTAAAAAAGTTGTTACCTATGCCAAAGGAGAAGCTGGTGTTAAAGTTTTTTGTGTTTTGTAAATCAACATTAACAATTTTGACATTGATTACAACTTGCCGACGGCGGATATCAAGCTGAGTGAGTTGAGCGATCGCCATTTCAATTTGCCTGGGAGGACCAATTAAAGTAATCGAATTGGTGCGCTCGTCTCCTAATGCTTGTAAACCTCGCAGTAGAGGATTAGAGTCTTTAAAATCAATGCGTTGAGTTTCAATTCTAGTTTCTGTAGTAGTCTGGGTTTGGGTTATGGGGTTAGCTCCAGCCCCCACAGGCACAGCATTAACACTGGTAACGGGTCGTTCGCGACTGACGGCGGTTTCTGCCCCCAAGCCGACTAAAAAGTTCAATGCTACTCCCACCGTTACCTGATTGAGTCGCATACCACGCACAATCACATCACGAGTAGAATTGGGCAGTTTTGCTCCCACAAAAATTGTCCGTCCGCTGCGGTTTGCTTCAAGACCACTGAGGCGTAAGACATAGTTAAAAACATCTTGAACTGGCTCGTTTTCTATATCCAACGAGATTGTTAGTCCGTCACTCCCAGCACTACCCTGTTGTCCCTGCTGTGCCTGTTGTCCTCCAGAAGCTTGCTCTCCTGCTTCTCTTCCTGCAAAAGCCAAGTTAAGACCAGCAGCACGGGCAAGCAGTGATAAAACCTCGCGTACCGGAGCGTCTCGTAACACTAAGCGAGACACTCGTTCTTGAGTTCCCAAGTCAATATTGCTAGGAGAAGCATCAATATTTGAAATGGCTATATCACCTACTGGTGGTGCAACGGCTCTGGGTAAGAAAGGTGGAGCTTGGTTCGTGTTTGAACCTGGTGCTTGTGTAGGTGTGCCGTCAATGCTAACTTGGGGGTTGGGAACCAGAACGCTTGGCTTTTGACTTTGTTGAGGTGAATCAGAAGGCGGTGCTGGTTGTCTTCCCTCTGTTGAGGTAAAACCAAGAATAATTTCATTTTGCTTTCGCACTACAGGTTGATTGTTAGGGGTGCTGCTTGTTCCGGTCACTCTCACTTGGATACTAGTAGCATCAAGTTGATTAACTGTCACTGAGGCAATGCCTGGAGCCGGATTGTCTTGGCGGAAACTATTTCCTTGTGGTAAACGTAATTGAGTATTAATAATATCTGCAACTAAAGTATTACCTTTTTTTGTCGTAAAAATTTGTGGGCGTGAGCCTGAGGCAGTTGTTAATACAATATTTATTCCACCATTAAGTGGACTGAGCTGCACTCCAGTAATTTCAGTAGTCTGTGCCGATACTGGTTGAGCCGCTAAAAAAACAATTGCAGCGGCATCTAACACAACACTACTAGCGTGAAGCTGTTTCACAGTTCATTCCTCATAATTGGAAAACGATTAAGTAAGTGGGCGAAATGAAACGTAAAATATACTCCTAGTTCGTAGTGAGTACTTTAGTACTCAGAGCAAGGGGGATGAGGGAGTGAGGGCTTCGCCGTGAGCGCTCAGCGGCTCGGGTGAGTTCGCCGAACCCCGAACGGAGTGAGAGAGTGAGGGAGATGAGGGAGATGAGGGAGATGAGGGAGCACGGGAGCACGGGAGAATAATTTGTGGCTGTTGACTAATGACTAATGACTAATGACTAATGACTGCCGAAACTCGTTAACTTTATTTGTACCGACCTACTTATTTGGTTGTGTCGCTTTAGCAGCAGCTGCGACTTCCTCTTGACTTAGTGGCATTAATGCCTGTAACTGGAAAGATGTACTAATAGGTGCTGGTCCAACTCTAGGCATCACAGTTTTGTCCTGTTGAGTTGCTGGTTCTGGGGCCAAACTTGATTGATAGTCTTTCACTATCAACAAAGACTGTAACCGCTCTATATTACGGAGAATAGATTGTGTTTGTTCGTAGGTTCCGATAATTTCTATATTGATACTGCTGCGTTTTAGCTTGCCATTTACCAATGAACCAAGACTCCCATCAGTAATGGGTTCAGCCTTTCCAGTAGGGACGTATTTCCTCAGTTTTGCTCTCACTGCATTTGGAGGAATTTGAGTATTGCTAGATTCAACCAAGCGATTTAGATCCAGTGGTAGGGTATCCAAGGTTTTCTCATTAGCAAATAAAGCTAAAACCTGGAGTTGTTGCTGTTTGGAAACTGCTTGTTCCTGTTTAACTGTCTCCATTTGTTGAAGAATGGTTTTCTTTTGGTCAACCACTTCCTGTAATTGGTTTTGTTTTGTTTGCTGCTGTTGAAAAGTTTCCCATGCTGGCATAACGGAATTTATCAGCACATAAACTGCTCCTGCAAGCCCTAAAACTCCTACAAGAATGCCGATAAGTTTAGGTGTTAGGGAAATGCCAAAAATAACAAGGTAATTTGGAGAAGCTGTATCAAATTCCGTAGCTTGTACAAATTTTAAATCATCATTGAAAGTCATTTTGGAATAACTCCTATTTGTTGCATACTGCGGATTCTATTTACTAGTCCTACTGAGGCTTTTTGTTCTAATTCCCGAATTAATTCAGAAGCAGGAATATTACTAAGACTGGATTGAATTGTGTATTTGACTATTTGGGGTGGTTTCATTTGTATGTTCGTAGCAGATTGAGAGTCGGGTTGTAACGGTGCATCTACTAACTCTGCTGTGATAATTTTTGTCTGTGCAGGTTTGAAGAAACGAGATTGTTGCAAACTCAGCATAAAATCGTTGACATCGCCAAAGGAGCGAGCAAACCCTGAAATTTCCACACCTCCAGCAGGATTGGGTGCTGGCTGTCCTTCTGTTGGGGCTGTGGGTGGAATTTGCTTGATGGTATCAATTTGCACAGTTTCTGGGATGCGCTCGCGCAAATCTTGTAACACAACTGACCAAGGACGAATCTGGTCAAAAACACTAACTAAAGCTTGAGTTTCCTGCTTTATTTTGTTTGTTTCTTCTTTGATTTTTTCTATTTTTCCTATTTCTATTTTTAGCCTTTGATTCTCCTGTTCCAGTTCGGCTCTGTTTTGCTCTATTTCACTATTTTTTGCTTGCAAAAACCACCAACTCGTTCCCATTAAAGCCGGAAAAAATATACTGACTACCACTCCTATATACAGTGGTCTTACATCTCCACTACGTAGAGATATTCCATCTCGCTTTTTTTTAGAATTCTTCTGGTAAATTGAGCGGTCTTTGAGAAAGTTGATATCTAGGCTATACATTTTACTTAAAATATTACGTCTTGAATTTGCATTTTGTAAACAGGCAGGTATCCTACCAATTCTAGATTTTTTTGAATTTTCTGCCTTCTGCGGAGGACTTTCACGCTCCGCGTAGCGTGTCCGCAGGACATATTTTGAATTTTGAATTTTATTGCGCCTCTCGCATTCCTAAACCAAGCACTATCGCCAATCCAGGGCGTTGGGCTGCGGGGTATTTCTCTTCGTCAATTTGCAATGACAAAGCCGCAATTGGATCGATTTGAGAGGTTGGCAAACTTAATCGTTGTGTAAAAAACTCATCAATTTGTCCCAGTCCGCCTCCTGGTCCTGCTAGCATAATTTGTGCTACCTCCAAATTTTCATTTTGATTGAGATAAAAATTAATAGAACGGCGCAGTTCATCTGTGAGTTCTCCTAACACCCGCATCATCGCTGTCATACCTGGATTCATTTCAGGAACACCAGTTTTCTCTTCATCATCTATAAAAGTTGAAGGAATAGACATTCCATACAAAAGTTCTATATCTCGTGAAACTGGTAAACTCATTGCCCTAGATATAGCAATTTGCATTTGATACGTTCCAATGGGAACGGTACGCGAAAATTGTGGTACTCCATTCACAACGATCGCTATTTCTGTGCTATCAAATTCTATATCGACGAGCACTGCTGCTTCTTGTGAACTGTATTGTCGTAATTGGTCGCGAATTGTCCGAATCAGAGCAAAACTGTTAATCTCTAAAACATCAATTTGCAATCCGGCTTGCTCAAATGTATCTATAAAACTATCGGTTATTTCCTTACGAGTAGCAACTAGCAATACCTGTACCTTTTCGATGCCATCGTCATCTACAAAGTACCCTAGTTTCTGATAATCAATATCAGCTTCTTCACGAGGATAAGGTAAATACAAACCTGCTTCGTGGTTAAGTACTATCTCCTGTAGTTCTTTGTCATCTAACTCTGCTGGCACGGATATAAGGCGTATAACTGAGTCTCGCCCCGGTACAGCGGTAGCAACACGAAAAGCTTTGATTTTACTTTCGGCGATCGCTTCTTGGATTAGTTCCGCCATTGTTGCGGGATCAGTGATTTGACCATTGACAAAAACACCTTCTGGAACCGGCACTGATGTTAAAGTTTCTAGCTTCAAACCTTGGCGTTGCTTCCGTAGCTGAGCTAAATTTACGCGTTGCGGTGCCAGTTCTACGCCAACCCCTTGATAATATTTACCAAACAAATTCTTGAATTGCCTGACCACAGTTTTGCCCGTTGGACTACCAATGCAAAAATCAAATGATATTAAGAATTGATATTGTTGCTAGAAAATTGTTTTAGCCTATAATCTCCACAATTGAGCATAAGCACTTCACCCTGAACAAGATAAAAAAGTACAAGCACGATGGTTAGAATTCAAAAGTTCAAAAGATTTATTGTTTGGGCGTTACTCGGTGTATTGACTAGTTGGATTGTTAGTTGTGGTACAGGAAATGTCAGCAATACCACAAAACAGGCATCATCAGGAGGGGCAAATGTTGAGTTTTGGACAATGCAACTCCAACCTCAATTTACCAACTACTTTAAAAGCCTAATTGCGTCTTTTGAGTCACAAAATCCCGGTATCAAAGTTAGCTGGGTTGATGTACCTTGGACGGCAATGGAGAACAAAATTTTAACAGCTGTTTCCGCAAAAACACCACCTGATGTTGTCAACCTCAATCCGGATTTTGCTTCCCAACTTGCAGGACGAAATGCCTGGTTAGATTTGGATGCAAAACTTCCAAATGAAGTGCGTTCCTCATATTTACCGAATATCTGGAAAGCTAGCACGCTCAATGACAAGAGTTTTGGGATTCCCTGGTACCTCACCACTCGGCTAACCATTTATAACACCGATTTATTAAAACAGGCAGGTATCAACAAACCACCTGCTACCTACCCTGAATTAGCCCAAGTGGCTCAACAAATTAAAGACAAAACTGGTAAATATGCCTTTTTTGTGACGTTTGTTCCTCAAGATGCTGGTGAAGTGCTAGAGTCGTTTGCACAAATGGGGGTGACTTTGGTAGATGCTGGGGGTAAAGCAGCTTTTAACTCCCCACAAGGCAAAGCAGTGTTTCAGTATTGGGTAGACTTATACAAAAAAGGGCTTCTACCCAAAGAAACATTGACACAAGGACATCGTCATGCAGTAGATTTGTACCAAGCTGGAGAAACGGCGTTGCTATTTTCTGGTGGGGAGTTTCTTGAGAACATTGGCAAAAATGCCCCAGCAATAGCTAAAGTTTCCGCAACTGCACCACAAATCACTGGTGAAAACGGCAAAAAAAATGTCGCTGTAATGAACGTCGTTATCCCCCGCGACAGCAAACAACCCGACGCCGCCCTCAAATTCGCGTTGTTTCTCACAAATGACGAAAATCAGCTCTCTTTTGCCAAAGCAGCCAATGTTCTTCCTTCCACAGTCAAGTCGCTGGCTGACAGCTACTTCAAAGACGCACCCGCCAATGCCTCGCCTTTAGATCAAGCGCGAGTGATCAGCGCCCAAGAACTGCAACAAGCAGAGGTATTAACTCCCAGGCTCAAGGATATAAAACGCTTGCAAAAGGCAATTTACGAGAATCTACAAGCAGCAATGCTTGGGGAAAAGACAGTAGATAAAGCTGTAGAGGATGCAGCACAAGAGTGGAACAATAGATAGATGGGGAGTTAGTTTCTTGGTGTCAACTTAAGCCAAAACCCTTCTAAAATCTCGTTTCTAAAATCTCGTTAAAATCTCGTTTCCAGGTTCCACCTGGAAATGCGGTTGGGACGGCTCTTGAGCAAGTAAGGGAGGCAGAGCCTCCCAATAGGCATTCCCAATCAGAGACTGGGAACGAGGTAATAGATAAACACCGCAATATTAGTGATATTTATTTTGGCAAGTCGGAATGCTAAGCAATTACCCGACATTGCGCACGGTGGACTGATGTCTGGAAACAGAATTGGCACTTGTCTAAAGCGACTTCAAGGATTAACCTAGCAAGTGGCTTTTCCTGTGGAACCACTGATGAGTTCCCATCATTTACTATGAGCTACTTCCGTCCTGCCATTGATGCCATGACTGGCTACATTCCTGGTGAACAGCCCAAACCAGGAACAAAAATTATCAAACTCAACACAAATGAAAATCCCTATCCGCCTTCCCCAAAGGCGATGGAAGTGCTGCAAAATTTAGATAGTGAGTGGTTACGGCGCTACCCTGATCCATTTGCGAGAGAGTTTTGTCAGGCTGTGAGCGATGCGTTGGGAGTCCCAGCAGATTGGATTATTGTGGGTAATGGGAGCGATGAACTGCTGAATGTCCTAATACGCTCCTGTGCAGAAGGAAGCGTACGCAAAGTTGTGTATCCCATGCCAACCTACGTGCTGTATCGGACTTTAGCAGCTATCCAACCTGCCCAAGTGGTTGAAGTTCCTTACTCTGCCAACTTTCAGTTACCAATCAAGGAACTCGTTGCGGCAAATGGAGCAGTTACGTTTATTGCTTCTCCGAACAGCCCCTCTGGGCACGTGGTACCTTTGGATGATCTGCGGGAATTGGCGCAGCAAGTCTCAGGAATTGTGGCGATTGATGAGGCTTACGTTGACTTTGCTGAGGATACGGCTTTGCCGTTGGTGCAAGAATTCGAGAACGTAATTGTGTTACGTACTTTGTCGAAAGGGTATTCCTTGGCAGGTTTGCGCATGGGCTTTGGGGTGGCAAATCCAAAATTACTGGCTGGATTATTTAAGGTAAAAGATAGTTACAACATTGATGCGATCGCCATAGCAGTCGGTACAGCAGCAATGCGGGATCAAGCGTACAAAAATGCTTGTGCAGATAAAGTGAAAATATCGCGGACAAAGCTAACCCTAGACTTGAAGAATCTGGGATGGAGAGTGCTTGATTCTCAGGGTAACTTTGTTTTGGCAACTCCTCACGAGGGAAATGCAGAGTCTCTTTACTTGGCTCTGAAAGAACTCGGAATCTTGGTGCGTTACTATAAGCAACCTGGGTTAGAAGATAAGCTGCGGATTACGGTTGGCACGGACGAGCAAAACCAGACGTTAATCGAAGCCTTAGTGAGCTTGTTGAATAAAAACAGAATAGAAAATGCTTGAAAAAATCAGAATTGGAAAAGCTTCATTAACCGACTTTGAAGAAATAGATAAATTTGATATTTTTGCCGGAGATAGAAAGGCAGAAATACAAAGAGAAGAATGTTATGTAGCTACACACGAAAAAATAATTACAGGATATGTAACGTTTGACTATACTTTTTACGGCAGACCTTTTATTCGATTTTTGTGCATCCGCCCTGATTTCAAAAGAAAAGGGATCGCAAACAAAATCATGGAATTTGTAGAGCAAATATGTGAAGGAAAAATCATATTTTCCTCAACCGAAAGTGATAATTTGGCGATGATAAAGTTATTTGAGAAGAGAGAATACAAAATATCAGGTGTGATTGAGAATTTGCAGATACAAACAAAAATAGTATATTGCAAAGATTTGACATCCTCGTTGCCGTAAACGAGCGCAATTCGGTAGTCCATCAGCTCCGCTATAAATAATCTGTGTCCATCTGTGTCCATCTGTGGTTTAATTATCATTCAATTCGCTTTTGCAATAAGTCTAATGATTTTGGACTATACTTCCTAAAAAATGCCCGACTAAGTACAGCGAACCGCACAAGATTACCAAATTATCCGTAGAGGTAAAAGCTGCCTCTAGCGCTGGTAATAAATCTGGATAAGTACGGCAAAAACTTAATTCTGGGCAGATACTTTGAGCGAGTTTTGCTAATTCACTAGGATCTGCTGAACTATGATCTGGAACTGGTATTAAATACAATCCGTCATTTGGTTGCAGTAAAGCTTGGAATATCAACCCGTGGTCTTTTGTAGACAGCATTCCCATCACCCAATTCACAGAGTGCTGAGCCGTCTCCCCTCCCTGCTTGCAAGGAGGGGCTGGGGGTGGGGTTAAACTATCCACATAATCTCGTAAAACTTGGGCGGCTGCTGGATTATGAGCGCCATCTAGCAACAATTTATGGTTTTTCCAACTTGTCCATTGTATTCGCCCCAGCCATTTAGTATTCGCTATTCCTGTAATGATGGCTTCCTCAGAAATCTGCCAACCTTGTGTTTGTAAAATTTCTATAGCGGCTAAAGCCAAAGCTGAATTTGTCAACTGAAATTGCCCCTGTAACGGTAAGGGGTATTTAATAAATTTTGTAGACGCCCTATCGGCGGCTTCCCAGAGGGTATGATAAATTGTTTGATACTCTGCCCATCCTGGAGAAATTTGCCGGGCAGGTTTAGGCTCAATCACAGGGCATTGTAATTCCAAAGCACGCGATCGCACAACTTGTTCTGCATCGCTTGGCAATGCTCCAATTACGGCAGGACATCCAGATTTGAGAATACCAGCTTTTTCTCTGGCAATATCGGCAACAGTAGGACCAAGAACCTGCCAATGTTCACGGCTAATGGAAGTGATGATGGTGACGAGGGGGTTCAAGCAAACATTTGTAGCATCCAAGCGTCCTCCTAGCCCAACTTCTACCACCGCTACATCGACTTTTTGCTGTGCGAAATATAACCAAGCGGCTGCGGTAATCACTTCAAACTGCGTTGGCGGCTCTTGATCTGGGCGAATTGCCGCTTGCACTTGCAGTAATACTTGGCACAATTGTTCAGAGGAAACCGGCTGTTCGTTAAGACAAATGCGTTCTGTCCAATCAACCAAATGAGGTGAGGTGTAGCGTCCTGTGCGATAACCTGCTTCAGTAAGGATAGAAGAAAGATAGGCACAGACGGAACCTTTACCGTTAGTACCTGCAACATGAATGATTGGGACTTGATGATGGGGATTTCCAAGATTTGCCAGTAGTTTAACAATGCGTTCCAATCCAAGATGGACGCCAAAGCGTTGAAACGGCTGTAGTAAAGAGTTGATATCCACGAAAGATAGTCAGAAGGTTAAGGTGAGGAAAATTTAAAAATAACGCAGAACACAGAACATAGAACCCAGAATAGATCCCCATAACGGCGCGTTGGAAAATGTGCCTTGGACATGAAATATATCTTTCTTTTTTCCCATAACCGCCACGGGGACTTGTATCCTTTTTTGATTCTGACTACTGAATTCTAAATTCTGAGTTCTGAGTACTAAGTTCTTCAGTAAAAATAAAACCGACTGCTCGTATCATTAAAAACAGTCGGTTAAATATTTATGGTGATAATTTGATTCTAGGCTTCTCTATTCAAAAAGTTTTGTAATTGATTTAAAGCAGCAGCACCAATGTTAAACGCAGCCCAACTAGCAGCAATCAGAACTGGTGCTAAAACAATTGCTACACGCATATCAATGTCCATATTTACAACCCCTGTGTTATGTAGAAATAAAGTTTTGTCAACTACTGCTACACAGAACATGACTAAACTTGTTTAAAGTTTATCATTCAACTAAAGTTTCCTTTAGAGGGTCTGCTTCCCGCTTCGTTCAAGGGAGTCGGTGAGCCAGCGCTGCAGGAGGGTTTCCCTCCGTAGGCGACTGGTGAACCCGAAGGGCTCCTTCTTGTCCACGGGCGTAAATTCGGATGTAGCCCATCCTATATATCGAACTGTCATTTTTATTTTTAACTGAAGCGGTGAATTTTCCCAAACAAAATGTAAAGAATATTTACAATTTCCGTGTTTCTCTCACTCAGGTACCGTAAACCCGATATCCGTACCCTTGCCAGCATGAAAGTCGGCTAACTTTTTGTAACGTTGGGCGTGTTCGATGAGTTCTGCTGCTTCATCTGGTGAGATTTGGCGCACAACTTTCCCAGGAACGCCTACAACAAGGGATAAAGGCGGTACATCTTTAGTAACGACTGCGCCTGCACCAATAATGCTACCAGCCCCCACCCGTACCCCATCTAGAACAATTGCACCAATCCCGATTAAGCTGCCGCGTTCAATATAAGCGGAATGTATGACAGCGCGATGCCCTACGGTAACATGATCTTCTAATACCGTAGGTTTACCCGGATCACCGTGTAATATTGCTCCATCCTGAATGTTTGTACATTCGCCAATTTCTATGCTTTCCAGATCTCCTCTGACAACTGCTCCGTACCATATGCTCACGCCTGCTGCAATTTTTACCGAACCGATGACGACAGCGTTCGCTGCTATGAAGGCAGCTTGAGAAATATCAGGAGAAGACCAGTAGGAAGTGATAGACACGGTAGAATAGAGATATGGTACCCAGGAACACTGGAGAAACTCCAACCTTGGTAGGTCGCATTCACCAGGATATCACGGTGTACAGTCTTGAATATCAACGGCAGCAGTAAGTCAGTACCCGAGTGAGGTGGAGCAGAAGTGTAAAAGGAACCAATATTACTGGTGGAGACAAAAATATGTTTGTACGCACTTCATGATGAATCCAGGCTTGCAGTACCCTATATTCGGTCCAGAAATTCAGTGTCCCCACTGCCGCCAAACAATCCCGGCTTTGACACTAACAGATACCTATTTATGTCCACGTCACGGCGCTTTTGAAGCGAATCCGAAAACTGGAGAATTAATCCACCTACAATCAGGGCGTCATTGGCGAAGATGGAATGCCGAATGGTATCGGCAGCATACTCATCCTGATGGCATTCGGTTTGAAATTCACGAAGCACTAGACAAGCTCTATACCCAAGGGTACCGAGCAACACGGGTGATCATTGCCAGACGCTATCAAGAGTTAATGAGTGGTTACCTAGAGCGTAGCACGCCTTGGCGTTCTGGACAGCCGGAGATGACTTCGGCGCGACTTTATGGTTTGCCTGTAGAGTTTAGCCCTGATTCTTCGGAAGATCCCTGTTGGGAAGTGATAAATTTCGATTTGGAAAAAGAGCCTGGTGTGCCAGTGCGCTATCCCTATTTCAGATTATTTGAGTAAAGATCCAACGTCAAAAGTCATTAGTCTAAATTCTCAGAAGTTATGACTAATGACTGATGACTTATAATTAAAATTATGCATCACGCTTCGATTCGTACAGCAAATATTCATCGGGCGATCGCCTTCTACGAACAGCTAGGGTTTAGCGTTTGCGAGCGCTTCACGACAGGCTACACTCTTGCTTGTTGGCTGGAAGGACTCAACGGCAGAATTGAACTCATCCAAATTCCTCAACCAAAACCCGCTCCAGATGCCTTTGGAGATGAACACTATGTGGGGTACTACCATCTCTCATTTGATTTGACTGAGATGACACCCGATTTACCGAGTTGGTTAACAAATTTAAAAGAAAACTTTTTGGTGTTAGCAAAAAATAATTCTGAACTGTTGGAACCACTGAAAATTCTTTTAGAACCTACACAACAGCAAATAGGTAATCATCTTTACGAAGTAGCTTTTATTGCAGATCCTGATGGTTTGCCGTTAGAATTTATCCGTGTATTAGCAACACTTTCATAGTTGAATAGTTGAACTTAAAATTTTTTGTCTGTAAAATAAATTTTTCTTCTCTGTAGTCTTGTGGAAATCACACCTGACTCAGAGAAACTCAACTATATTCAAGAAAAAAATCTGTAATTTTATTTACAGTTTGCGTAGTAAAATTCATGCCTGTGTTGCGTAAATTGCATCGATATCGTTTTCCTTTGTTATTATTAAGTTTTTGGTTGATGACGGTGTTGTTGCTTGGAGATGCATCTTCTTTAACGAGGATACAAGCCGCTTCCACCTGGTTAAACTCAGATAAAATAATCGTATCAAAAAAAACAATACCTCCGTTGATAGAAAATGTTCGCAAAACAGTCTTGGACAATGGTCTGACTGTTCTCACTAGAGAAGTACACTCCAGCCCAGTGGTGACTGTGCAGGTATGGTACAAGGTAGGATCACGTAACGAAGAACCTGGATTAAATGGCATTGCTCATCAGTTAGAACACATGATGTTTAAAGGCACAAAAAATCGTCCAATTCAATTTGGAAGGTTGTTAAGTGCTTTGGGCAGTGACTCAAACGCTTTCACGAGCTATGACCAAACGGCATACTACAATACAGCAGAGCGCGATAAGCTCACAGCTTTGTTGGAGCTAGAAGCAGACAGAATGCAAAATGCTGTGATTGATTCTGTGGAACTAGCAAGCGAAAAGCGAGTTGTCATTTCCGAGTTGCAAGGTTACGAAAATAGCCCTGAGTACCGCCTCAGCCGCGCTGTCATGCAAGTGGCGTTTCCCAACCATGCTTACGGGTTACCTGTTGGTGGTACGGAAGCTGATGTCCAAAAGTTTAATTTAGAGCAGGTGCGGAAGTACTATCAGAATTTCTACACTCCTGACAATGCTGTTGTCGTGATTGTTGGAGATTTTCAAACCGAACCAACCCTCGAAGCAGTTAAAGAGATTTTTGGGAAAATACCTAAGAGTCAGCAGTCAGGAGTCAGAAGTCAGGAGTCAGGAGTCAAGAGTCAAGAGTCAAAAGCGAGGACTCCTATTGTTCTCTTGGAACCAGGATCTGCAACGTTATTGCACGCAGTATATCCGTTACCGGATGCGAATCATCCAGATGTGCCAGCGTTGGATTTGATGGATCGTATATTAACAGACGGACGCAATTCTCGCCTTGAGCAGGTATTGGTAGAATCCGGTTTAGCAAGCGATGTTTCCGCTTCTGTGATTAGCTTGCTTGAAGCAGGCTGGTATGAGTTGTCGGTAACGGCTGATCCCGATCAAGACTTGAAAAAAATTGACTCAGTTCTTAGAAGTGCGATCGCCAAACTCACACAAAAAGGAGTCACAACAGAAGAACTGAATCGAGCTAAGGCGCAGTTGGAAGCGTCTGTGATTTTGAGTAACCGTGATATCACCAATCTGGCGTTGCAATTGGGTAATGACCAAACAACTGCAGGTGATTATCGCTATACAGAAAAATACCTAGCAGCTATTCGCGAAGTAACGACGGCGGATGTGCAGCGTGTCGCAACAAAATACCTCAAACCGGAAGCACGTACAGTGGGCTTTTTTAAGCCAACTCAAGTCAAGCCAACGGGGAATACTGAGAAGACGAACTCCAAACACAACACGGAAAATTTTGCCTCAGGTGCTGTGAATACACAGGAAGTGGCAAAATACCTACCGAGTGTAGATTTGACTAGTGTTCCTAGAAGTCATACGCTCCCAGAGCAATTTACATTATCTAACGGTTTACGGGTATTGCTCGTTTCCGACAGAAGCACTCCTACAGTGACACTTTCTGGCTACGTCAAAGCTGGTAAAGAATTTGATCCAGAAGATAAAGCTGGACTGGCGTCTGTTGTAGCAGAAAATTTAATGAATGGCACAAAAACAAAGGACGTTTTAACTGTTGCCAAAACCTTAGAAGATCGGGGAGCAAGCCTTGAGTTTGAAACGTACCGAGAAGGTGTGCGGATTGAAGGTGATAGCTTGGCGGCTGACTTACCGATTCTGGTTCAGACATTAGCAGATGTTGTCAAAAATGCTAATTTTCCCACCAAAGAGTTAGAACTGACTCGCAAACAAGCCTTAACTACGTTGAAGCATGAGTTAGATGATCCATCAGAAGTCGCACAAAGAACATTTGTACAATCGGTTTACCCGAAAAAACATCCCTTACATACATTTCCAACAGAGCAAAGTTTGCGACGGATTAACCGTAAGGATGTTATTGAATTTAAGACAAAACATTATCGCCCAGACACGACAGTGATAGCGCTGGTAGGAGATTTTGCTCCAGATCAAGTCAAAGGACTTATAAAAAGTGAGTTTGGTAACTGGAAAGCAAGTGGTTCACCACCAACTGTGAATTATCCAGCAGATATAATACCAGAAAAAGTTGTGAGCGTCAACTCTGTTCTTCCGGGTAAAGCTCAAGCCATTACCTACATGGGTAACACAGGGATTAACCGCAAAGATCCCCGTTTTTATGCAGTTCAGGTATTGAATCAGATTTTGGGGGGCGATACTTTATCGAGTCGGCTAGGAGCAGAAGTACGCGATCGCCTTGGGCTAACCTACGGAATATACAGCAACTTCCTTGCGGGAAGCAATTTTGGAACATTTTTGATTGAGATGCAAACTTCTCCAGAAGATACCCGTCAGGCGATCGCCAGTACCCGCGAACTCCTCAAGGAAATTCATGAAAAAGGCGTCACTGAACCGGAAGTAGAGACAGCTAAACGCATCTTGATCAGCAACTACATCATATCCCTGGCAGATCCAGAGGAATTAACACATAAAATTCTGATGAATGAGGTGTATGGGCTAGATAAAGAGGAACTGCGCCATTCTACCGAAAAAATTCAAGCAGTCAACCTTGAACAAGTCAATCAAGCAGCTCGTGAGTTACTTTATCCAGATAAAATTGTTGTAGTGACAGCTGGACCTGCTGTATTTGCAGACCAAGGCATCATGAGTCATTAGTTGTACAGACGCTTAGGGGCGCAGTGTTGTAGAGACGTGCTATGGCACGTCTTTACTTTGTCCAATACCGGAACACACAGAAGCGGGTATGACAGGAGAAATTGTCATTAGTAATCATTTCAATCCCGAATAGGGATTCATACACATCAGCCCCTATCAAACCAGAGCAAATTCATCGCCTCTAAGGTGGTATTTAAGTACTATTAAGCTTTTAAAGACAGCCCTTTGGCAAAAAATAAGTTAACTTAAATATAGGTATTGTTTCTCAACAAGTTAGAAGAACTAAAGTTAAAAGAACTATTCATATACAAGCGACAAGGCACAGATATTCATTAATTTCCCATGAACATTCTTAGTAACCTGCTTTCTCAACCAGCTCAAAACAAGCCTCAAAAAAAGCAACGCCGAGGAATTGAAATTAAATCGCCGCGTGAAATTGAAATTATGCGGCAATCAGGAAAAATAGTGGCAACCGTCCTCAAAGAAATTTCTGAGCTGGTAAAGCCAGGTATGACCACAGCTGATTTGGATGCTCATGCGGAGAGACGCATCCGGGAAATGGATGCAACACCTAGCTTTAAAGGATATCACGGTTTTCCTGGTTCTATCTGCTCCAGCATCAATAATGAAGTTGTACATGGCATTCCTAGTGCCAAAAAAGTCATCCGTACTGGAGATGTTTTAAAAGTCGATACCGGCGCATATTACCAAGGCTTTCATGGTGATTCTTGCATAACAATTGCTGTGGGCGAAGTCACTCCAGAAGCTGCAAGACTGATTCGCGTAGCAGAAGAAGCTCTTTTCAAAGGCATTGAACAGGTGAAAGCAGGAAACTACCTGATGGATATTGCTGGAGCAATTGAAGACCATGTGAAGGCAAATAAGTTTAGTGTAGTACAGGACTTTACCGGACACGGTGTTGGTCGTAACCTGCATGAAGAACCTTCAGTTTTCAACTTCCGCACCCGCGAAATGCCAAATGTTAAACTCCGTGCGGGGATGACGCTGGCAATTGAGCCAATTTTGAATGCTGGTTCTAAGTATACACGTACCTTATCTGACCGTTGGACAGCTGTGACGGTGGATAATTCTCTATCCGCTCAGTTTGAGCATACTGTGTTGGTGACAGAGACTGGATACGAAATTTTAACGGATCGCTCGCAAGTTTAATAATTGTCGATCAAGAATAGTGCGATCGCTCGCTCCTGAAATACGGGCGATCGCCTGCTTGCTATTCTTCACAGATTTGGCTACTTATTCAAGCTTTTCACAGACCATTGTAGGGTGCGTTGCGCTTCGCTATAACGCACCATTCATCTGGTGTGCGTTACGGCAAAAATATTTATTGTCGCTATCTTGACTTACCTGAAGCCATAACACACCCTACTTAATATTTTGTTTATAAATAGCCTTTCATCTATCCGCTTGCATCAGAGGATGTTTGAGAAGTATCAAATATTTTACTTGATCCCCCCTGCCCCCCTTAAAAAGGCAGGGCTGTTTCATTCGATAAGGAGGGAGGATTTGTCAATATCAAAGCGCGATGATTTTTGGAACATTCGTGATGGAAAACCTACATTTCGACCCAGGAAATTCAAATTTTCCCGCTTGTAATTTAGAGCGATCGCACTTCATTAACCCTTGACATTATGAGCCTTTGAGGGAATGAAACAGCCCTGCCCTTAAAAAGGGGGGTAAAAGTCCTGACTTTTCACGTCATGTGGACTTTTCCACAAAAAATCTAACTTTCTTTCCCCAAAATTCCTGCGTCTCTCTCCTACAAGGAGAGAGAAATAGAAGCGAGGTTTTCCAGATACCGTGAAAAGTAAGGTAAAAGTCCCCCTTTTTAAGGGGGATTTGGGGGATCATTGATAAATTTTGGTACAAGACGACACTTTCCAAACATCCTCTCAGAAATCGCCTCATCAACCGATGAAGTTGAATGAGAAAGCACTAGAGCGATCGCTTAAGGCAAGTGCCTGGTAATGCTTGATGGACTCGATGAAATTCCGGATGATGCCCAACGACAGCAAGTCAAAAGTTGATGGAAGAAAATACCCAGGCATTTACCTTAGATGAATCTTCTCCTCGTGACAAGACATTTAAACAAGCCAAAGCACTGATCCAAGAAAAATTAGCCACAATTCCAAAGCAAACACTCTCACCAGAAGAGTTCATTAAGAAAGATGACCAAGGTGTGCGGGAGTTACTCAGCGAAAGGGAACAAGAAGAAATTTATGAGTTCGCTCACAAAACTTTTCAAGAATATCTAGCGGCTGTTGCCATCACCAAATTTAATCAACCTTGTGGGGTGGGCGTCCCCGCCCGCCCAGTTAATAGGACGGGCTAGAAGCCCATCCCACAAGAAAAAGTTGGATATTTTTTAATTTGGAAGTTCCTAATTTGCAAGAAATTTCATGAACTACCAGCCCTTACTTCGTTGAAGGACTGGTTTCTACATCCAGTCCGGTAAGGGTAGATTTTTGACGTTTCACACGACCTAGTTGCTTCATACTTCCCGCAGACTTTCGTTTACGAGTGCCTGAAGTAGAGCCAGAATCATCTACGTCTAAGAGGCTAGTTCCTAACCCCTGTAGATTGTTGAAATGCCAAAGCAACATTACTTCTGCGGATGCGATATCACGCTGTTGAGTATATCCGCAGTTATTGCAAACGTGAGTTCTTTGGGCTAAACTCTTCTTTTCTTGATGTCCACATTTAGGGCAAGTTTGAGATGGTTTCACTTTACGAGTAGGAACCTCAACAAACAAGCCGCCAATATCTGATAATTTAGCTTTTAGAGATTCTTTTATCATCCCCATTCCAACATCAAGAATCGATTTATTTAGACCAGATTTTTGCTTTTTACGCTTGCCTTTTTTAGCTTTGGCACTCATTTTTTGAACTTCTAGTTTTTCAGTTACTACCGTGCTGTTACTGCTAATTATCCGTGTCGTTTCCTGGTGGACAAAATTCTGTCTTTGGTTAGCAACTTTACGATTTAACTTACTAACCAGTTTTTGAGATTTTTTCCATCTTCTAGAAGCTTTTACTTTCTTTTTGAAATTTGGTGAACGTTTACGACGCTTCCTTTTACTCAAATATTTGATTGTTTGTTCCGCTTGTCTCAAAAACCGAGGTGCAGGAACTAAACCATTTTT
>NZ_JBAHYJ020000013.1:0-43543 GCF_036697665.2 Scytonema sp. PRP1 | reverse complement strand
GGGCAATAAATTGACGCAACTGCCAGAGGCGATCGCATCGCTGAGCCAGTTACAACAGCTTAACCTCTCGGGCAACCAATTGACGGAACTGCCAGAAGCGATCGCATCGCTGAGCCAGTTACAACAGCTTAACCTCTCAAGCAACCAATTGACGGAACTGCCAGAAGCGATCGCATCGCTGAGCCAGTTACAACAGCTTTACCTCTCGGGCAACCAATTGACGGAACTGCCAGAAGCGATCGCATCGCTGAGCCAGTTACAACAGCTTAACCTCTCAAACAACCAATTGACGGAACTGCCAGAGGCGATCGCATCGCTGAGCCAGTTACAACAGCTTAACCTCTCAAACAACCAATTGACGGAACTGCCAGAAGCGATCGCATCGCTGAGCCAGTTACAACAGTTAGGTTTAGGTTTTAGCTCTGGAAGGAACCCGCTGTTAAAACTTCCAATATGTCTCAGGCAACTTAAGCAACTCCACAGATTATGGGCTTACCAATGTGAATTACAATTTTTGCCCAATTGGATTGGTGAATTGACAGAGCTTCAAGAACTCGAATTAAATGCCAATAATCTGACCGACTTGCCACCATCTTTAGGACAACTTTCTCACTTAAAGAATCTCGTACTCGAAGACAATCCCCTCAACCCTGACCTTGCTGCTGCTTACGAACAAGGCACGGAAGCAGTATTGCAATACTTACGGGCAAAAGCAGAAGACCAGGTGACGCTGAACGAAGCTAAGCTGATCCTGATTGGTGAAGGTGAGGTGGGTAAGAGTTGTCTATTAGGAGCATTGCGGGGTGATGAATGGGTAGATGGTCGCCCCACAACTCACGGAATTGAGATTAAGCCTGTAATTGTCACCAATCCGGACAGTGGCACAGAGATCGCACTCAATGGTTGGGATTTTGGCGGTCAAAGGGTTTATCGACCGACGCACCAGTTGTTTTTCAGCGCACCAGCCGTGTATTTGGTGGTGTGGAAGCCAGGTCGATCAGGAGTTTGCAGCACTGATGCAGATGCTCATTGATGAAGCAAAAGATGGTCCGCGCCTGTTCAGCTTTAAGCCCATTGAACCAGGGTTTTTAGATCGCCCGAAATGGATCAATGCCAAGTTTCAACTCACTCTCTGGTGCGAACACGCTCGTCAGCCACTTCCAGCGTTAAATCCCAAAGGCAGCAAGCAGGGGGTCTATGAATTGAACTTGCCGCGTGAGTGGTTTGCCAGGGCAGTCCCCTATCTTAGAATTTTGACAGGAACCCTGAGCCTGGTTTTACCTGTCGCAGCTTCAGCAACCAAGTTAATGCTAGATGACACTACCTACAAAGGCATTGAAGAAGAACTCGAACTGGGGCAAAAAAGCATCGAGTCTACCTTGAAGGGAACCGATATCGCTTTGGCTGGGCAGTCAAAGAGCGATACTTCCTGGTTGGAAAGCGAAGTGATCCGTGCCCAAGGCTCCATTTTACGAGAATTACACGCGCTTTTAAAAGAAAAAGATCCTGGTTTTGGTGGTCTAGTGCGAGTGCAGAACAAACGCCGCGAATTTCTGTGGGTTCATCCTCAGTTTGTCAATGAGTATTAACCTTCTTGAAACTATAAAAAAGCTTAGTTTTGTCGTCTCTACAGTAACGGGCACAA
This sequence comes from Scytonema sp. PRP1, assembly GCF_036697665.2. Classification (NCBI taxonomy): domain Bacteria; kingdom Bacillati; phylum Cyanobacteriota; class Cyanophyceae; order Nostocales; family Scytonemataceae; genus Scytonema; species Scytonema sp. PRP1. Next base: position 41,898 of record NZ_JBAHYJ020000013.1, on the reverse strand, counting down.
CCAACAACTTGGGGGAGGAGTAGCGTAGATGTCAGTCAAACTCTGAACTTTTTAATTACCAAGATTGTGAATATACTTCAACCAACGACTGACTTCGGCAATTTCTCGAAGTGGCTCTTTGGCTATCTATCACAAGGCGCTCCTACCACAAAAAGATTGGTAAACCAGCAATCACAAAAGCAATACTTGTCCAGAAGGAATACGCTAAGACGATTTTAAAACGTGGAAAATCAGCTACTGAGTCTCTATCTGAACTACTAACTATTATCTATGCCTCTCGGGTCAAGTCAGAAGAATTGAAAGTTGAGTAGCTTTGTCCACACACTTGCAACCAGTGAGGTCTCGAAAGCTTGCTACGATCCCTAACATCATGAGAAATTGGCATATGGATTAAATAATCTAGTTTCAAAAATTACTCATGGCATCGCGGGTGTGGGATAGACTATGCGAGATACGTCGTCGTCGCTTTGTGGGACGCACCCAAGAGACTTTGCTGTTTGAGTCGGTGTTGGCTTCAAAACAGCTACCTTGGCAGGTGTTATATATCTTTGGTGTTGGTGGTGTGGGCAAAACAACTTTACTACGGGAGTTTGCTTACATTTGCCAGGAAGCTGGAACACCAGTTGTTCACGTTGATGCCCGTAATATTGAGCCATATCCTGAGTCGTTTTATAAGGCGTTAGAAGTTGCTGCGGGAGTGGAATTTCAGATTAATGAACCGCAGAGGCGCAGAGAACGCAGAGAAGAAAGAGGTTTTGCTCAAGATGGTTTGTGGGATGCGATCGCTTGCCATAGCGGTCATTATGTGGTTTTGATTGATACCTATGAGATCTTGATAAGCCTGGAAGATTGGCTGTTGCAGGTGTTTTTGCCTCAATTGCCAGAAAATGCTTTGGTGGTTCTGGCGGGACGTCAACCTCCCTCGAAAGCTTGGCGAAGTGATCCGGGATGGGAAGCTTTGACTTATACGTTGGAGTTATGCAACTTCAGTTTAGAAGAAAGCTGCGCCTATTTGAGTAAACGACAAATTCCTAAACAACAATATGAGTGTATCTTAAACTTTACTCACGGTCATCCTTTGGCGCTGTCGTTGGTTGCTGATGTCTTTGCCCAGCAAGGTGAGTTTAACTTTCGCCCAGAAGCTGCGCCTGATGTGGTTAAGACTTTATTAGAACAGTTTGTGCAAGAGGTTAAGAGTCCATTGCATCGTGCAGCGTTGGAGGTGTGTGCTTTGGTACGTCTAACAACGGAAGCACTGCTAGCTGACACTTTGGGCTTGGATGATGTTTATGATTTGTTCCAATGGTTGCGGGAGTTATCATTTATTGAATCTGGTTTGCATGGAGTTTTCCCTCATGATTTGGTGCGAGAAGCAATATCCACAGATTTGCGCTGGCGAAACCCAGAGCGATATGCTGAACTATTCAGCCGCGCCCGTACGTATTACATCAAACGTATTCAGCAGACTGAAGGTGCAGAATTAGAACGCGCCCTATTTGATTACGTTTTCAAAAGCCCTCAAGTACGACAATTTTTCGTCTGGCAAGACAACAGTAATCTACTGAGTGATACCCTACGCGAAACTGACATTTCAGCGTTGGTGGCGATGGTGGCAAAGCACGAAGGCGAAGTATCGGCAAAGCTAGCTGCACAGTGGTTGGCAAAGCAGCCACAGGGGGTGTTGGTGTTTCGTTCGTGTGAGGGAGGAACGCCTCTGGGGTTTATGATGATGCTGGCTTTACATGAGGTAAACACTGAAGATTTACAACTAGACCCGGCTACGCAAGCTGTGTGGAATTATATCCAGCAGCAGGGGTCATTGCAACCTGGTGAGAAGGCAAGTTTTTGCCGTTTTTGGATGGCTGCTGATACCTATCAAGCCGTTTCTCAGATTCAAAGCCTCATTAATATTAAAATCTTTCGCCACTGTGTCACCATTCCCAATTTAGCTTTCATGTTTACAGCTTTCGCTGAACCAGATTTTTGGGAATTTTTCTGTACGAGGGCGAATACGCCGTTACTGCCAGAAGCGTATTTTACAGTAGATGGACGGCAGTATGGTGTGTGCGGACACAATTATCGAGTTGAGCCGGTGATGGAATTCTTGCGATCGCTCCCAGATTGGGTGCTGGCTATGTCTCCTGGTTTAAGCAGCGTTAATCACAGTTTAGAACAGATTGAATCAGTGGAAGTCTTCAGGCAATCTGAGTTTACAACAGCCGTAAGGCAAGCTTTGCGTGATGTTCTACGTCCAGAGGCACTGCAGCAAAATCCGCTTTTAAATTCGCCAATTGTGACTAAATGCATAGGTAGCAATACTTCTACACCGGAACGTATCGCCACTTTACAACTCATATTAGAACAAGCAATTGAGTCTTTAAAGCGTTCTCCCCGCGAAACCAAATTTTACTGTGCTTTGTATCATACCTATTTGCAACCTGCGCGTTCCCAGGAACACGCCGCAGAGATTTTAGATATTTCTATCGGGAGTTTTCGCCGTCATTTGAAAGCTGGTATTGCAAGAGTCACAGAAATTTTATGGCATCAGCAAAGCGAAAATTGATCGCTTTTTGATCGGGTTTTGATCTGGAATTGGATAGCTGGTTTTCGTCAAAGTAAAGATGTTACGTCTCTACAATTCTTGACAAAACCTGATGAATATGTATTCGTTTTATAAGAAGACTGTATCAGTTGCTGTTGCGGCAACAGTCATTTTTGGTACGGCAGAAAGCACTCATGCTGCTTCCTTTTCTGGAAATACTGACACGACACTTGCGACAGTAAGTACCACATCTACAAACGCTATCCCAAAGGATTTAGCCCAGAAACTGCAATCGAGGCTGGATAAGACTATCAAGGATAAAGGCATCCCTGGTGCAGCTGTAGGTATAACCAGCCCTCAAGGGACATGGTTTGGTGCTAGCGGTGTGTCTAATTTGGCAACGGGAACTCTAGTGCGTCCAGAGGATAAATTCCCCATTGGCAGCACGACTAAACCATTTACAGCAGCAACGGTGTTATTGCTGGCAGAAGAAGGAAAGCTTTCTTTGGAAGATACTTTAGACAAATGGCTTCCAGCTTCGATTGTTAATAACATTACCGATGGAAAAAATATCACGATTCGCCAACTGTTGAATGGTACCAGCGGCATCTACGATTTTCTTAACCGGGACGAAGCTTTAATTCAGGCGGAGATTCTTAAAAATCCAACCAAACAGTGGAGTCCAGAGGAGCTTGTTGCCTATGCATACGGCAAGGAGCGTCAATCTTGGGAATACCCTTCCACAGGCATAATCTTAGCCGGGATGATTGTAGAAAAAGCAACAGGCTCTACCTTTGCTGAAGTCCTCCGCAGTCGAATTCTCGATCCCTTGGGGATGAATAATACCTTTTTTGCTCCTCAAGAGCAAATTCCCGGTGGATATGTCAACGGCTACTTGGATTATGACAACAATGGCACTCTTGATGATGTCACTGGTGTTAATCTGTCATTTGGGTGGACTGCTGGTGCTATTGTTTCCAACACGCAAGACTTAACAAAATTTGCTCAAGCCCTGTTCGGCGGCGAGTTGCTTTCACCCGATAGCCTGAATCAAATGCTCAACTTTGTTGATATAGGGGTTGGAGATAGCTTCAAATACGGGCTAGGCTTGACTAGCCGTGAATTTGAGGGCATTGGTAGGGCGTGGGGACACAGGGGCGATGCTATTGGGCATGGTTCCCAATGGTGGTACTTCCCCGAACTAGGTGTGACTTATGTGAATTTGCAAAATAGCCAGCCTCAAAGTGATGATATCCTCTCCTCGATGCTCAAAACTTTGTTAGCAAAAGAACCTAAGCGAGTACCAGAATCAAGTTTCAGTGGCGGATTGATCATGCTAGGTGCAGCAGGGTTCTTTTTCAAGCGCAAGCGTCCACTGCATAATATGAAAAGCTGTTGAATGCGTAATCCCTAGCTGGTTACAACCTTGTTTTTACCGAAAATTTAGGTTTAAAGCCCCGCACTTCACTTCGACAAGCTCAGTGACCACTAGAGCGGCTTTCTCAGGGTTGACAGCGCATCGCTCATCATAAGATGATACTATTGCTCATAGTCTAAAAGACTATAAACCCTCAACTCCGATTAGGCGGCATACAGATTCTACCCAGGATCGGGCGAAGGTGGAATGGGTTGTGCGCTCGCCTCAGGGTGGTACAGTTAAACTGTCAGCCCGTCATGAGCGTGCGGGAGTTGTACAGACTGAGGTGACTTTGCAGTGATGTCCATTTTTGAATATTGCCGCAAGTCATATCTTTTTAGTACAACATCGATGAACTGACGAGCAACAATACAGGCACCTTTTAGCATATAAAGGGCGAGGTATTGCCCTGGTAGGAGCTATTTTGATTTTCGTCGTGCCGACTTGGGCGGTGTTCGGTGTGCGCCAAAGTATTTCTCACTACGATAGCGCAACCACACCCGTAATACTTGCGGAATCTGCTGTTTTTGTTCCTTAGTCAGTGTGTTGTAAAGGGCTAAGGCGCGCTCACGCTCACCCCGACAAGCAGCGTTGTTGTGAGCATCCCAATAAGTACGGGCGACTCGAATCCGCCGACAAACTTCCTTAACCAGTTCTTCTCCAGCGAGTGGAGCATCTTGGTTTGCCATACTTAGATACTATAAATTCCTAATGCCATCGTAGCGAGTCAGACTTATCCTTACAATTGCAACTGAAACGCCACCAAAATTTTTCCATGAAATAATTTATCGCTCAACAGCAGTTGAGGCTAGTACTGCGTTATCGTGGGTGATAGCAGCTTTAAGCAGTTAGACCGAAGCAGAGCGTTAAAAGCAAACGCAAAAGCAAATGCAATTGTGTACTACAACTTTGACAAGAGTTGTTGCTCCCGTAGCGATTATAATTCTTAGTCTGTCTGCACTTAGTAGTGGACTAATACGATCTGTTCATGCACAAAGTACTCGTATTCATACCACAAGTAGTAATTTTAAAGGCTCGGTTAACTTGCTCAACCGAGGACGTGACAGATTTCAGCACGGAGATTATAGGGGAGCAATTTCGGACTTCAACCAGGCAATAATCCTCGATCCCAACAATGCTAACGCCTACTATAGTCGGGGTCTTTTTCTACATAAATTGGGAGACGCTTTGGGCGCGGTATCGGATTTTGATCGGGCATTACAACTCAATCCCCGCTTAGCTGAGGCTTACTTTCATAGAGCTGGTGCTCGCTATGGTATTGGAGACGAAACTGGAACAATGCTGGACTTACAGCTAGCAGCTAAGCTCTTTCTATCGCAAGGAAATACAAAAGGCTATCAACAAGCACAGAATCTAATTAAACAGCTTCAGCACTTGATACAATAACTTCTAACCCCTCTTTGCTTAAAAAGAGGGGTTCTACTTTTATCAATGCACCCGAAGAGTTCACTCCAAAGACTTGCCAACTTTACTGAGGACTTTGCCCAGTTTTTGAATTCGCCCTTTGAGTCCTCTTCCAGCAGAATTAGCAGCTTCTTGAGTCTGTTCGCCAAGTTGGGTGAGTACTTCACCTATGTCAGCACCTTTGGGGTTGCTGCGCTTGAGAAGTTGCTTGAGTTGCTTGAGTCCATTGGCGATCGCTTTGAGATTCTCGTCTTCAGACTTGTGTAGCAATGTGTACCACGTATCGATACCCTTAAGAGCTACCTCTGTATCAATTTTCGTCAGGTCTCCTTCAAGGTTCTCTACCAGGGAGTCAATTTGTTCAATATGCTCCTTGTCTTCTGCTTTACCTAGTGAAGTGCCTGCTTTAGTAAGTTGCTTACCTAATTTATGCAGTGGAGTTTTTAGCTCTTTGGAAGCATCAGAACCAAAGTTAGTTGTTTGTTCGCCAATTTCAATCAGGACTTCACCAATTTCATGACCTGTGGCTTTGCCACCCTTAACAAGTTGCTTTAGCTCCTTGATAGTATTTGCAATCTCTTTAAGTTCTGGTTCTTTAGCTTTATGCAGAGAACCATGCCACTGGTCAATTAAGCCCAAAGCAGCGTCTGCATCCAGGGCAGTGATATCTCCATCAAGCGCAGAAACAAGTGAATCTAGCTCCTCGTGATTATCAGCACTGTGCTTGTTAGCATCTGCTTCATTCTTAGTAGCACTGTGCTTATTAGCATCTGCTTCATTCTTATCAGCCGCTTTCTTGCCTGCAGTTTCGTCATGAGCAGCAGTGTGCTTACCTTTACTTTCTGCTTGACTAGCCATAGTGTCAACTCCGTTACTACATCAACATAGCGTATAGGTATCACTTTATAAAGCCACCACTGTAGTTTCCTCATTCTCAGGAGGCAATGTAGAGGGATTGCCTACATAGGTCGTATGGCAGAGGCTTCTTTTGGTTTTCCAAGCTAATAATTTTCTTAGAATGTTGCGGAGTTCGCTTGTCTTATAAATTACTTTCTAAATTTTGAAGAAGTCAATTGTTTCCTTTACAAAAGTAATACTTAATACCAGTAATCAAACAAAGCTAAAGATAAGTTTTGTACCAATATATACATAAAAATTTAATATTGATTAATTCCTTTAGCAGATGGTGAAGAGAAACAAAGGTAGCTAACTTGTTAAAAGACTAACCCGTAAGTAAGCTATGTCAACAAAGCGCATTTTGGTAATTGACGACGAGAAAAATTTGTGTACCATTATTAAAACTTGCTTGGAATACTTGGGGAGCTGGCAAGTGCTGACATCTACTGAAGCCAGCAATGGACTGTTATTGGCTTCTACTCAACTCCCGGATGCGATTTTACTGGATGTAATCATGCCGAATATGAACGGACTAACGGTGCTGACTGCGCTGCAAAGTGATCCGCGTACCCGCACAATTCCAGTTATTTTGCTGACTGCTAAGGTGCAGATGCAAGATTTAAAACAATATGCACAGTTAAGCATTGCGGGAGTCATTACCAAACCTTTTGACCCGTTAAAACTAGCGGTACAAATGGCAGAGGTATTGGAATGGGAGAGAATTGAAAAACCATCTGCCGCCCATTCTTCGTCCATGCTTTGCATGGCTGAAGAATGCGCGGCAGCCAAAGTCTAGGGAACTGACGGAGAATCTTGATTTTGGGTGCCTATCAATCTACCCGTTGCAACTGTGCAACCCTTGGATCAATAATTTTTTGTCCCATACTGTCAAATTTAATCGCTAGTGAAATTTTATTTCCTGATCCAAAAATGTGAGTAATTTCTCCAACGCCAAAGATTTTGTGCAGAACTTTTTCGCCGACTTGCCAACTCTGTGCCGTTCCTTGCTTTCTTTGAGTTGTACGCTGGGATGAACTCCCACCAGCACCTTTGGTATAAGCAACGCTTCTATGCCGAGTCATTAGTAATTCTTCGGGTAATTCGTCGAGAAACTGCGATCGCATGGCTGGTTCCCGAGAACCATAAAGGCGGCGTTCACGGGCATGGCTTATGTACAACCGTTCTTGGGCGCGAGTAATCCCCACGTAACACAGGCGGCGTTCTTCTTCCAAAGACGCTGGATCGTTCATCGAACGGTAGTTGGGAAACAATCCCTGTTCCATCCCCACCAAAAACACCACAGGAAACTCCAGCCCCTTGGAAGCGTGTAAGGTTAACAGTGAAACTGCTGTTTCTCCTTCTTTTAAATTATCCAAATCGGAACTGAGGGCGGTACTGCTAAGGAAGGCTTGCAGGGTGACATCGTCGCTTTCTTCTTCAAATTGCAGCACGGCGTTGAATAATTCTTGGACGTTTTGCACCCTGTCTTCTGCTTCTTCCGTTCCCTGTGTTTGCAAGTCTTTAAGGTATCCAGAGTCTTCCAGCACTCCTTGCACAAGTTCAGAAACTGGAACTGTCTCCATTTGTTCTTGCAAGTTACGAATCATCTGGGCAAAGTTATTGACAGCTTTCGCAGAACGCCCAGCTAATGTATTTACTGATGTCTCATCACTTATGATTTCCCACAGAGTTGTGCCTAATTCTCTAGCGGCGTTATTTAGTGCCTCGATGGTCGCTTTGCCAATACCGCGCCGGGGAGTATTAATCACTCGCGATAAACTGAGTGTATCAGCAGGGTTGGCGATCGCCCGCAAGTAAGCCAAGACATCTTTAATTTCTTTGCGATCGTAAAACTTTATTCCTCCCACAACTGTGTAGGGAATTCCCAATCGCACCAATAACTCCTCAAACGGTCGAGATTGGGCGTTGGTACGATAAAGTATGGCAAAACTCCCCCAATTCAACTCAGGATTTTGGTTTTCTAAAGAGCGAATTTGATTGATGACAAAATCTGCTTCCGCAATTTCATCATCTGCTTTATGACAAAAAATTTCCTCACCTGCGCCTCTTGTTGCTTTGAGGATTTTATCAATGCGTTGGGTGTTGTTTTCAATCAGATGGTTTGCTGCTTGCAAAATATTTTCGCAAGAGCGATAATTCTCCTCCAGCTTCACCATTGTGCGGGTGTCTTCGTCTGGTAAACCATCACCAAAATCTTGCTGAAAGTCCAACAAGATGGTGAAGTCAGCCATTCGAAACGAATAAATCGACTGATCTGCATCACCAACCACCAAAACAGAACGGTCTGTCCAATCCCATTCACTCTTTTTGGTTTCGCCATTTGTCGTCAACAGGCGGATGAGTTCGTATTGAGTGCGGTTAGTATCCTGATATTCATCTACCAGAATATGGCGAAACTTGTTGTGCCAATAACCCAAGACTTGTTCGTTTTGCTGAAACAATCTTACAGGAACGAGGATAAGGTCATCAAAGTCCAAGGCGTTGTTTTCTGCAAGTCGGCTTTGATAATGATTGTAAACTTCTGCAATCACCCTGCCGCGATAATTCGGCTGTTCTCTCTCAAATTCTTTAGGTGATAAGCCTTGGTTTTTGGCGTTACTAATGGCGTAGCGCACAGAACGGGGTTCAAACTTCTTGTCGTCTAAGTTGAGCTGTTTAGTAACAATTTCTTTAACAAGGCTTTGGGCGTCGGACTCGTCAAAGATAGAAAAATTCCGCGTCCACTGGCGTCCTTTTTCGTCTTGGTATTTATCGATATCAAAGCGGAGAACGCGAGAGAACAGACTGTGGAATGTACCGCACCACATATCTTTGATGAAGCTTTTCCAGACTTTCGACTTCAGCTTGGTTTGGTCGTATTCTGGTAACAAATCAAACCGCTCATTGTATTCTGTCATTGCCAGGCGATCGGCAAATAACTTCTGAATACGCTCTTTCATTTCGCGTGCGGCTTTGTTGGTGAACGTCACCGCCAAGATATTTTCTGGATCGACGCGGTGTTGCAAAATAAGGTTAGCAATGCGATAAATCAGCGCTCGTGTTTTGCCGGAACCCGCACCAGCAACAACTAGTAAGGGACCGCAGTGATGTTCAACAGCACGGCGTTGACTGGGGTTGAGGTGACTGAGGAAGTCTGTGGTTGTTGTCATGGGTGTGAGGAGTACGTAGAACTGAGCAGCAGGTATCGCTTAGGTTGAAATAGAGAGAAAAGGTAACTATTGCTAAGGCTACACCATCCTAGCGAAAGTGATGTACTCCCACACCGGATCAAAGATTACGGTGTGGGCTTTTCTTACGGGTCGCCCCACTTGAGCGTTTTTGATTGAGGAAGACGCGCAGCCCCACTTTCTTGATGTTATTTTGCATGTTAAAGGGTAAAGGTTTTTCCTTTTCCCCTTTCCCTTTACCCTTCTTAATATAGTTATGTTTATTTCCGCCGACCTACTTACTAATGGTCTTGATTTGAAAACCATCTGGAATAGGACGGTGAACAATTATTTTCACCTGATATTTTGCAGCAATAAAAATTAATATTATTTTAAAACTCAGTACGGAGCCTAAAGCCCTTATTTTACCTACAAAAGCTAAGAAATTGATGTAACTTTATTGCGCTGCTTTTGACAAAGCCCAAACTTATACGGATAGGTGCAAGATTTAAGATCATCCACTTAGGCAAACCGGACAGCTACAAAGTGCAAAACTGATTTACCACTCTGTTAAGCAAAAGTATGTCTTTTTTTGATTTATGCAACAAAGGCGTAATACGAAACGAAACACTCAGAGTTACAAAGTAAGAGTTGAGATCAATCATAGATAAAAAGCTTTTGTATACATAGTTTTATCAAATGATATATTGATTCAATTGTTATCCATGATTTTGGTATATTCCAAAGAATCACAAAGTTTAATATTTTTTGGGTTGCAATAATTCTTAAATAATTTATTGCTCTAAAGGTGTTATTTGCCTCAAGGTAATAACGCTTTAGAGTATAAAATTATGATTTTTTTAATAGCAACTTAATTAAATTTTCCTGTTTTGAATGAGGTGCATAATGAGCAAGATTAATGGATTTGTTGGGCGACGGAATTTTTTAAAATTAGCAGGTGTAGGTAGTGTTACTGTTGGTGCTAGTGCTGTTGGTAGTGTACTTTGGCAACGAGAACCAGCTATTGCCCAAAAACCTGCCACTACAGAAACAAAACCCCAACCAGTTAACCCTCAGGCGGCTTTAGCTAGGTTAATTGAAGGTAATAAAAGGTTTGTTGAAGGTAAGCGTCTTAATCCCAATCAATCAAGACTACGATTGCAAGAAACTGCTGTAGCTCAATATCCTTTTGTTGCAATACTTGGGTGTGCAGATTCCAGAGTACCTGCGGAAATTGTTTTTGATCAGGGATTAGGTGATTTATTTGTTGTACGGGTTGCTGGCAATGTTGCCAGTCAAACTGCAATAGGTAGTTTAGAATTTGCTACAGCCGTATTAGGCGCACAACTAATTATGGTTTTGGGTCATGCCAGATGTGGTGCGGTTGTAGCAGCTACCAAAGGTGAGCCACTACCTGGAAGAATTGGTGTTTTTGTGGAAGAAATCAAGCCGGCTGTAGAAAGAGTAAGGAATAAAACTGGCGATTTAGAAGAAAATTCTATTATTGCTAATGTCCAATATCAGGCGGAAAAATTGGGAGAAAGTTCCACAATTCTAAGGGGCTTAATTAAAGAAGGTAAACTAAAAATCGCTGGAGGTCGTTATGATTTAGCTAGTGGTAAAGTTAGTTTTTTGACCTAATTTTTAATTTAGGGACTTCCAAAAAATAAAATATCCACAGTCGATAATGAGAGTCACTATAAGAGGAGTGGAAAAAGAGCAGCCGTCCGCAACCCCTTTTTCACTCTTCCTTCCTTGGAGATCAGGCTGGCTTTAGAGTCAATCCCTACCGTCTTTTTGCCTGCATTGAGCTGGGTTACTTGACGGATGGCGAGGAACCTTGCATTTTGGGATTTTAGAATTAGCTTTTGGAGATTACGAGCTTTTCTCATATCTCCTTTCGCGTTGACAGAGTACTAACCGTGAACACTTACAAACCATTACCAATTAAAATAAAAGGTGCCCAATAAAAGGGATGACTCAGACGATTAGAAACTTTTGCTGGTAACTTCTGGCGTGTAGATTTGAGAATTCCTCTGTCTTGATCTTGACTTATCCCTGAATAGTCGCCTGTAATCATTGCGGCTTGCGCCTGACGTAAAGCTTCAGCTTTGGTCATTTTGCCTTGACTTAAAAACGCGTAAAAAGCATTCATCAAAGCTTGTGTACCACCATCGTTTACAGACCATAAAGAAGCGATCGCGGCTCTTGCTCCTGTACGCTGTATTTGATAGCCAAAACCTAAAATTTCTTCTCCCTTGCCTATTTGGTCACCAACTGCTGTTTCGCAAGCACTCAACACAACCAAATCTACATTTGGCAAAGATAACTTTTGAATATCTGGTAGGGTAATGAAATTACCATCGCCCATTAAAATAAAAGAGTATTCCGGCTTACCGTTGACAAATTTAGCATGAGTCGCCATATGGATAATTGAGTAGACATTTAAATAAGAAATCATCGCTTCGCGGTTGAAATCATTATCTAAAAGTGTCTTGGTTCCTGGCATCATCGTAGCAAGGTTGTTAACTTCCGCCCCTGCATATTCCAACGCTTTAAATGGTAATGAGATAGACTCAAGTTTTACGATGTGACGCTGTGTCGTCGCCCCTGCTAAGACTTTTATCTGAGGTAAAGGTTGAGTATCGAGTTCGGTTAAGCTCAAAGCAGTAATATTGTTAGTACGGAAGCGCTGCGCTAACCATTTTTTACCGTCGTATAAAGCGGCTAGGGGAATGTAACGTAACGGTCCATCTGGCGCATAAATGATTGTTTTAGCATCTGCGTTTGCCAAGTCTTTTTCTATCGGCTTAATTAAATATTCATACAACTTTTGCGCGGGGACTGTAGCATCAGATTCGGGATTTTCTAATGCGCGACGAAAATCTACAATTGCCCGATTGAGTTCTTCTTTTTTGATAGAAACACTACGATGAATTGGTGGTGTATTTGGGCTTGTTAATACCAGTTCCAAACTGTTGTCTAAAATTAATGGATACAGCAAAACAGCGCTTTGGTTGAGACGCTTCAAGTTGTCTCGCAAGCTGTTCAGATTCTCCAGTGGTATAATCTGTTGTGCCGCTTTTGGGCTAAGCTGTTCTAACCAAGCATTCACTTCTGGACTGTCGATAAATTGGTTAAATTCTGTGATTAGATTTGCCTCTAATTCGACAATCTTTGCGATTTGGTCAGGTTTTCTGTTGGTTGATGGAATTTTTTGCAGTTCGCCGAGTTGTCTGCTGATTTTAATTTGTCTATCAGCTACGACTTTCAAGCCTTGATTGATTGACTGTTCTGGAGACAGTGACTCAACTCCTTTGGCGGTTCTTTCGTTACCCCGAACATCACCCAGGTAATCGTCTAGTTCTTGAATCTTGAGTAAATCTAAAACTTGCTGTGCTTCCAGGACTCTGTCTTGTTGCAGCAGTAAGTCAGCCAAGCGGCGATAGGTATCAGCAACGGTTGCAGTGTAAGATTGCTGTTGTTCCCGTGGAAGCGATCGCAATTCGGCGCGTATGCTTTCCGTTATGTTGACAGATTGCTTGTAGAAAATAATTGCTAATTGTCGCTTGTTTTGTCGCGCCAGTAAATCGCCGATGTTGCTGAGGGTTATTCTTTGGGTAGGGCGATCGCCAACTTCTCGACTCAAGAATAATGCTTGCTGATATGACGCCAATGCTTGAGAATACTTGCCTATACCTTTGTAAGCGCTTCCGATACTATCAAAGGTACGCCCAGCAACGGCGCGATCGCCTACTTGTTGAAGAATTCTTAACCCTTCTTGAAGAGACTCTAGTGCTTGCGAATACTCTCCCAATTGTTGGTAAGCAAATCCTATATTGTTGAGACTGCTACCCATCTTTGGCTGATTACCAATCTTTTTAAAAGCTGCTAGAGCTTGTTGATAATAATCAAGGGCTTGGGAATATTTTTTCATTTGGTTGTAGGTGAACCCAATATTATTAAGGATCGTGCCTTCGCCATCTTGATCACCGATTTTTTCCCGAATTGCTAAAGCTTGCTGATAAAATTTTAGTGCTTTGGAATATTCACCCAGATCGCTGTAAACAAGTCCGATATTATTAAGGATATTTGCTTTCTCTGTAGGTTCTTTGGCATTTTGGACATTTGCTAAAGCTTGTTGAAAAAACTTGAGTGCTTGGAAATACTGTCCTGTTTCGTAATAAACTCCCCCTATACTATTAAGAGAATGTCCAACGCCTAGTTTATCTTCTACTTTTTGCTTGACGGTAAGGCTTTGCTGATAGTATTCCAGTGCTTGAGAATACTGCCCCATAGACTGATAAACTAAACCAATATTATTAAGGATGAGTGCAGCCGTTTCCTGTGTCTCTTTACTAGGAATCCCAACATCTACTTTTCGACTTATCGCCAATGCTTGCTGATAAAAATTTAGTGCTTGTGGATACTGACCTAGATTTTTAGAAACCGCCCCTAAGCTATTAAACGTCTCACCAATACCTTCCTTGTCACCTATCTCTTGATAAATAACTAATGCTTGTTTGAGGACATCTCTTGCTTTATAATATTGAGATGTTTGATTGGAAATAACGCCAATTGCGTAGAAAGTTTTAGCAATATCATCTCTCCCCCAATTTGCTGATAAATTGCCAAAACTTTTTGGTACGTTTCTAAGGATTTTTGAAACTGACCACTTTCATATTGATCAACCCCCTGATCATACAATCGGTCTGCTTCTGTCTTCCGGCTTTCAGGTTTTTGTGCTTGTAATGTCCCAAAAAAATATCTCACGAAGTTAGAATGACTGCTTGCTCCGTAAGCTGGATTCAATAAACATAAAAGAGTGAGCGCGATTGCACCAAAGCGAGTCAGATGAGACAAGTGCATGAATGAAGTTTCAATATTATTAAATTAAAGAGTTGCTTATTTGTTCAAGAAGCAACTTAAACACTTAGTGAGAAAAAATTGTTTTTGAGTAATATTATATGTTGAGTAATATTGTGATGCACCTATACTAAACTTGATTTAAATCACCTTCAATCATTCAAATACTGACCTTCTTAGTTTTCTTTCTCTTAGGACCGTTTACCTGTGAAGAATTAGCTATTATACCACTAGCAGCAGTTAACTTGATTTTAGAATCACCAGACTCATCTATGCTGGTAACAGTCACAATTTTGCTCTGAGAGATAACATAAGAGATGAGAGTAGCAACAGTATCTTCGCCAATGTCCTCATAGACATCTAGCGCTTGTTGGTAAGCTTTTAAAGCTTCCCCTAACTGTTTATTAGCTTCTTCTAGTAACTTTTCGGCTTCGGCTTTACGGGGATTTTGATTTTGAGGTAAAGTTTGGTTAGTCATTTGATGCTCCTTTTTCAGGGTAATTTCCTAGATACATTGACTTTGACTAAAGACAAATATGTATACCCACTGAAATCACATCATTCCGGATATCCGTATCACAATTAACTAGCTGAATTTACTCATAGTTGTAGAACTCTCGGATGCAACGTCTTTACAGCGTAGTAGCCAATTGCCAATACCACAGCACCAGAGGAAGTTTTTAGGATTCCTTAAGATTCAAGAGCATCAGACGTAGATTTGAATTGTTTAAGCTCCGTATCCAGTTCCTCTACTCTTTGCTTGTTACCTAAAGTTTTGTAACTATTTCGTGCTTGAGTCAGCCAGTTTATGGCAGCTTTTTGGTCATCTAGCGCGACATACAAATCTCCCAAAGCTTCAGCAATTTGTGCTTGCTGTACCATATCCTTATTCGCGATCGCCTGTGTATGTGCATTTAAATAATGAGTTTCCGCTAGCACATCGACTCCTGCTTCCCAATAGAGATCGCCAAGCTTTCGAGAGACGGAAGCCTCTTTACTACCACCACTTATCAAAGCTTCTAGCGTTTCAATCGCCTCTGATTTTAGTTCAGAACCGATATAAAAAAAAGCACTTTGTAAAGTCTTGACTTTGTCGGGAACTTGTTGATTATTCAGTTGAGCGATCGCTGTTTTCACAACTTGCGCTTCTTGCTTTGACAATAGGCTAAAACCCCTTGCATTTGGTTTTTCATCTGTTGAAAACTTACCGTTGTCAGCTTTAACAATCAGCAAATATTCCCCGCCAGGTTCCAGTTCTGGTTTGCCAGGATATACAATTTCATTGGTATTCACCTTTGTTTGCCAAACAACTGAATCACCTTTTTGTAAACTGACATCATAGCTTTTGACACCCAAAACTTGGTTCCAGCGTAGCCTCGGCTTGTCAGTTAGTAGCAATGTGCGGCGGGGACTAATAACATAGGGAATATCCGGGTTGCTAGGGCTGCGAGGATCGCCACTTTCGGCGCGTCTGCACTGGGCAATCGGTATTTGACTAACTTGAGTGCTAAGTGCTGCTAGAATTTTTGGTGGAACTGCCAATATCAAAAGCAACAAGCAAACAGCAAAAAACCAAAGGAAAATTTTGGCTTTTTTACTCTTTGCTTTCCAGCTTTTTAGTAGTGCACTACACATATAGAATGATATTTATAACCACAGATGCACACAGATTAACATAGATAAATTATCTGTGTGTATCTGTGTGCATCTGTGGTTCAATTTCATTCTTCTTAACGTTTTGCAAGAAGTTACTGAATCTTCTAGATTTATTTATAGCAGTCCTATCTGCGAAGTGAAAATTACCTTTAAACAAACCGCCAAGACGCCAAGTACGCCAAGAAAAGAGACAACAGAGAGTTAAGTACAAGCGCTGCCACTTTCACACAAATAATTTAGGATTACTATATGCAGTCGTTCTGAATTCTGATTTTTCCTCAATTAATATTTCTCGCAGCCTCATTGATCCACTGTTTTTCCTCTGGAGTTCCAGAATTGCCATATTTCAGGCAATTTCTCCAAGCCAAAAAAGCCCCTTGCTTATTTTGTTGTTTTTCTAAAACTTTGGCTTGCAAGCAATATGCAGCAGCGCGATCGCTCTTAATATGAATTGCCTTTTCAAGAGAGTTTTTTGCTTCTGGGTAATTCCCGAGTTCTAAATACGCCCAACCCAAGTTTTTCAACATTGCATATTTAGCTTTGTCATCGTAAGCAAATGGTAGCCCCTCTCGCAGTAGCCCTACTGCTGTTGTATATTCTTTATCTAAAATCTGTAAACGCGCCAAGTTATTGTAAGCTCTATCATAACCCTTTTGCACAGCTATTTTGTAAGCAGCACGAGCTTGGTCAAACTTATTTTTGTCTTCATAAAGCAATCCCAAATTGTAATCAGGTTCTGGCATCTTTGGGTCAAAAAACCCAGCCAATTGATAATATATCTTGGCAACCTCAAAACTTTTCTGCTGATAGTTGGCAAATCCCCAATCGTTGAGGTTAAAAGCTATATGTGGTGAAGATTTCCACAAATTAATGCCGCCACCGCTTAAAACCAAGAAGCCAGCTAGCAAAAACTGAAAACTACGTTTTTTGGATAATTTATTCTGTGTTGTTTTCTGTTTATCAGCTAGTGATTTGTCAAGCTTAGATACAAGGGTAAATGTATTTTGTAGTAAGCGCTTCAGCGCTAAATGACTAACTAAAAACCCTGTCCCTGGTATAGTATCTCCTCTATCTTGCGATAGTTGAGAATTTTGTTGATTGCCTTTGAGGCGATTTAATATTTCCTGGCAATTTTGAGGTCGCTGTCCGGGGAAAGGCGCTATGAGGCGGTCAATTAAGTTTGCTAATTCCGGCGAAACATCAGTAAGATGGTCACGCCAAATTAATTCCCCAGTTTCTGAGTTTTTAGGAAAATCGAGAGGAGATTTTCCAGTCACCAAACAGACAAAAGTTCGTCCTAGAGCAAAAAAGTCTGATTGTGGAACAGCATAACCCTCAGCTTGCTCTGGAGGGGTGAAACCAGGAGAAACAAGTACAGTACCGGTTTGTTTACCTTGTTGTTTTTCCAGGTAAGTGGTTGTCACTTCCCTAACAGCACCAAAGTCAATCAGCACCAGCTGTCCATCAGGTTTCAGCATGATGTTAGAGAGTTTGATATCGCGGTGCAGATACTGGTGCTGATGCAGTTCGTTAAGTATCTCTACCAGTTGGATTAACCATTCGCGTGCTTGTTCTGTGGTGAGTGGTTGATTTCCTCTAGCTTGCAACCACTGTTGCAAGTTAGAACCTGGTATTTTCTCCATAACGATGCAGTGTAACGCTTCACCATTGCCATCACACCAAGTAAAAGAGCTATCTGGCTCTACACGTGGAATACCAGGGTGCTTTAGGCGAGCTAATAATTCGGCTTCTCGTTGAAATAGGGCGATCGCCTTGAGTTTGATTGTCGGGTTATGGAAACGCTCTAAACTGAGAACTTTTAATACTTTTATGGTGCCATTATCATCTACTTCAAACACTTTACCAAAACCACCGCCACCAATTTGACGGATAACTTTGTAGCGTCCTTGAAGTAACATTCCTGGACGAATCATGGCGACAACCATCATGGCGAGTGTGTTTGCTCCAGCAGGTTGATTCTTCTACAAAAGAAAATCGGCTGATTCCAGAAAACTAATCTTTAGCTATCAGTGGAAGGCGAACAGTGAAAATAGACCCAACTCCGGGTTCACTTCTGACAAAAATTTCACCACCCATCATATGGCAAAAGTGACGGCTAATTGCTAACCCCAATCCAGTACCACCATATTTTTTTGTTGTCGAAGCGTCCCCTTGGCTAAAAGGCTGAAACAGCTGTTGCTGTTGTTCTGA
The DNA here is from genome assembly GCF_036697665.2 of Scytonema sp. PRP1. NCBI lineage: Bacteria > Bacillati > Cyanobacteriota > Cyanophyceae > Nostocales > Scytonemataceae > Scytonema > Scytonema sp. PRP1. The sequence continues at coordinate 23,717 of NZ_JBAHYJ020000013.1, read as the reverse complement.
GGACATACCAATGCCTGTATCTTGAACAGTAAACGTGATCATTCCAGGAGCATCCCCGTGGAAGTCTAGCTGCTTGTTGACTATCAGTGTCACCTTACCGTTGGTGGTAAACTTGGCAGCATTGCTCAGGAGATTGTACAGAACCTGTCGTAGCTTAGTTTGGTCAGTGTACATAATGCCAAGTTCCCCATGAAAATTCACTTCTAAAACATTGGCATTTTTCTCCACCAAAGGCTTGACTGTTAGGACAACGTTATTGATGAGCGTGGCGAGTTCAAATGTCTCTGGGTAGAAAGTCATTTTCCCCGCTTCAATTCGTGATAAGTCGAGGATATCGTTGATTAATGTCAGTAAATGCCTACCCGCACCATTGATAGATTCAAGATCCTCAATAAAATCTTCTGTCATTTCATAATCAGCAGCATCATCTTTAAGCAGTTGGCTCAAGCCAATGATGGCATTCAACGGCGTGCGTAATTCATGGCTAATATTGGCGAGAAACTGGCTTTTTGCTTTGCTGGCTGCTTCTGCGAGTTCTTTTGCTTGTTGTAGTTCTTTTGTACGCTGTGATACCCGTTCAATCAAACGATTGAGAGATTTGGCGAGTAATCCAATTTCATCTTCAGTGCTGACAGGGGCGCGCAAATTAAAGTTAGATTTTTTCGCTACTTGTTCCGCGACTTGAGTGACTAGGATGACTGGTTCGGCGATCGCCCGAGAAGTACGCCATGCTACAATTGCGGCAATAGCTACCGACAGCAGCATACTCACTACAGCAATCATTTGCTCGATTCCTTTTGCTACGCCCACATTTGTTCCAATTGCCTTCTCTTGCTGTTGAGCAATTTGCAAAGTGTCAGTTAACCGTTGACGTATCTCATCTAGCCGCGTGGTTGTTCCACCGCTCATAATTTCCAGCAACTTGTTTCGTGCTGAGGAAATCTCCTGTTGATTTTGTGGCTGCTGCTCAAGCTGCTGCAACACTGACTCTATTTGAATAACGTAAAATTTTAGGTTAGTGGAGTAGTCATTCAATATAGTTCGTAGAGTGTCTTCTGTTGCTGCTAGCTTTCCTGGCTTGCTCTCTATAAAATTCGTAATGTCTTTCTCAATCTTCTTGGCTTTGTCAACACTGTTTAAAAATTCGGCTCTTTTGCTATAAAGGCGTTTCGGATCGTCCACAACAGCAACCAAGTTTGAGCTATGCAATTGTGCATCTACTAAAGCATCTTTGTAACTACCAAGCATTTTTGTTTGAAACTGGGCATGGCTTAATTGCCCCGTTTCTATACCTCGGTAGTAATTAGCGATGACAAACCCAGTCAGTGAACCCAAAAAGCCAATTCCGATTGCCAGAAAGTACCCATAGCCAATCTTCTGATGAATGCGCCAAGAACTTGCTTTGAGTTTCCCTCGGGAGGGAAATTCTATAGTTGGGAGTTCATCATCGGTAGAGGGCTGTTCGGCTGACACTTGTGTTATTTCCCAATTGCTGTCAACAGCGGTTGGCTTTTGAGTTTGCATTCCTCAAATCTCCTTGCCCTCCCGCAAAAATTACCGGATTTGTATCAAAGCTAAAATTTGAGCTAAAACTTGGTTCAATTTGTGATTACCACCTACTACATTATCATTATCTTCTTTTTTAACAGAAGCAAAGCGTTTCTTACTTAAGGATGAAGTTTAAACTATCAAAGAAAAGCTAATTTTTAAAGTAGAATTTATGAAATTTTTATAAAGCACCTTGATTCTAGCCTAGACAAAGCTGCCTAAAAGGCATCTACATCTTTCATCCTTTTTCAGGGCTTGTACTCGCTTGTTCCTTTGTGCTTATTTTCTGCTTTCAGCAACCCTTCCTGCCCTTCTGGGAAACTATACTTTCTCTTGACGATACACACATTTTATTTTTCTCGCTGTCTTCAGTTATTAGTATAGTTTGCACGATTTCTATTATATCTAAGCAATTTTTATAGGAACATTTAACGATATTTTTTCCTGCCAACAAAAGTCACCTTAATTAGGCTATTAACAGCGTCATGCAGCCAGAGTCCATATAGGGGTTTTTAATTCAACAGAATACTACAGTTGTAGATTCTTGTGGCATGAACCGGACAGCCCGTGCTAAATTCGGGCGACTAAGATGCTCATCCTACAATATTTGTATGATACAAAAGGTAGAACTGGTATTTTGTGGATAAGCTACAGCTAATCTACTATTTTGTCACAAATCTCTGGCGATTGGGGACCCTTGGATTGGGGATTGGGTAAGGGAGCCTCAAAATTATGTCTGGGGAAATATTGACCATTACCAAGTCTGGTGAATTTCCACTCTTGAGCCAGTCCCGGGGCGGCATTCCCTTTCAAGGGTAGGTTTTTTGGCAGTTTGTTAATGCGTGAATTTTGAATGAGCGAATTTTGAATTGGTATAACCCCCCAAGGAAAGGGGGGTTGCAGGAATTTGATGAGTTAGGAGTTAAACTGATTCAAGCTCCTAACTCCTTACTGTATCTATACAACTGCTGCCGACAGTAAATTGTTGACTGCTTCCTTCAACAATTCCGCCTTATCGGTACGCTCCCAAGGCAAATCTAAATCGCTCCGCCCCAAATGACCGTAAGCCGCGACGTCCTGATAAAAACGTCCGCCTCGTTCACTCGGCAGGTTGCGTAAATTGAAAGCATGGATAATGCCCGCAGGGCGCAGTTCAAAATGCTGTTGGATGACTTCCAGCAAGATTTGGTCATCGACTTTGCCTGTGCCAAAAGTCTCCACCAGAACGCTTACCGGTCGCGCTACACCAATGGCATAACTAAGCTGAACTTCACATTTTTCTGCCAACCCTGCGGCGACAATATTTTTCGCCACATAGCGAGAGGCATAAGCTGCAGAGCGGTCTACCTTTGTGGGGTCTTTGCCAGAAAAGGCTCCACCGCCGTGTCGCGAGTAGCCACCGTAGGTATCAACAATGATTTTACGCCCGGTCAGACCAGAATCTCCCTGAGGACCCCCGATGACAAACTTACCTGTGGGGTTAACCAAAAAGCGAGTTTGCTCATCTGGCTTAACATCAATGTCTCCAAAGACAGGTTCTACCACCGCTGACCAGAGGTCTTCTTTAATCTTGGCTTGCACTTCTGCTTCATCAGTGATGTCACCGATGGTAGCTGTATGCTGGGTGGAAACCAGGATCGTATCAATTCCTACAGGTCGTCCGTCTTCATATACTATGGTAACTTGCGTTTTCCCATCAGGACGCAGGTACGGCAAATCACCTGTTTTACGAACCGCAGCCAGTCGGCGAGCAATACGGTGAGCAAGACAGATAGGCAACGGCATCAGTTCTGGTGTTTCGTTGCAAGCGAAGCCAAACATGATACCTTGGTCGCCAGCACCAATTGTGTCAAATAGTTCGTCACTCTGCTCTTCGCGGGTTTCTTGAGCAGTGTTAACACCTTGGGCAATATCAGGCGATTGTTCGTCTAATGCGACAATCACTGAACAGCTGTTGGCACAGAACCCGTTATCAGCGTTGGTGTAACCAATCTCGGCAATTTTCTTGCGAGCTAGATTGACATAATTCACATTTGCTTTGGTGGTAATTTCACCAGTGATTAAGACCAAACCAGTGTTAACCACAACCTCAGCAGCAACACGACTACTGGGGTCTTGTGAAAGAAGGGTATCTAAAATTGTATCAGAAATCTGATCGCAGATTTTATCTGGATGCCCTTCAGTCACAGACTCGGACGTAAATAGATAACGACGAGACAAGTGGAGTTCCTCCATAGAAGGTTTTTCCAACTGGCTAAACCAAAGCATTTAGTTTACCCAGTTCAATCTGCAATCATAACAAGATTTTTACAATCACACCTCGTACTTATGCTACTTTCATAAAAATTATTACCTAAGACTGATTATTTTAAAGATAGATAAAAGTTACCCTACTCGTTTATAGTTGTTTAAAGTTAACTCAGTAATTTAAGCTCTGAAACCTCTGACTTGTTTCCTACACCATAAAAAAATCGGGGGTACCCGTAAGCACCCCCAAAAGCTTCCACACAAATACAGCGACTGTCACTAAACGTTAACAGCTAGCTTTGCTTCCTTGGATGTCAACCGTTCGTAAGCAGTACGCATTTTCAAACCTGTTAGAACTTGGAACAAACCAGTTCCATTATTGGAACCTGGATACTCGCGGTGCTGGAGTAACAACTGAGTCATCTCACCTTTGTACTTGGTGGATGTGTTGCTCAAATGGGTTTCGATGTAAATCACTTCTTCGAGATTGTCAAATTGACCATCTACCTCTAACACAGAGACATAGCGACCGTAATACACATCTGAGCCATAATACAGTTGCATACCAGGGTAAGAACAGCTCAGTTTACGTCCGCAGGGAGTCCACTGAATTGTTGACCCTTCATCAAAGAGGTAGACTGGGGCAAAGCCTTCTTTGCCTTCTCGCTGGAGCATACGTACCCGCAAAACTTTGCGCTCTTTGTCGTCTTTAATTAAGTTTGTGGGCAATACCTGGAGAACCACATCAGCAAACTCTCTTTGTGGTTCAATGTACTTTGTAAAATCAGGTTTACGGGAATTGATTTGAGCTAAGACATCTTCATAGCGGTGACCACGCTCTGCCATGTCTCGCTGAATTTTCCAGGCAATTTTGACTTCATCGCTGATGTCAAAATACACGCTGAAGTCGATCAGTTCGCGCACCCGCTCATCATATAAAGGATGTAACCCCTCAACCACTACAATGTGATTCGGCTCCACCCGCTCTGGTGGATCGATATTGCCGGTTTCGTGGTTGTAAATTGGCTTATCAATCGCTTGACCTTCCTTGAGCGCTTTTATTTGCTCATACATCAAGTCAAAATTGTTTGCCCTTGGATCAAGTGCAGTTATTCCTGTTTCTTTGCGCTGCTTGCGGTCTAATGAGTGATAGTCATCTAAGCAAATGACTGTCATTAACTCTTCACCGAATAAATCTATCAGGCGACGCAAAAAAGTAGATTTACCGCACCCGGAGTCTCCAGCGACTCCAATCAATACCACGCGTTCCGGCTTACTCATAAATCTCCTCTAGATACTAAAGATGAATCAATAATTTTTCTCACAACAATTTTCCAGCTAGGAGCATCCTTCAACGGTTTATCCTGCTTTGTCGCCTCCAGCAGCGCTATCACACATCAAACGGGTATACAACACAGTGGCAGCAGACACCCGTCTGAATTTGTCTGAGAACGTTACTGGTAAGTATTTAATCCTAGTGTTATATTGGATTGTAACAGAATGGAGTACTCTATACAAGGCTTGCTGTATTTCCTTTCAATCAGTTTTCCAGCAAGTAGGGACCGAACAAAATTTTTACAACCACCTATAACAGGCGTGGTCTTGTGAAGTCTTTGCTTGTGACTCCATATAGATAAGTTTATACGGTATCTTTTTTCTTTTCAATTTTTTTGTCAAAGAAAATTGACTCCTTTGAATTCTAATTTGTGAACAATGCTCGCTTAGATGAAATCAGGAATTTCAAGAGAGAATTGAGCAAGTGACGAAAAAAGTCATTTTTGCAGTAATTTTGCGTATATGCTCACATATGAAGTAGAAAAATCTAGCATGATCCGCTCATAGTGGTTGACAGATTTTTAACATCAAGTCAAACTTATTTTAGTTGCTTATGTAAGCTTTCTCTCTATCAGAATTTAGTAGCTGGAGTATGGCTCAATTGTGGAAATACCCATAATGGTGGATGAAAATTCAGCAAAGAATATTTTGTCTAAAATTCTCAGACTCATTTGCTGGGGAAAGAGGGAAAATTGCAAAATTGGAGAAGTAAAACAAATCGCAAACAACCGTGATTAGTATTCTCCAATTCTTACGCTGTTTCAGGTTATCTACCTAACAAGCGGTAAGAAGTTATCTCCCTCTTTAGAGGTAGTACTTCAGGAAAAAAAATTAAATTGACTCATTATTAACATTCTCCAAAAGACTTATCGTCTAATTTAGAAGGTGAACAGGTGTGTTTTTTTGCAATTCTTGCTTGTCTTTGGTGAGTAGATGTAGCAACGCATTGGCTAGAGATGCCGCTTTCGGTAAAAGCGCCAGTTTTGTCAAACCAAAATCAGGTAAACTAAAGCTGGCGCATTGTGCTGGAAAGGGTTTTCCACCAAAAGTTAAGTAGACATCGGAGTGGTAGAAGAAATGTACATTAAAGGTGCTGTTGAAGGTGCTGCCAACACAGAATCAGGTAGCCGCGTTTTCGTGTACGAAGTGGTGGGTCTACGTCAGAGCGAAGAAACTGATAAAACGAGCTACCAAATTCGTAACAGTGGCAGTGTATTCATCAGAGTGCCTTACAACCGTATGAATCAGGAGATGCGGCGTATCACTCGCCTAGGTGGCAAGATTGTTAGCATTCAGCCTTTGAGTGCTGTGGACCAACTTAACGGTAAAGCTTCCACGAGCAACGCCACATCTGGTGAGACTGCTAACATTGCAAATGGTAAAGCCACACCTGTAGCTGAGCAACAGGCCAACAAAAAGGATAAAGAAGGCAACACCATGACTCAAGCGAAAGCTAAAAAAGACGCCCACGCTGACGTTCCTGTCAATATTTACCGTCCAAACGCTCCATTTGTAGGAAAATGCATATCTAATGAAGCGTTAGTGCAAGAAGGCGGAATTGGTATTGTTCAGCACCTAAAATTCGACATTTCCGGCGGTGATTTGCGGTATATAGAAGGTCAAAGTATCGGCATTATCCCACCCGGTGTTGACAAGAACGGCAAGCCAGAAAAACTCAGACTGTACTCCATCGCCTCAACTCGTCATGGCGATGATGTGGATGACAAAACAGTATCTCTTTGCGTCCGTCAATTGGAGTACAAGCACCCAGAAACTGGCGAAACAGTGTACGGTGTTTGCTCGACTCACCTGTGTTTCCTCAAACCAGGAGACGACGTAAAAATCACAGGACCTGTGGGTAAAGAAATGTTGTTACCCGCTGATCCTGATGCTAAAGTGATCATGATGGCAACAGGAACAGGTATCGCGCCTATGCGGGCTTACCTGTGGCGGATGTTCAAAGACAACGAAAGAGCCGCTAACCCAGAATACCAGTTTAATGGATTTGCTTGGTTGATTTTTGGTATCCCCACAACTCCCAACATTATTTACAAGCAAGAACTAGAAGAAATCCAACAAAAGTATCCCGATAATTTCCGCCTAACTTATGCCATCAGCCGCGAACAGAAAAACGCACAAGGTGGCAGAATGTATATCCAAGACCGCGTAGCAGAACACGCAGATGAACTGTGGCAGTTGATTAAAGAAGAGAAAACCCACACCTATATCTGTGGTCTGCGGGGTATGGAAGATGGTATCGATGCAGCGCTGACAGCTGCTGCTGCAAAAGAAGGCGTAACTTGGAGTGATTACCAGAAAAACCTCAAGAAAGCTGGTCGTTGGCACGTAGAAACCTACTAATTTAGTCATGAGTCATGAGTCGTGAGTCATAAGACTTTTGACAAAAGGCTATAGACTAAATTAACTAATTCGGCGGAATTCCCCATCTGCGTGTGCGGTGGGGTGCATCACGCCGAACAATTACGAGGCGCACCCCTTGTGGGTGTCCGAGGAATTGTTTATCTCTGGGTTGGTAGTTGGTCAATCCAGTCTTCAATGAGTTGAGTCATGGATTTTTCTCGTTGTTCTGCTAATAACTTCAGCTTATTTAGACGACGCTCAGATATCCGAATATGCAATCCTTTAGCTTTCATAGTGTCTACACAAAATCTAGACATTATGCTAACATAAAGATGGTTGATGACCCGTCTGACTGTATGGAACATAAAGGCTAACTTCAAAGTAGCGGTACGACGCTTGCCGTTCGCGTTCGCGGAGCGTGGCGTCAGCCATAGCGTGGCGTAAGCCAAGAAACATCAGAGTTCAGAGAAAGAACACGACCGCTGGTTCGCACGATTACGCTCTGCGGTAAAAGATAAGCCAAGCCGTGTTGTACGTAAAGTTATACACCTGCGGGAGGCGGGTGTCTGCCTGTGGACGCGGAGTAAGACCAAATCATGCTTGCATGAAGAGGCATCGGCGGTTGAGACGGGAAACTCCGCGCGACGAATAAGACCGTCCTTGTACTAGCTGGATAAGGGATACGCCCCATCTTCAGCCGAAGGCAAGATGGGGTACTTCACATAAAGATAATCTGTAGGTAGGGCATATGCCCTACCTACAATTGTTGTTGTGTATTTGACAACATTATCTAAAATCCAAAATATAAAATTGGTATAAATCTTGTGGGTGTAAAGCTGGGAATACTGGGATTAGGCACCGTAGGAACGGGTACGGTGCAATTGTTACAAGATAAAAGTTTTCGTCACCCGTTGTTGCAGGAAGTAGAAATTTATCGCGTGGGAGTGCGATCGCTCGATAAACCCCGCGCAGTCACATTGCCAGAGTCCGTATTGACGACAGATTTAGAAGCAATTGTCATTGACCCTGCGGTAGATATTGTAGTTGAGGTCATGGGTGGACTCGAACCAGCGCGATCGCTCATCCTCAAGGCAATTCAAAATGGCAAACACGTGGTGACTGCCAACAAAGCAGTGATTTCCCGTTTTGGTGATGAAATCTTTACAGCAGCGAATCAAGCTGGGGTATACGTCATGCTGGAAGCCGCCGTTGGTGGTGGTATTCCAGTCATTCAACCTTTGAAGCAATCTTTAAGTGTCAACCACATTCACACCGTCACTGGCATCATTAACGGCACGACGAACTACATCCTGACGCGGATGCAAACAGAGGGCAGTAACTTTAGCGATGTTTTAGCGGATGCCCAACGCTTAGGTTATGCTGAAGCTGACCCCACTGCTGATGTCGATGGCTTAGACGCCGCAGATAAAATCGCCATCCTCGCATCATTAGCCTTTGGCGGACGCATCAAGTTAAAAGATGTCTACAGTGAGGGGATTCGGCAAGTCAGCAAAACAGATATTGCTTATGCCGAGAAATTAGGATTTGTGATCAAACTCCTGGCGATTGCGCAAAGCGCAGCGCCGCTTGCGGCGATCGCCAACAGAACGACCCCCTCATCTCCTCTCATCTCAGTCAGAGTCCATCCCACCTTAGTCCCTAAAGCACACCCCTTAGCCAGCATTAACGGCGTAAATAACGCCATTCTTGTTGAAGGCGAACCTATAGGACAGGTGATGTTTTTTGGTCCTGGTGCTGGTGCTGGGGCAACTGCTAGTGCTGTATCATCGGATATTTTGAACTTAGTAGCAGCCCTCAAAAAAAGCAAAACAGCACTAAATCAGCTGCTTGCTTGCGCACATCAAGACTACTGCCAAATTGTGCCAATGGCAGAACTCGTCACCCGATTTTATGCTCGTTTCCTGACTAAAGACCAACCCGGAGTGATTGGCAAATTGGGAACTTGCTTTGGCAATCATGGAGTCAGCTTGGAGTCAGTCGTTCAAACAGGCTTTCAGGGAGAACTAGCAGAAATTGTTGTTGTCACTCACGATGTCCAAGAAGGTGATTTTCGGCAAGCATTAACAGAAATTCAGACCCTCACAGCAGTAGACAGTATCCCTAGCTTGCTGCGAGTGCTTTGAAAATAAAGGTTATAGGGGACAGGGGGAATTTAATGAATTCGTAACCGCAAAGCTGTAACCTATTACCTAAGACCCTCAAACCTATTCCCTATCCCCAAAAAGATGACAGATATCCCTCCTTCAGATCCAAAGTCATCTCAAAGAAATACCCTTGGCTTTGATGAATTTCTCGGTATTCTTGTTGCTTTTTCTACCATTGGGTTGATTTTATTTTGGTCCTTTTCCCGTAAGGATTCTAGTTGGAACATAAATGGTTTGCTATTGCCCTCCCCTACTTCCTCTGCTCCTCCTGTTACCCCTGCTACCCCTCGTCAACCAGTCGTTCCATTTATTGTTCCTGGTGTAAAGCCAACAGTCACTCCATCCCCAACTGACCAAAATACCTTTGAAGATGAGTTACCTCCGGTTTCTAACTTTGCCCCAGATCAGTCACAAGCAGAAGACGAACCAACCTCTTCTGCGACCATAACTAGACAACAATATTCTGTAGTTGCTCCTGGTGAAAAATTGCCAACAATTCCCCCGCCACTCGCTTTTACGGATGTACCTAGTGAGTTTTGGGGACGGCGTTTTATTGATGTTCTTTCTTCTCGTGGGATTACCAAAGGCTTTCCTGATTACTCTTTTAGACCGAATCAGCCTGTCACCCGTGCGGAATTTGCTGCCATTTTGCAACAAGCTTTTGGTAAAAGAGTTGATAGTAGTTCAACAACAAATTTCAAGGATGTGTCAGCCCAATTCTGGGCAATTCCAGCGATTAACCAATCCATCAGTACTGGATTTTTAAAAGGCTATCCAGACAAAACCTTCCAACCAGAGCAAAAGATTCCACGAGTACAAGTTTTAGTTGCTCTTGCCAGTGGCTTGAATCTAAAAGTACCCTCTTCCCCAGATAAACTTTTAAGCGTCTATAAAGATGCCAAAGAAATTCCTAAATATGCTCTTGACAAGGTAGCAGCAGCTACAGAAAGTAGTCTTGTGGTAAACCATCCCGATCCACAAACCTTTGCTCCAAATCAAGAAGCTACCCGTGCTGAGGTAGCTGCTATGGTTCATCAAGCTTTGGTGCGAATGGGAAAGTTGCAACCGATTAAATCTCAAAGCATAGTGACAGTGCCTCGTTAAGCTTTGCTGTGCAACTGGTCAAGCAAAATGAACCGAGTAGACGGACTCACACAGCGGTGATTGTTATGATTAGAGCACAAATCTTCGGGTGGGCATTGCTTCTTAAAGCTCATGTGGTAAACATTTGAGATATTAAACCTCTTGCAAAAGTCAATTTTGTGAAAAAAAACCACAGATGGACAATAAATAAAAGTCTTTCCTCTGTCTTCCCACGCCACTTCTCAAGGGCGGGGGGAACCCCCGCACTCTTTGTGGCTCCCCTTTTGTAGGGGGGGAATGGGGGTGGACACAGATAATTTATCTGCGTCCATCTGCGGTTATAAGTATCCATGCATACTTTTGCAAGAAGTTTATTGGTGAGCAATGCCCACTTTAGCTGAAAACCGCTGTAAACTAAAAGCCTGCGTAGGCGCAGGCTTTGTTTTGGTAGCCCTGAACTCCCAGTCTAAAGGCGTAAAATGAGGGAGCCAGGGCTTTAGAAGAAATTGATAGCGCATAAGCCCGAACGGCTTTAGCACTGCATCAATAGCAGCTATTTAGCTTTCTGGAATTTGTTTGCCAACAACTTGTGATTTGAGCGCTGCAATTTCACTGGTTAACTCTTGCCGATTTGAAGCTTTGAGTAAATAGCGGTAAACAAACCATGCAGAGTAACCAATACCAATTAGCTCAAAGGTAGGTGCGACTAAGGGAATGTCATTCAAAGCATCCAAGATCGCCAAGACTACCCTAACAGTGACAATTGCTGCCACAATCAAACCAAGGGTAATCAGGGGCTGTTTGTATCTATTAAAGAAGGTTCCCACATAGTCGGGCAGTGTCGCTAAAAAACCAGAAACTTGTTCTCCGTATTTTAGCCATTGATCTTGAGACTGCACGCTTGGCTGGAGTTTAGTTATGGTTCCTGTTTGGTTGTTGATATTTGGCACTGTTGCCTCTGGAGACTTAGTTTCCACAATTTCCGGTTCTTGCATTTGGGCTTCCTTAATTTTCACACTTCAGTTACTTTAAATCCGGACAGTTACATCCAAAAGGCTGTTGACTAGGCGATGCACCAGTGCATCAGCACAACTGACTTTGAGGTACAACGAGGTTTTAGTTGCCTATAACCATAATTGTCCCTGAACCATTACTTCATCAACTACAAGGTAGAAAACCACTCAGAGGGTAGTAGTCATAACGTAGTACGATGACTGCGAAATAGCATTCTAAGCTCATTTTTGGATGAACTAGAATCTTGAATCTAGGGCTATTCCACACCCTGTTAGTTGCGAACAATGGTACTCGTCTAAGTACAAATCAGGCAAAAATCAGTCCACCTTTCATTTATACAAGTCTAAATGCCGATTTTACCCGATATTTAAGCTATTTTAAGGTGTCGTCCTCAATTAATACATTTAATTGATAGTTCTAAGGGAGAGAAGTTATCACTTATACTAAATTCACACTATAAATAAGTTTGATAATTTAAAAATATTTATATCTACCAACAATTAACATAAGCATTTTCAAGCATAGTCAATATGTTGTAGGTTTACACCTAAATAATTTATGCGTTAGGGGGGAAGCTAAATTAGCCATGATAGTTAACTGAGTAAAGGAGCGATCGCTAAATCCCTATTGCTATTGCCAAGGAATTTTTAGCTTCCCACACAGGTCATGCAAAATCAAAACAAAAATCTTTTCAAAAGAAGTAGGTTTATGGGACTATCTCCATCGTTAGCCTGTTTGTCAAGCTGTGCTACCTAACGACAGAGATAAGCAAAACTAATCAATATCACTAAATCCTTGTGCAAGGAATTTACCAATCTCTAGTCCCTACTTCCCACAATCGAAGCTATGGTAGCTTCTATTTCCAATCGGGAATTTCTCCATCTTCACCACCAACACCGATCGCAGTGTTAAATATCTCAGCATTGGTAATGGTGAGGTCATTCATCGATGCCCCATAGACATTAGAGTCATAAATCGTCGCACTACTAAAATTCACGCCGTTGAGATTGGCTTTTTTGAAGTCAACGTTTGTTGCGAAAGCTGACGTTAAATTAGCTCCTGCTAAGTTCGCACCCGTTAAGTCAGCGCCTTCAAGATTCGCGTTTGTCAAATTGGCTCCTTTGAGATTCGCATTTCTCAAGTCAGCACCAATTAAATGCGCACCACTGAGGTTAGCTTTCGATAGATCGCACCCGCTACATTCCCCAGTTGAAATTAGTTTTTTTACGTGCTGCGGATTAGCAGCGTTAACTGAAGTTGCTAAGAGCAGGGGAGTAAATACGGTTAGAGCAGCTAAAATGTTGAATTTCATGATATTTCCCCTTTCTAATACAAGTCGCTTCCGTTTTCTCCTCACAGTTCCATTATCGCCTGTATAGCTTCTTTGGTATAGATTGACGACATAAGTAGGTTGTGAGTTACGTCAGCTTTTTTTTGTGATGGTAGACAGTCCTCTTGGTTTTGAGGAACCGCTGATGTATGAATATATGAACCTTATCCATCCACCACTGAAACAAATAATAACACCTGGTTTCAGCCGTAAGTTCTGCCATAGGGCGTTAATCAATATCTGCTATGAGGCGTAAATGGCAGAACAGGTACCTGAGGAAAGCTTTCTTACTTTATAGGTATTTACTGGCAAAGCAACACCCTGATAGTACTACTACCAGGGTGGTATGAATTTTTGCTAAAAGACTACAATAAACAATCGTAAAAAGGTTTCTACATATACTTTTTCAGCAACAACCCCAACTTCTCTTTGGTGACTGCTGGAGCCTTTTCTAGGTTCGTCAAAATCGCATACTTTAAAGCTGAATGTGCATCACTTGGGGGTGGGTTTTCGCTTAGACGCCGCACTGTTTCTTGAATCACTTTCTGAGCATTAACTGCATTTCGCTGCAAATTAGCAATCACCATGTCCACCGTCACGTTATCGTGATCTGGATGCCAACAATCGTAATCTGTCGCTAGCGCTAAAGTCGCATAAGCAATTTCTGCTTCTCGTGCTAACTTCGCTTCTGGCAAATTCGTCATCCCAATCACCGTTGCACCCCAACTGCGGTAAAGATTTGACTCTGCTTTTGTCGAAAATGCTGGTCCTTCCATACACACATAGGTACCGCCACGATGCAGCGTGACATCCGGTAAGTTGAGAGATGCGATCGCCGAAGCGACAACTCCAGCCAAATTTTTGCAAATTGGATCGCCAAAAGCGATATGAGCAACAATTCCCTCACCGAAAAACGTTGAAACCCGATTTTTAGTTCGATCAATAAATTGATCGGGAACCACCAAATCGAGTGGTTTGACTTCTTCCTTCAATGAACCGACAGCTGAAGCAGAAATTAAATACTCTACACCCAGTTGCTTCATTGCATAGATATTGGCACGAAATGGCAACTCGGAAGGTAACAACGTGTGATTACGACCATGACGCGCTAAAAAAGCGACTCGCGTACCCTCTAAAGTTCCTACTATCAAAGCATCAGATGGTGAACCAAAGGGCGTCTGGACTTGCACCTCTTCGATATCTTTAAGGGCATCCATTTTGTATAAACCGCTGCCACCAATAATTCCAATACGAGTTTCTGCCATTATCTTTAAATTTCGTTAGGGGTAGGGAATAAAATTAAGAGTTACGAGTTATAAATAATAACTCATAACTCATAACTCTTAACTGTTAACTCTTAGAAGTAATCTACCCGTGCATCTAACCCACGCGAGCGTAACCATTTAGACAGCTCTTCCGCTTGTGAGCGTTCTCTAAATTGTCCAGCATTTACAAAAGGACCAAGTCTAGATTCAGCTTGGAAAGCCTCGGGAATGTACTGACGCACTTGATTCAAAGTGTCATTTCTAGAAATCGGTACGACCACGACAAAGCGATTCTCCTGGTTAGGACCCGATCCTGTAGAATTGTCTGGATTATTGCTTATCCCTAATGCTTGCCAGGTTTGATAATTGACGAACCCAGTCGTTTCCAGTCCATAATATCGCTGGAATTGAGCTACAGCATCTCTAGTTGCTGGACCATAATAACCAGTGATATCACCGTTAAAGAATCGCAAATTCTGCAAACGCTGTTGCACAACTCTAACTCGTTGACTCCTCTCACCCTGACAAATATCTCCGGTTGTCGAACAACCATAATTTTGCTCAGGATTTTGCCCATAATTTTGCTCAGGATATTGCCCAGGATTTTGCCCTCCAAGAGCTGTCGTTATGGCTCCTAAAGTTTGTGAGTCGGCGACACCGCTGGGTCTTATTCGATAATCTTGCTGAAAACGTGCCACAGCTTCTTGGGTTGTTGGACCAAAGTAGCCAGTGGGATTCACTCTAAAGTAGCCCAACTGCTGCAAATCCTGTTGTAATTCTCTCACTTGGGCACCTGAGTCACCCAAATTTAAAGCATTGGGCAAGTTAACTCCACCAATACCGTTTGAGGAGTAAGTTGAGGTGTAAGTTGAGGTGTAATTTGAGGAATTATTTGAGGAATTGTAATTTGAGGTGTAACTTGAGGAATTATTTCTGTTAAGACTGATACGTATTGCTTGTTTTGTTGTCCCACCAACAACACCATCAGCACGTATTCCATATGATTGCTGGAATCTCACGACTGCTCGTTGAGTCTCTGGACCAAAGTTGCCTGTTATCGAACCATTAAAGTAACCTAAACGCCGCAAATCCTGTTGTAACCTAGTAACGGCTTGACCTGTGCTACCTGGTTGCAAACTCCCGCTCACATTACTACCAGGTCTTCTACTTTGACATTGAGATTGCAAGGCTTGTTGAGTTCTAGGACCCACAGATCCAACAGCTGGTAGTCCATTGGTTCGCTGGAACCGAATCACAGCATTCTGGGTTAAGGAAGCAAACTTACCTGTTACCGGACCATTATAATAGCCCAGCCTGCTCAAACATCTTTGGATTTGTGAGACTTGAGAACCGCTGCTTCCTACTTCAAGTGCTACCGCACGCTGAGCTATACTCAGAACTGCTAAAGTCAGTGCTACAGATAAAAGATGTATTGCTGCACTGCTAGAGAGTGTTTTCCAATTTAAGTGTGCAAAAAGATTAGAATTAACTCGGGCAGGAACATCCTCATTTCTTATTGATGCCTCGTTTGCTGAAGCAAGCTGAAGATAACCAATTTTTTCCATAGTTGTTTCAAGTTGTTATTTTAGATAATTTCCCTGTTGTAGATTTGACCTCATACAGAGCGTTAGTTAATTGTTTGTATATACCATTATTGATACACCTGTGTAACAGATAATTCCTTACAACTCGTTTTGTAATGATTAAAATTTTATTTATTCCGTAAATTCACCGTAGTCGTGCCAAATCTTTACTGCTTGATACCGTACATTAAGAAAACCTTGAAAATACTGTTTACAAAGGTTTCATACAGCAAGCAACTAACCCCCCAATTTGACTTAATTGCACAAATCAACTTATACAAAAAATATACCAGTTTCTTAGGCTATAGTAGCAGTCCCACCCCACTACACATTACAAGATTGTTCTGTCTGTGGGGAAACTCCTCCAGACAAGTTGACTGGATGAAGGGAGAATCCCACGGCGTGTCTGCTGTGGGAGCGTCAATTGACATGAGCCATCATCAAATGCTCAGCCAAAATTCGATTTACTGTATCCCGATATGCTAAAGAAATCGGCAAGCTCCAGAATCTTCTGAATAAAGGAAGGCGTGATGACTTGAAGCGAATCGTCACGATGTTAGGTTTTACTTCGTTCCATTTATAGGATGCTAGCTTCTCCCACTTCACCACTGAAAACATATAGCAGATACCATTCTCTCTCAACTCCAGGCTGCTCAATCCTACACAGAGAAAATAGATGGCAAGCGACCAGTAGAAAACCAATTGTGATATGACTTGTACCAGATTAGTGTTACTTTCAAGCCCTGTTGAAATTTGATTGATCGCCGACCAAGTGAAGAGGATTGTCAAGAGGACTTCCAATGCACCAAACCAAAAAATTATTTTGTTTACTGAAAGCCGTCCTGCATTAAGTAATAAAGCACCAGCCTTTGTCTTTCGCCAGTTCCAGCTAAGTAGCCATAAAGCCACAAATGCTGCAAAAAGAAAATTAAAGCTTATCAATCCATATTTGGCTAGTGAAGGAAATTTGCCTAGTGAATGAAACCCTAAGCTAAAGAGGAAACCCAGTGCGAGCAACAAAGCAGTGCGAAGCAAACGTCTTTGAGCGACTTCGTGCCCGAGCGTACGGCTGGAAATTGCGTATACAATTGCCATAAACAGCAGAATAACAATTAATGGTGCCAATGTTGCAGAAAAGAACTCAACCATTGCTATGTCCTTACATCTAACGTTCTTTATAGATATCAAGCCCCAATTATCAAGGCATATTTTAGTCATAAGTGTTGAACTATAGAACTTATGCACTATATGAATCACCCACATATGCATTGACAATAGGTCGTTTTTACAAGCTTTATATATAAAGCTGTTAGCTAAACTTTAGGTAGCAATTGTCAAGAAGTGAGAAATTTTTAAACACTTCGGTGGCACGATAACTGTAAATTTGGGAGAGCGGTTCTGCATCTTTAATGGCGTCATAAATTGCAGGGCAAGGCAGACTACGAACAAATTCCAGGAAGCCTGCTTCATCAGTTGGTGGATAGTCGCGATTGGGCGAAGCCCAGTGCCGTTCGCGGAGCGTCTCCGTCAGGAGAAGGCAATCGCCTCCATACGCTGTGAGTATCCAACGATTTTCTTCCAATGGCAAAAGCCCAGCACCACGAGTTCGTGAGGGGGGTGCTACTTGCAAATACACTCCTTTCCAATCAGCCTGAAAATCGGAAGGGAGTCGGTAAAGGCGGCTGGCATAGCCTAAAAATGCATTGACCACTGTTTCCTGCGGGGGTTGATAACCTATTGCTTTGAGCCATTGAGGAGCTTTGGAGGTGCGTCCAGTGGCATCAACGACTAAATCGGCGTGTATTTGCTCTTGCCAGACTCCTTGATGGGATTGTTGATGATGGCGAACGGATACACCCGCTACGCAAGTGCTGTCAGTATTAGATAGAACTCCGGTGACCTCACACCCTTGCAGAAAGCGGACTTTGTTCATGGCAGCTAAGCGACAACGCACCTTCCAATCTAATAGATGGCGACTGAATGACAAAATGAAAAGGTCGGAGGGAAAGCGAACCCCCCATCCAGCAGGATTAAGCCAAATCCAATCTGCTGCCACGTCCATCAGTTGAGCACCAGCAGCAATCATTTCTTCGCGCAGTCCAGGGAAAAGTTTTTTGAGGATGAGCTGACCTTGCAGCAAAAGTACATGTATGTGGCGAGACTGAGGAGTTCCCTTGCGCGGAATAGCTTTCTCAGGAAATTGATCTCGTTCAATAAGCGTGACTTGCTTGAAGCGATCGCTCAAAATCCGAGCTACTACCAACCCAGCCATACTACCGCCGATGACAATCGCATGATTGTTTGTCATTTTTATTGTATAAATTTCCTTTTTCTTAAGCTTAAGCTAACCTGTTGTTGTGAAAGATTAGCTCAAAGCCACCCAAAAATTGCCAAAGGTGCTGATTGTGTAGAATCGTGTTTTTTCAACTTCTCAAATGATTGCAATCAAGCTTTAAATTTGACTAAATTTCTTAATAAAAAAAAGGCTGCTATAGCGTTTCTCGTTTCAATGAAAGACAAATTAGGCGATGGAAAAACCTAAACCCGTGCTAACTCCCTATGAAAGTTTGATTTTTGAAAGCAAAGCGATTGTATCTTCATCCCGATCAGGCAATGAAAAGAATAGTAAGCTGTTCCACAGAAAAGTTGCATTGCTTTATGTGTAGACCGTTCACTGTTAAATGTTGACTGTCAGCAGTTAGCGGGCAACGATTCTAATAAATGATTGTGCAATTTAAATGTGTTTTAACTTATGAGTCTTGGGAGCTTGGTGGTTTTACTGTTGTTGTCTAGTTCTTGTCTGGTTCTTGTCTGACTGTATTGGTCTGTTTGCTGTGTCTGTTCTGTCTACTGCGAATCTTCTTCGCCCACTTTCTGGGTATTACCTGCTTTCACCCAACCTTCTTGTTCGCCATCTTCCAAGCGAATCTTTTGCCAGACATTATCTTCGCTTTGTTGGACAACGATCACTCTTGAATTATAACCAACCCCACCAACACGTTCAGCATCCTGCTTTGCTGCTGCTCGCAAAATCAAGCCTTGCTTCCAAGTGACACGCGCTTGATAAGCTCCTGGTGGTAATGGCTTGGGCGATTCGCTAGCCTTTGGAGTCGGGGTTGGCTTAGGAGAAGCTTCACCCTTCGCTTCAGGCTTAGAGGCTGCTTTTGCTACTTTAGGTACAGTCGCTTTTGGCTTTTCCCCTCTTACAGCCGGGCTATCATTGGCAAAAATGGGTTTGGTGGGAGGTGCTGAGGTTCGATTCATAAAATACAAAGCAGCAGCGACTCCACCGCCAGCTAAGATAGCAAGCGCCAAGAAAATCCCAAGTGTATACTTCAGTATGTTAATCATAGTGACAACTTCACCTTACAAATTTATGAATTATAAATTATGAATTATGAAAAATTTTAGCCTTCATAATTCATAATTTTTGACTGATTATTGCAACTGGCGTTGAATGCCATCGCGAAGCGGGCACTCCGTGCCATCGCGTAGCGCGCCCTATGCGCCAAGATGCCGGAGGCATCTTGCCCTGAGTGAAGCTCAGGCAGAGGGTTTTCCTCCAGAAAACCCTCTGCGCATATACGGGCTATCGCTCAAAGGATTGTGTTTGGAAGCTAGACGCGCTCTACCCGCCGCCGCCCATTCTTGCAGTTGCTGAATTTGCTCGACAGCGGTTCGTGCTAGGGGTATAATCTGACTGGCAGATTCTAAAATGTCATCGGTATTGAAGTCCCTGTTTTGGCTAAACCCAATGTGCATTGCTTCAATCAAAGTTTGCTCAATTTCTGCTCCAGAAAAATCAGGTGTTTCGTAAGCTAACCTGTCGATATCGTAATTTTTTAAATTATGGGCACGCAGTCGAGATAAATGCACGGTAAAAATTGCTTTTCTCTCTTCTTGACTTGGCAAACCAACAAAGAAAATTTCATCAAACCGCCCTTTTCGCAGCATTTCTGGTGGTAGCGCTTGGATATCGTTAGCGGTGGAGACAACAAAGACAGGTGAGGTTTTTTCGGCTAACCAAGTAATAAATGTACCAAAAACACGGCTCGTAGTTCCCGCATCACCTTTGCTACCAAGCCCGGAAAAGGCTTTATCTATCTCATCTATCCACAAGATACAGGGAGCAAGGGCTTCGGCTACTTGTATCATTTGTCGAGTGCGGGATTCCGACTCACCCACCAAACCCCCAAACAATCGTCCCACATCGAGACGCAGCAAAGGTAAGTGCCAATGATGGGCGATCGCCTTTGCGGTTAACGATTTCCCAGTTCCTTGAATTCCCACCAACATCAAACCACGGGGGTGCGGTAATCCGTACTGTCGCGCTTTTTCGGTAAATGCTCCACCTCGGCGGAGAAGCCAGTCTTTGAGGTTATCCAGTCCGCCGATATCGGAAATTTGCTCTGTGGCTGGGTAAAAGTCGAGGATTTGAGTTTGGCGAATCGTTTGGCGCTTTTCTTCCAAAACGAGATCCACGTCTTCTGGTTGTAGTTCACCGTGCGTCGCGATCGCCCGTGATAAAACCCGACGAATGCGTTCCATTGATAGCCCTTGACAAGAGCGCACCAAGTCATCTAAAACTCTACCAGGAAGAGAGTGACCAGTCGCGGCTATCAAACGTTCCACTTCCGCTTTAATTTCCGTGGCGGCTGGTAAGGGAAATTCAAGGACAGTAAGAACTTCGCTTAAGTCGTCAGGAATCGCAACTCTCGGCGACAGCAACACGATATTTTTTGGTTGGGACTTGAAGAGTCGGGCGAGGTTGCGGAGTTTGCGAGCGATCGCCACATCTTCTAAAAAGCGATGGTAATCTCGGAGAATAAACACCGCAGGCGCAGTAGCTGGGAGTTTTTCTACAAATTCCAACGCTTGTAAGGGATTACGCCGACCAAACCCTGCATCATTCGGATTGCCTTGATAACCATCCACAAAATCCCAAGTATACACTGGACGATTACCCTGGTTCGCGGCTTCTTCGCGGATAGCCGCTTCAACCCGTTCCTCTTCATAGGTGGGAATGTAAGATAAGGGGTAGCGGGCGCGTAATAGGAGTTTAAACTCGTCACGGAAGCTCATAAGTAGATGTTAGGAGTGAGTTGTTAGTTCTTTCTCTCATTGTTCAGGTTTGTTATGGTTCTAACAACTCATTCACCCTGACTTTTCACGCCATGTGGAAAAATCCACACTAAACCTAACCCCCAACCCCTTCCCTACGAGGGAAGGGGAGTAAGACTCAAAGCCTCTCTCCTTGTAGGAGAGAGGTTTGGAGAGAGGTTTTCCATATAGCGAGATATTCCTCAAAGGTGAGCAAATGTTGGGTAGTAGTGGATGTCATCAGACAACCTCTGTCATACTTTCTCCAATTTTTGCATTTATCAGGTTCAGATTCCCGACTTCTTTAAGAAGTCGGGAATCTTGTTGTTGTAGGCGACAAGGTATGATCATCGAAGCATCGCACCGAAGCACGGAATATGGACAAATCTTTGCTGGAAAGGTTTCGCAAAGCGTATCAGGATCTGGAATTGTTTCCGCTGATCAATGCCAGACAGATTGAAGCGTTTCGAGTTGATTTTGCCAATGATACAGTCGCCCGTTTAGAGCAAGCCGTCGAAGATGCACCTCCCAACGGTAAGCTTATTTTTGCAGGACACCGGGGTTGTGGCAAGTCTACTCTGCTCGCGAAATTTGCTAAGCAAATGACTCAGCAGGAATATTTTGTTACTTTCTTTTCTGTGGCTGATTTGATTGAAATGTCTGACGTTAACCACGTCAACATTTTGTATGCTATTGCCCTGACTCTGCTCAGTAAAGCTACTGAAAACGGAGTAGCAATATCTGAAAATACCAGAAAATCTCTCTTAGAATGGTTTACTACCACGCAGACAGAGACAGTCACCAAAGACTTGAAATCTGAGGTGGGACTAGGTGGTGACTTCCTCAAAATCATCACCGCTAAACTTAAAAACGAAGCCACATTTCGGGAAGAAATTAAAAAAACTTACGAACGCAAAGTTTCTGAACTTGCCAGGAAAGCTGATGAAATTGCCTCTATAATTCAAGCCGAAACTAGAAAGCAAGTCCTAGTAATTATTGATGACTTGGACAAACTTGATTTGGGCTTGGTGGAAGATATTTACAGAAACAACATTAATTCTTTATTTTTACCCAAGTTTAAAATTGTCTATACAATTCCAATCGCGGCAATTCGCAACAGTGAATTGCTTCCTATTTTACAATCGGCGGCAGCACCGCGCATTCGGATGGCTGTGTGTAAGTTCTTCAAGCCAGGAGATAGCCACAAACCACACGGAATCCCCAATCAACAAGCGATAAACTTATTTCTGGAAATTCTTCAAAAGCGCATCCCAGAGGAATTAATTGAACCGGAAACGGCAAGGCAAATTGTCCTGAAAAGTGGCGGTGTGGTGCGGGAGTTGGTGCGAATAGCCAGGAGTTGTTGTTCTCAATGTTTGCTATTAATTCGCTCGGAACCAGAACGAAATGATATCAAAATTAATGAGGAAATTCTCCAATTAGCAATCAAAGATTTGCGGAATGAGTTTGCCCTTACCTTGGGTGAGAATCGGTATAGCATATTAGTAACGACCTACCAAAACCTCACACCCAAAGATGCCATGAGTGAGGAATTTCTCTCGCTGCTGCACGGACTGCACGTACTAGAATATGAAAACGATGATTTGTGGTATGACGTGCATCCGATTGTGGTGGATCTACTCAAGCGCAAGAAGTTGATCGCAGAATGACAACAGTTGATGATGTAACTGAAAATCAACGGAATTATCTGAAGTTAATCGTAGCCTTGGAAGCCAGCCAAGGTATTCTTAACTTGCTAATTGCAGTTTGTGATGACCGCAATTTGCGCGAAAAACTCATTCGCCAATACGAAACGGAACTCAGACAGCAGGACTTTCTCACGTATCGGGTGCGGGTACGCAATCAAGACCCCAGTTTACGCTATGCGCTGGCGCAGTTGGTAGAAAAAGAGCCAGGTTTGCAGCAGGGTACATCCGCCGTTATTACAGTGTTGGGAGTGGACGAGTTATTATCGGTGAAGTTAGACGCACCAAAATCAGAACAAGACAGGTTTTTTGGCTACTTACAATGGACAAGGGAAGCACTGCGACAGTTTCGCTTTCCTATTGTGCTGTGGTTAACTGAACCAATCTTGGTTCGCTTGGCAGAACGCGCACCAGATTTTTGGAGTTGGCGCGGTGGAGTGTTTTGGTTTACCCGCGAGTCTACAACCGTGGAACGAGAGAATATTTCCGTATCAAGAACTCTCTCGCCAACTGCACCAAAGCAAACTGGCGGTTTACCACTAGAAGAAATATTACGACTGATTGAACAAATTGAAGCTCAAGGCAAAGAATCTCCCATATTAGCAACATTGTACGACAGTTTGGCACAAGCTTATCAACAACGTTATGACAGTCCCCAAGAGCGTGAAATGGCAATTGAGGCGTATGAAAAGGCAATTGCGCTGCAAACAAAGTTTGGGTTAAAGGCTGATTTAGCTGATAGCTTGAACAAGTTGGGGAATCTGTATTTTGAACTGAGAAATGAGGTCAAAAAAGCTAACGATTGTTATCAGCAAGCACTAGAAATTTATCAAGAAATTGGCGCTCGCTTGGGTGAAGCAAACACCTTAAGAGCGATTGGCGATGTTTTGCAGTTCCTCGACCGTCGCAGCGAAGCTTTAGAACGTTACGAACAAGCATTGGCATTCTACCGCGATATTGGCGCTCGCTTGGGTGAAGCA
>NZ_JBAHYJ020000006.1:0-43606 GCF_036697665.2 Scytonema sp. PRP1 | reverse complement strand
CAGCAGGTCCTGTGGTGATTCACACAGGTGGCGGCGAACATCTAGCACAACTGATTCGAGAAGGATACGTGCAAGCGCTTTTGGGTGGAAATGCGATCGCCGTCCATGACATCGAGCAAGCAATGATGGGGACTTCCCTCGGTGTGGACATGAAGCGCGGCGTAGCTGTACGCGGTGGACACCGCCATCACCTAAAAGTGATTAATACTATGCGTCGTTATGGTAGCATTGCCAAAGCTGTTGAAGCTGGCATCATTAAAAGTGGCGTAATGTATGAGTGCGTCAGCAACGGTGTACCTTTCTGTCTTGCTGGCTCAATTCGGGACGATGGTCCTTTACCCGATACCGAGATGGATTTGATCAAAGCACAAACCGAATACGCCAGACTGCTCAAAGGCGCGGACATGATTTTGATGCTGTCCAGTATGTTGCACTCAATTGGCGTCGGGAATATGACTCCGGCGGGAGTGAAGATGGTTTGTGTGGATATCAATCCAGCTGTGGTGACTAAGTTAAGCGACAGGGGTTCAATAGAATCAGTTGGTGTGGTAACAGATGTGGGGTTATTTTTGAGTCTGTTGATGCAGCAATTGCAGAAGTTGACAAGCCCTTATATTGGTAAACTAGTTTAGGGATTTCCAAAAAATAAATTATCCCCTAACAGTGGGGTGGGCATCCTGCCCGCCCAGTTAATAGGACGCGCTAGAAGCCCCTAAGTTTAAGAAAGTAGGGTGGTGCCCACTTTATGTTTAAAATAACGAACCGCCAAGACGAGCCAGCGCCGTGCTCTGGTTCCCAGAGTTGAGGCGACTGGCGTGCCAAGAACGCAGAGTAAAGAAAGGGAGAGAAGATGGAAGGAGTAGTTTTCAAAAGACAGCTACAAATTCGTTGGGTAGGTCGAATCACTGACTTCTTATTAGCAGGGATGGTCGTTGGACCGCTAGCTGCTCCTTTTTTAGCTGCATCGGGGTTACCATTGTTACCTCTAATTGCAAAAATTATTTATTTTATGGGCGCTCATGTATGCCCACAGCCCGATATGGGGGTAGCTTTGGTGCCACCGTATATCATGGCTGTGTGTATGCGTTGCTACGGTACAGTCGCTGGGTTGTTGATAACGCGTGTATTGTATGGAGTGACAGGTGGTAAAGGTTTTTACTGGTTAAGTCAGTATGGTTGGAGTGGTGTGGCGATCGCCACTGTATTGATGATGGCTTATCCAGTGGAATTAGCCGCAGAGGTTTTGGGTTGGTGGAGTTTTAATAATCAGGTTGTGACACTTTTTGGGTTGATCACAGGTTTGGCATGGGGTTTGTTTACTATGCCGATATTGCATGAAAATGGGCGCTCGCGAAGCGTTGCTGCTTTCAGCAAATCGCCATATCGTCAGGAATTTGGTGCGTAACACGCACGCGATAGCCTGCTACAAAGTAAATTCTATTGACGCTCTCCTGACTTCTAGTTAGGAGAGCGTCAAACTTATGGAATTTAGCCTATGAGATTTAAAGAGTAGTTGGATGATGGAGAAGCAATTTCCCACTTGACATCTGGGACTTGGGTGAGGAAGACTCCCTGGTCTGGGTTATAGGTGGTGCCATTCATCTGCCAAATGGCATTTTCTCCCGTGCTATAGTTGCGCCAAAGGATGTCAACATTACCATCTTTATTAAAGTCTTCTAAACCTGCAATTTCCCAGTTTTGATCTGGAACTTGGGTCAAAAAGACTCCCTGGTCTGGGTTATAGGTGGTGCCGTTCATCTTCCAAATCGCATTCTCACCAGTCCGAGAGTTGCGCCAGAGGATGTCAACATTGCTATCTTTATCAAAGTCTGCTGTACCTTGAATTTCCCAGTTTTGATCTGGAACTTGGGTGAGCAAGACTCCCCGGTCTGGGGTATAGGTGGTGCCATCCATCTGCCAAATCGCATTCTCACCAGTCCGAGAGTTGCGCCAGAGGATGTCAACATCGCCATCTTTATTAAAGTCTGCCAGACCTTCAACTTGCCAATTGACATCATCAACTTTGGGTAGGAAAACTCCCCGGTCTGGGTTATAGGTGGTGCCATCCATCTGCCAAATGGCATTCTCTCCCGTGCTATAGTTGCGCCACAGGATGTCAACATTACCATCTTTATTAAAGTCTGCTACACCCTCAATTTCCCAGTTTTGATCTGGGACTTGGGTGAGGAAAACTCCCCGGTCTGGGTTATAGGTGGTGCCATCCATCTGCCAAATGGCATTCTCTCCAGTACGATAGTTGCGCCAGAGAATGTCAAGATTACCATCTTTATTAAAGTCTGCCTGACCTTCGATTTCCCAGTTGACATCATCAACTTTGGTTAGGAAAACTCCCTGATTTGCGTTATTTGGGTCATAATAAGGAGAACTGCTGTTTAATGTCCAAATGGCATTCTCTCCAGTACGATAGTTCCGCCACAGGATATCTGGGCTACCGTCACGATTGAAATCAGACTTAGAAGAATTCAAGGTTACGGTAACGTTACCAGTAACTTGTAAAGTCGGGTCGCCTTGTAAGCCACCGTACTCTACAATGTAACCCTGAGGCTGATAGTTTCCACCTAGCACAACATCCCCAAGGTCATTCCATTTACCTATTTGAGAGTTACCTTGGAGATCTGTAATGTTGGGAGTGCCAATGATGTGGGCATAGTCTTCCCCAAGGTTACCATCGTTTGGCTCACCTGATGCCCAGTTGCTATATTGATCTGGAACTGTACTACCAGTCGCATTTGCACTCCAAAAGGCAGTTCCAGCCTCTGGTCCTGTTACCCAACGCCAGTCCCCTTCAGTCGCAGCATCGCTACCTCCTATCCAGCCGTTTCCTTGGACTTTGCCTTGGATGAAGTTTTGTTCTGTACCAGAGGTGATGGTTGCTAGGTAACCTTGGAGTCCAAAGTAGTTACGTGTTCCAGCCAGACCCTGAGCAATCCCCCAACTAATACCTGGATCCTGGACAAACTCGTAGAAGTGCTTGTTTTCTGGATTTGCTAGGTTAGTACCTAGGGCGAATTCAATGCCACGCGCTGCTGCAGAGGGGGTGTTATTGGTATTGCTGTAGGTGACTTGGCGCAGCACATTCTGGTAAACCTCGTTGGTAGCCTGACCAGTTATCCTCAAAACTCCTGTTGCCGTGTCGTAGTTCCAGGTCAAAGCTTGGATAGTGCCACTGGTACCAGTTTGGTCGGCAACACTAAGGCGGTCTTCATTCGCATTGAAGTTAGAGGTGATGACCACTGATGCACCATTTAGGTTGGCATTACTGGGGTCAGAAGAATTGGGGTCAGAAGAAATACTTAAATTGGGGGCAATAGCTCTGGGATTAGCGCCAGTCGTGTAGTTAGTTGTCCCAGAAACGGTAAGAATCTGCACCATGGCTCATCCTTTGTTAGGAAAAAGTGTTTGAGGAAAGATTGGAGATGAACTGCACAACTGTGCAGAACATTTATGTTGTAGATGCTACTAAAATAATAACTATACTTACCATATTTTTGTAGAAAAAAATACTCGCATGAGTCAAACGAGGCTATTCTGAGATGAAATGCTGTATCACTAATTACCTGCAGCAGAAACGAAACAACAGCCAGTATAGTGTCAAAAATGACTCATTACCGCACCCTGTGTTATTTTGCCCATAAATGGTCACAGAATTCTGATTAAAAAATTAATTTAATAAAAAATTAATAATCTTCTTTGTAGAATGAAGGACAAAGTATGTTGTAGGAAATGATAGGAAAAGTGTGAAATATGAACTATTCCTCATTTTTCTGACTTTATTAAAGTTACAAATATTTAGCTGACGAATCAGCGGACGCTACGGAACCATTCAACAATTCCATCAGCTATGACTCTTGCTAGCTTCTTCTGTTCTTGAGGATTTGTCACCCACTCAAATTCATTCGGATTGCTCATAAAACCCAGCTCCAGCAATACTGATGGCGCACTCGCTGGACGTGTAAGCGCTAAGTTATCCCAAAATACGCCGTAGGATGGTCGTCCTAATTTGCTAACTATGTAATTGTGCATAAAAACTGCTAAGCTGTGAGCCTGGGGCTGATACCAAAACGTTCCCACTCCTTTGGTGTTTTCGGCATCACCTTCATCGGGTAGGGAGTTGTAATGTATAGAAAAGGCGATCGCTGGTTCTTCTTGATCAATTCTCGCCACGCGATCAGGAAGCGACACTTCCGTATCATTCTCCCGTGTCATGACCACTGTCGCCCCTCGCCTCACCAACTCATCGCGCACCAACTTTGACACCACGAGATTGACATCTTTTTCCGGATACCCTGTTGGTCCTAATGCACCAGATTCTTTACCCCCATGTCCTGGGTCGAGTAAAATTTTGATACCAGATAACGGCTTTTGTCTTTTGAATAACCCCGTTGTTTCCCGCCTGCTTGCAGACGAGTTCAAGGGTGAGTCACGTAAAGCCAAAATCAAACTCGTTCCGTCGTATCTCAGCTTATACCCCCACTGTTGAGGCTTTTTCAGCTGAAAAGTGTATTGCACTGCTCCCTGTCCCCCTGCTGTAGCGGGGGGATCGTTGCCAATCTAGGCGAGAAATCAGAGGGTTGTCATTTAAGCGAATAATATCTGTTTGGGCAGTGGTATTATAAAGGGTGAGAGTAAAAGTCTGGTCATTCTGCTGCACACTCACAGGAACCGGAACTTGCAGCGGGAAAACCATTTCCGTCACACCCGGGAGTTTCCGATATCCAACACTGCGGATAATAGTCTGTGGGGGAATTCCTCCTGGCAAAGTACGAGTTTCCTTACTATTGATCCAAGCGCCATAGTCCAAACGCAACCACTCACCTTCTCGTCCTGTGACTGCTGCCCGTGTGCCTTTAGGTAGAGGCGTGAGTCTAGAATAATCTGTACTAGGACCAGTGCGAGCAACACCAGAATCTGCTGTCACCTCCACAACTTCCAACTGTGCAGGTGAGAGGATGGTGATTTTTCCAGTTCCTGGCTGAGTTATCGTTTTGCCATCTAGCGTGAGTTGAAACTGGGGTTGTCCCAAATTGGCAGATGTTTCGACTGTCGTACACCCCTCATACTTGCTTGCGCTAGACTGGGCAGAAGGTTGATTTTGCCCTGTTAAGGCGGCAGAATTTGCCGGGAGTTGTGCTTGTTGTGGTTGGCGCGCCAGGGAAACAGTCTGATTTGCCAGCTTTACGGAAACATTAGCATTCGGTTGAGCGATCGCCCTAAAACAGATCCGTTCCCCCGGAAGTTTAGCAATGTCCACTGCTGGTGTGAGAGAATCTTTGGCAAAGGCTAACCCCTGTGGCACTTCCGGTTGAGTGGAAACCCTTGTCACCTTAAGAAGGACTTCTTGATTTTCGTAGCGGACAGTAAAGACGTTTTCTCCCACCTGCAAGGGAAAACTCGGGGCAAAATGACCAGACTTGCTGCGCTTTACTGGCTTACCATTGATGAGAACCTCTCCACTTGATGGTGCTGTGCCAATAAAGAAAATTTTCTTTGCACTTGTCTGGGAATTTGCCCGAGGATAAACAACTTTGAGGGATTGCTCTTGAGCCAAAACTAACGAGGGTGTGGTTATAAAGCTTAATATTACTAATCCTAAAAGTGGTCTCACGTCAAAATAGAAGAATAATTTACAAAAAAGTTGGGAGTGGGGAAGTCGTAAGTAGTTAGTAGTTATTACAACATTCAACACTTATTGACAACTAACAACCAACATCCGTCATTACCCAATAACAATTACTGTGGCACAATGACGGGTGTATTTTTAGAAGTTGCACAAAGTTAAAAATAATATGACTAAGTTTGTATTTGTTACTGGCGGAGTTGTTTCTAGTATCGGTAAGGGAATTGTAGCAGCAAGTCTGGGGCGATTGCTCAAGTCAAGAGATTATTCTGTGTCAATTCTCAAACTCGATCCTTATATTAATGTTGATCCAGGGACGATGAGCCCCTTTCAGCATGGCGAAGTCTTTGTGACTCAAGATGGTGCTGAGACAGACTTGGATTTGGGGCATTACGAACGTTTTACGGATACCTCCATGTCGCGTTTAAACAGCGTGACGACTGGTTCAATTTACCAAGCCGTAATTAATAAAGAGCGTCGTGGCGATTATAACGGCGGCACAGTACAGGTGATTCCGCACATTACAAATGAAATAAAAGAGCGGATTATCAGAGTTGCTAAAGATACTAATCCAGATGTTGTCATTACAGAAATAGGCGGTACGGTAGGTGATATTGAATCGCTGCCGTTTTTGGAAGCAATTCGCCAATTCCGTAAGGATGTAGGGCGGCAAAATGTGCTGTATATGCACGTAACACTAGTTCCGTGGATTGCTTCAGCGGGTGAGATGAAAACTAAGCCAACGCAACACTCAGTCAAAGAACTCAGATCGATTGGCATTCAACCAGATATCTTAATTTGTCGATGCGAACGTCCCCTAGCAACAGGGATAAAACAAAAATTATCAGAATTCTGTGATGTTCCTGTAGAATGCGTCATTTTATCGCAAGATGCTAAAAGCATTTATGAAGTCCCGCTGATTCTGGAACGAGAAGGACTGGCGCAGCAAACGCTAGAGTTGCTGAACATGGAACAACGTCAACCAAATTTGGCGCAGTGGCAAACTTTGGTGGAAAAATTGTACAGTCCCACTCATCGATTGGAAATTGCGATTGTGGGTAAGTATGTGCGTTTGTCCGATGCCTATCTTTCAGTCGTAGAAGCACTGCGCCATGCAGCAATTGCTATGAGTTGCGAACTGCACCTACGTTGGGTAAATTCAGAAACATTGGAAACCGAAGGAGTCGAAACTTATCTTGAAGGTGTGGATGGTATCGTTGTCCCAGGAGGTTTTGGCGTCCGGGGAGTCGATGGCAAAATTGCCGCAATTAAATACGCACGAAATTGCCAAATCCCCTTCTTAGGTTTGTGCTTGGGAATGCAATGTTCAGTGATTGAATGGGCAAGGGACATAGCTGGATTAACAGATGCTAATAGCGCGGAATTTGACCCCCATACCGAAAATCCAGTTATTAACCTGTTGCCAGAACAGCAGGATATAGTTGATTTAGGCGGAACAATGCGTTTAGGTTTATATCCTTGTCGCTTGCTTCCCAATACATTGGCTTTCAAACTCTATCAGGAAGAAGTGGTTTATGAACGCCATCGACATCGCTATGAGTTCAACAACGCCTACCGCAATATATTTGTAGATTCTGGTTATGTGATTAGTGGGACTTCTCCCGACGGACGCTTAGTGGAAATAATTGAATTTCCCAACCACCCCTTCTTTATTTCTTGCCAATTTCACCCAGAATTTCAATCAAGTCCCAGCATCCCTCATCCTCTATTTAAGGGTTTCATCCAAGCTGCGATCGCGCAAAGAGGACTGCCAGAGGCGATCGCTCATTCTAATCCTTCCTCTGTTACACAAACACCAGCACAAGTCTCTTAATTAATCATCAGTCATGAGTCTTTGGTTTGAGTACCAAAGATTCATGACACAACTCAAAATCTTTTACGGGTGTAGCGCTGAAATTTGCTGCTGTGAAACTTGTGAATTGAGGGATTTTTGTGGTCTACTGGGTGAAAATTCACTATGAGAGAAATGAATATGTAGTCAATTTTGAACGGGTTACGGCTTTTTGTCATGAACGGAACGGCAGGGTTACTTTTTGGTTGCCAGATTGTGCTATCCCGATAGTAGTTAATTCCCAAAACAACTTAGAAGACTATCAAAAAATTCTGGATTATATACAGCATGTTACGGGGTTAGGGTTTGAGAAATCCTATTGGGTGAAAATTCTTTACGAAAGGAATGAATATATTATTAACCTCGACAGCATTAGTTCTTTTTGTCATGAACCAAGCAACGGCAGGATTACTTTTTGGTTGCCAAATAGTACTCTTCCCATCATTATCAACCCTGTGAGTAATCCAGATTCTTATCAAAAAGTTTTGGAATACATTCAGAACACAACCGGGTATCTTTTATAAGAATATTCCAAAAAATCTAGCATTGGTTTCCAGGACGGATGCCAATTCCATGCCACAAGAAAAAGTTGGATATTTTTTTATTTGCCCTAAGTCAAAAATTAGGAGTTAACAAACGATGAATTCACCAAGGCGCTTTAAAACGCTAAGTACCTGATGAAATTCAGATTCACGTTCAATTGATAACGCATCAGAACGTGCATAGCGAGGTTGTTCTTGCTGAATAAGTTTGACAAAAACAAATTCTCTGCCATTAAGAATTAAACCAAAAGTTGGCTGTGTATCATCTAGATTATTCAGCATATAAGTAAGTGCTTGGGGCAGTGCTGCTATGACATCGAATTTACTGCTTTTAGATTCAATGACAAGAACCCAAAGCCGATTTTGTATGACTAGGACATCAATGTTTCCTTTAACAACAACACCTTCATCTTCAGCAGAAATTTCGATAGAAGTCTCAGTTTGAATATCAAAAGGCGGTTGATAAAATCCTGCTAAATCTAGTAAAGGAGACAGGACAACCATCTTCACTGTCTCTTCGGACATTGGACGGCGTTTGTTCAAGTTTAAATAGTTGCTTTTCGCTCTGTCGAGAGCCTGTTTTTCCGCATCAGTTAGTGTTGGTAAATTCTCTGTCCATTCTGGAAAAAAATCAGCCTCTGTCGCCTGTTGTAAAGCAAATTTTTCTTCTAATTCGTAAAGACTGATGTCTCTAGCTTGAATGATTTGAACCATACGCCTAAGCCCCTACTTTGGAAAAAGCTAACTTCGCGGCACCTGCTATCCCCGCAAAGTTTCCCAATTCTGCTGGCAATATTTGTAAACCAAGACGTGAAGTAGGCAGAACTCTCTGCTCAATTTCTGCTTTAACAAATGGTATAAAAAACTCAGCACTGCCACTTACGCCGCCACCAATCACAACTGCTTGCGGCGTTAGCACGTAAATCAAACTGGTCAATCCAATTCCCAAATCTTTACCATATTCTTGCCAAAATGTCAACGCTTGGGCATCTCCGGCTTTTGCCAGAACGCCGAGTTCTGCTGGTTCCTTGCCTGTACGGCGACGAATTGCGGTGACTGATACATACTGTTCCAAAGAGCCTTGATTGCCACTATTACACCTTGGACCATCTGGCTTGAGGGTAATCAATCCCAGCTCACCGGCTGCGCCATTTGGACCAGTAAAGAGTTCGCCATCTAAGATAATTGCGCCACCGACACCAGTTCCCAAAGTCAGCAGAATCAGATTCTGAAAGCGGCGACCTGCTCCCAGCCAAGCTTCCCCTAGCCCTGCGCAGTTGGCATCGTTACCGACAATCGTAGGTTTGCCTGTTTTTGCTTCTAAAGCATCGGCTAAAGGCACATCATACCATCCTGGCAAGTTAATGGCAATTTTCGCAATGCGTCCTTGAGCATCTGCAGGTCCGGGAGTGCCAACACCAATGGCAATGCAATTTCTCTCAAAGTCAATTTGGGCGATCGCATCTACCATTTTTGCCACAACCGCCTCTGGTGTCGCTGGTTGCGGCGTTGCCACAGTTAACGATTGTAAACAAGTGCCATCTGCGGTAAAACGCCCCAGCTTAATTGCTGTTCCACCCAAGTCAATACCAATTACTTGAGAATTCCCCACTTTCAAACCCCTCACAGATTTGGCAACAGAATAAGTAGATTTCTGGCAAAAATCCCGTTTATGGCGAATTGGAACCGCAGATGGACTCCTGCGTGCGTTGGACGGGTTCCCCGGCTTGTTCAAAGCAGCATCTCCGGAGGAGATAGCACCTGTTGTGCAGATAAACACTGCCAAATTTGCTACTTCATTTTTTACCAGTTCCGCTACCAAAAAATTCTACATTCTCAGAGTCATTTGGTGCTGGTCGTAAAGCAGCGACAGTCAGGGGATGAAAACTAGGCTGACTCTGTAAAGATGCTACTGGGGAACCTCTTAAGATGCCAGTCAGGGCGACGGAAAGCATAAAGCCACCAGCAGCAGCAGCAATTAAAGAAATATTATCTTTCACACAGATCTCTCAATGATAAGTACAACAGATATTAGAGTAGCAAACAGATAATGGTTGTTATTTCTCATTTGTCCAACCACAAATGAAAATAGACTCAATGACTAATGATTATTAACAAATAACTCTTGACTATTTCCGGATGTCTTTGCGTAAACGGGGATTAATAAATTCATTTAACCCCTCACCGAGTAGCGACAGCCCCACAACCATGATTGTCATCGCTAATCCCGGGAAAAAGGCAGTCCACCAAACACCAACAGGTAGTGCTTGCAAAGCTTGTTGTAAATCGCGTCCCCATTCTGGCGTTTCTCTTGGAAGCCCTAAGCCCAAAAAACCCAAACTCCCCAGAATCAAAATCGCATCAGCGGCGTTGAGGGTAAAAAGGACGGGTACGCTTTGAATGACATTGAAAAATAAGTACCGAGAAAGAACTTGCCAAGTGTTAGCACCCATTGCTTGTGCTGCTTCGATGAACACTTCTGTTTTAACGCTAACAGTGTGGTTCCGGACAACACGGTAATATTGTGGAACATAAGCAATGCTGATGGCAAGAGCGGCATTTAATATTCCACGTCCAACTATAAATGCCAGCGTTACCGAAAGCAGCAACCCTGGTAGGGTGTAGATACTATCCATAACAAATAGTAATGCTTTATCTAATCTACCGCCTAGGTAGCCACTTATCATGCCCAAAGGCACACCAATAAACATACTGAGCGTTGTAGCTAATAAAACCACTTGCAAGGCAGCTTGAGCGCCAAATACTGTGCGCGAAAATACATCATAGCCTTCGCGACTGGTGCCAAACCAATGTTGGAGTGAGGGTGGTTCTTGAATGGGGTTAGTCAAGGAATCTAGGGGGTTTTGCAGCCAACCGAAAGCCTGGAGTAAGGGGGCGCACAAAGCCAGGAAGATGAAAAACAAAGTTATCGTTAACCCAATCAACATCAGTCGTTGAGAAAGGGTGGGGTTTTTAGCAAACCGTAAAAATCGAATTGGGGGACTTTTTGTGATGGTCATAAATACAAGAAGCCGTAAGGAGTTGCAAGCTGGTAACTACAGATGACCATTTTACCTATCAGGTTGTTTCGTGCGATTGCCGAAGGCACTGCGCTCCGCGCAATCGCCTTTGGCAGTGGGCAAAGCTCAATCGCCGTAAGTCCGGAGGAGGCTTGTGCCAAGCGCGTAAGCTCCCACCGGGTGAAGGCACAAAGGAGCGTCTTTTGCTACTGAGAAGGCGGGTGTTGCACCATCTTTGCAAAGACACAAAGCCGATAACGGCTACAATGTTTACGTGTTGCATTATAAATAAGTGACATCTCCGGGCGATCGCCATTTTGTGGTACACCGACGGCTTCTAAACCTCAAGATTTAGATTTCCTGCTTCTTTGGGAGAACCTAGTAGCATCCTTGCCCTTACTACCTTGGTTTAAATTCTTGGCTTTAGTTAAAAAGACTTATAAATATTTGTAACAATATTTAACAGGGCAATAATATCATTTAAAGTAGTCAGAAGCCAGCACCTAACCCTGGAAAGTGACAGTGCTGGCTTTGGCTCCTAATTATCAAAGGAGATAATTTCATTATGGCTTACCAAGAGCGCCTCAAACCCTGGGCAGTTGTTCATTCACTGTCCTCCTCACAAAAGGTAGTCGTCAGCCGCCACCGGAGTCGCATTGATGCAGAAGGATACCTTCAGTTATTGCGTGAGCAAAAGCCCAATAGTAAACATGAAGTCGTTTTCGAGATGGTAGAAGGCAATGGGTGTTAAGCTTGTCATTTGCTGACGTTCGGGGTAAAGGTAAAGAGCGAAGCGAGTATTGGCAGAGAACATAGGGTGCATGAACGTAGTGCAACACAAATGACATCTTGCACTAGCCCGCAACAGCCAGAAATTAAAATCTCTGGTTAACAACAATCCTCACGCATAGAACTCGGTCAAATTTTGCAGTCCATTTGAACAGACTTGTTGAGCGCAGTCCCTACCCATAACGCAAGTTTGGGTAGGGTAAGCGAAACGCCAGGTCATGATAAAATAAAGTAGGTACGGCAAAACGAAATATTCGTGGAGGCACGACCAATTTTATTTTTTAGGGTAAAGAGCAATCATAGAAATTACGCTTTTTACTAGAGTGTTCGAGGGCAAAAGTTCCCACGACACGCTGCGGACGCCAGCTTTTCTGGTAACGCTGTGTAATTTTCGGATTGCATAGCGCATGAATCCCCAACTATAAGCAAAGCTTTAGTTGGGGTGCGTTCAATAGACTTGTTGCAAAAGTCATTTATCGACAAGGTAAAGTAGTCAGAACTGCAAGAGCTAGGAACTTGAGCGATGAGCGAGGACACTTGCATGCTGAGGTTACTTGGGAACGCAAGCAAAGTGTCCTCCTCTGCACTCAAGTGCAGCGTAGACGAGGACTTACAAATTGCTTTCAATCAATTGGCGATACTCGCTC
Source organism: Scytonema sp. PRP1 (assembly GCF_036697665.2). Lineage (NCBI taxonomy): Bacteria > Bacillati > Cyanobacteriota > Cyanophyceae > Nostocales > Scytonemataceae > Scytonema > Scytonema sp. PRP1. The sequence continues at coordinate 31,118 of NZ_JBAHYJ020000006.1, read as the reverse complement.
TTTTGCTTGACGCCTTTGAGTTCCTTCAACAGATCCTTATCCTTGAAAAACTGAACTGTGGGTGTTCCTGTGACACCAGCATTTTCGGCGATGTCGCGGTCTTTATCGATGTCAATTTCGACAAAGTGGATTTTGCCGTCAAATTCATCCACCACTTTATTTAATATCGGCTTGAGGGTATGGCAAGGACCGCAGCCAGGAGAGACGTATTTGACGATAAGGAGGCGATCGCTATCATGGAACAGCTTCCGCAAAGCATAACCCCCGTAATGGCGGGTTGTATTCAAATCAAATTCCGCAGCTTCCTGTTCCTCAGTTTTCTTCTCGGCTGGGTGTTCTAGTTCATTATCTGGAGTTTCCGCTTTTTGATGGAATTCCTGAATCAAACCCGTGGAAGACAACCAGCGTTCTGCTAACATCGCCGCCGCACAACCACTACCTGCAGCGGTAATTGCCTGACGGTACTCATGATCTTGGACGTCGCCTGCGGCAAAAACACCTTCTAAGCTTGTTTCTGGAGAACCAGGCTTGGTGACAACGTAACCCACGTCATCCAGTTCCAGTTGTCCCTTGAATAAAGATGTATTGGGATTGTGACCAATGGCGTAGAATAATCCCTTAACGTGGAGTTTGCTCTCTTCGCCAGTTTTGGTATTGCGGATTTTTATCCCTTCCATGTGGTTGTCGTTCCCAAAGACATCCAGTGGTTCTGTGTTCCAGTTAACTGTAATTTTGGGGTTACTCAAAACGCGGTCTTGCATCGCTTTAGAAGCCCGCATCTTCTCAGAACGCACCAGCAAATTCACCTTAGAACCGTATTTGGTCAGGTAAATTGCTTCTTCCGCCGCCGAGTCGCCGCCACCCACCACAGCTAATTCCGCGCCGTGGAAAATAGGCGTAGCACCGTCGCAAATAGCACAAGCAGAAATTCCTCGGCTCCAGAATTGATGTTCACTGTCTAAACCCAAGCGCTTTGCTGTCGCACCCGTGGCGATGATAACGCTATTAGTTTTAAATTCCCGTTCCTCAGAGCGAACTGTAAAAGGACGCTGAGTTAAATCAACTTCAATAACATCTTCTGTATATAACTCAGCTCCCCAGCGTTCCGCTTGAGCCTTCATCAAATCCATCAGTTCTGGTCCGGTAATTCCTTCGGGAAACCCAGGAAAGTTCTCCACTTCAGTCGTTGTCATCAACTGACCACCTGGTAAGCCCCCGGCTTGGAAACCCTCAAAGACAACGGGTTTGAGGTTAGCTCGTCCTGCGTAGATAGCAGCCGTGTACCCTGCTGGACCAGAACCTATAATCACTACGTTTTCTACTGTCGCGTTAGTCATGATTATTTATATAAACTCATAACGACTACGACTTAGTATAGCAAATTATTTCCGAGCTTGGGAAGGACAGAGTCGTTTCATTCAGGTGCCAATCTGCCAGAACATTTATTCTCTGTTTCCGATGTTGACAAAAATATGATTATGTGTATCAGTTTGTTTAATTTCCTTCCTTCTTTAATTAAAGTGTAAGCAAAATCAACTTATGCACTTTTGAGATAGAAATGGGAAATTTTCGGTGAATCTCCGCTCTTGCACCCTTCGGGTTCCCCAGTCCCCTACGGCGGGAAACCCGCCTGCAGGGCTGGACTCACCATTCTCAACAAGAGCCTCTGGCTCTAATATCTCGTTACCAGGTTGAACCTGGTAACGAGGGTTTGGAGGCTGAGCCTCCTCACTGTTGCAACTCTTGCAACTCACGTGAATCTGACTATGACGCTTCTCGTTTGGATGCAGTACAGATTTATCTGTGTCCATCTGTGGTTTTTATTTCTTGATGTATTGCACTCAACTCCCGAACCACTATATTGCCATTCTCACTTGCATAAAATACATACACACCGTAGGGGCTTTCGTCTAGCCCATTGGTGTCAATTTAACGTTCAGACCTTTACCCCACGTTGATTTGACCCCACCCCGCCAAAGCTACGCTTTTGCTCCCCTCCCCGCTTGCGGGGAGGGGTTGGGGGTGGGGTAAAGCCAACGTGGAATAAAGGTTTAAACGTGGTTGTTGACACGCATGGGCATTTCTCAGCCCCTACAAACAACCTGTATTGCAACCAGTTGAAAACTGCTATGAAGGCACAACAACTTATCAGCCGTTCTACAACACTTGGACAAAGCTAGACAAAGTTAAACTTTGTTAGACACTGCCCGGATTGCTTCCTGTTTCATCCTGGAGATGTCGGCATCAAACCAGTCCACAGGCTTAAATTCGGATAGAACTTATCCTATGTGTAAATTATTTTTGACATTGAAAGATGAGAAACTTCGCTACTTTACTCCGTTATTTTCAGTCCTATTAAGGTTTCTGGATTTCTCAACCGCCTTGCTACAGGTAGGACTACTCTTAAAAGTTTTGTACAGGGTCTCAAGCCTTAATTTTTTTCGCTTGGTTCTCGCGTTAACACGCATTGTAGCATTTTGTTAGACATATATGGTTATTAATGTCTAGCTTTGTCCAATAATTAAGTTATAGTTCTCAGCCCTTGTCTTATTAACAAGGAAAAATTTTTACTAAGGTGATATGAAAACAAAGTGAAGTGGGTAAGTTACATTTAGAACTCTTTAACTCATCACCACCTCCTAGTAAATACGTATGAAAACTCAACTAAAAGCTAAATTTCTGCGATATATTCTTAATAAAAAGCAGGAAGAGCAGGGTTTCACACTTATTGAACTGTTAGTAGTCATTATTATTATTGGTATTCTTTCTGCTATTGCTTTGCCCTCTTTCCTCAATCAAGCGAATAAAGCCAAGCAGACTGAAGGTAAAACCTATGTGGGTTCCATGAACCGGGCACAGCAAACTTATTACTTGGAAAATGGTAGATTTGCAAGTAGCACTGAATTTAATAACTTAGGTCTTGGTATCGCAACAACGACTACAAATTACAACTACGCAATTCTTGCCGCCACAGGTGCTAGTGGTGTCACCAACCAAGCACGACCACGAACTGATGGCATCAAAGCCTATATTGGTGGCGTGAAACTGGGAAATGTAAATGCGACAAATGAAGCAACGACCGTAGCCGTATTGTGTGAAGCTAAATTAGGCAAAGACACCAATAATACCAATGCCGCAACAGGCGAAGAATCTGCCGAGTTCGGCACACCCTCTGGTAGCGGAACTTCTCCTAGCTGCCCCGCAACCTACGATAACCTATCTAACAGATAACCTATCTAACAGATAACCTATCTAACAACACACCTACGCCATCACTGTCGGTTCAGACTTCCTCTCCTGCGGCAACAAGCACCCGTTAGTTTCGTCTCAGTCATGAATCATTGTCCAGAGTTGTCAACATTTTGATTCCCAACCCCGTTAAGTCAAAGAACAATAACTCTGTTGGAAAAGTACTTTGTAGTGAGCGCTTCAGCGCTCATAAGCACTAAAGTGCTTACTACGAACACTAAACAAGTGCAACCTTAACCAACCTAATGACTTCTTTTTAAACTTTTTTAGAATAAAAATAAAATAAATCAAATCAACTTAAATTTCAATTACCCGTCATGCACTAGCCAATTGCAGTAGACAGTATAAAACTTTGTATCTTCGGGTCAATTTCGCTACAGATGAATTTATACCGCTTCTTTGTGTGAAAGTGCCTGAACTTCGCGCATAAATCCATTGGCTCAGATTCCCGATTTCTTAAAGAAGTCGGGAATCTTGTTGTTCACAATTTCGCTACAGATGAATTTATACCGCTTACCAAACATCAGTTACGTATAAAATTTTGCCTTCCTCCTTAAGGACTGTATTCTCTCATAAATTTTGTCTCTGACTGAATAATTAAATTTTTATAAAAATCTTTATTTCCTCTATCTAATATTAGATGTTTGCGATATTGTATATAACATTTAATAGAGTGTGTATAAATCTATTTCACTGCACAATTTGCCTTTGGGCAAGAATCTTCAAAAAAGCTCAGATCATATAAATTTGTTACAACTTGCATAGATTATGGTGGAAAAACAAATAATGTTTTGCATATATCGCTCAAAAGTGTTATTTGTGCAAAAGATAGGACAAGAGTTGTTTGAAATCAGTTTACAATAATGGTTTGTAGCGGCGAAACTTGCCTCGCTTTGTGGGGATTACCGTACAAAACCGAATTTAATGATCACGCAATTGAGTAAGTTATGATATAGTTAAAAAGTTAAGACTTGCTTTGCCAAAGAAAAAGGCTCTACGCGTCGTCAAAAATTCCGGAACGGAAAGCAGTTTTGATCAAGCATTTACTAAACCAAATCTGAATTTAATCGAGGTTATGAGTAAGCAGCAAGTAATTCACCCAATGGTGAAGTTGCAGCGTAATGTGAGTTCACTCGTAGATTCTAATATTATCAAGCCCACTGATAGCATTTGGAAAATCGCTTTGCTGTTCGGAAACGAATGGCAACACTGGAAGCAAGAACTGCTAGACTTTGGGTTTAGCATGCAAGATCCAGTCAGCGAATTGCTAGCTGTGGAAGCTTGGGATGAAGAATAGCAGTAGCAAACAGGTTACAGCTGACAGCTGAAGTGGGAATAGGGGATAGGTAATAGGTTACAGGTTACAGATGAAAGGTTCAAGCTTTTGTGTGTCGCCTCTAGTTTCTACCTTATCCCCTATGCCTTGTCACCTATTCCCTGTTCCCCTATTCCCTAAACTTGGCACGTAGCCAAAGCCTGTGCTAGTTCCTTAGCCGTTTGGTAGCGATCGCGTGCCAGAGGTTCTGTAGCGCGGTCAATCACCTCGCGCAACTGCGGAGTAATAGTGGGAACATTTGCCACTTCAAAGCGGAAACTGCGTCCCCTCTGGCGATAGAACTTAAATGGGCTTTCGCCAGTCAGCAGAAAAATAAGCGTTGGTCCAATGGCATATAAATCGGATTGAGTCAGGGGTTGTCCCCGTTCTTGTTCGGGGCACAATATCCCTCTGCACCAATACGAGTTCCAGGTGCCGTGCCAATCTCCTTCACCGCCCCAAAATCCAGCATCACTATGCGATTATTAGAATTTCGCACCATGAGGTTAGCGGGTTTAATATCGCGGTGGATCAGTGGCGGTTCTTTGCTATGGAGATAGTCCAAAATATCGCAGGTTTGAATCATCCAATTAATCGCTAAATTTGGCGTAACTGGTCCTTTTGAATAAATAAGTTTTTCTAAATCCTGACCGTGGACTAATTCCATCGCCAAATATTTCTTGCCACCTTCAACAAAGAAATCGTAATACTTAGGAATTCCAAGATGGCTAAGGGATTTGAGAGTATTTGCTTCTCGTTCAAATAATTCTTGTGCCTTGGCAATTTTCGCCATATCAGCATTCATCTGCTTTAGCACCAGCAGTTGCGGGTGTCCGGCAATTTTTCCTTGTTTATCCCAAGCGAGATAGGTAGTTCCCATACCTCCCTGTCCCAGAATTTGCAATACCTGATATTGACGAATAGTCTGTATCACCGACAGAGGTTCACCGCAATGAATGCAAAACAAATTGTTAGGTGAATTTCCTTGGTGCGTGCAAGTGTTGGGTGAGGCGACGAAAGGAGAATATTGTGGAGCAGTTTCCTGGTCAATTTGGAATTTCAAGATGGGACCGCCTTGTGCCAGTTGCAGCAGGGAATTATCTGGCAAAAAAGCCTGAGTCACCAAGACGCCGTTGAGAAAAGTGCCATTTATGCCTTGACTCATCACCTGCCAAGAACCGCCATTTTTATCAGAACCGATGTGTTTGAGTTCTAAATGATACCGCGAAACCAAAGTGTCACTTAAAACAACGTCATTATCTGCCGAACGACCAATCCGTATAATGGACTCGTCATCAAAGTGCCACTGCCTAAGAGGTGTTTTTTGTTGCGGTTCTAACAGGGTCAGCGTGACCATAGACGATTTTTGATTAGGGAATAAGGAGATGAGCGTAGACAGCCAAGCGAGTATTGAGAAAGACTAACCATTATTTATTTACTTGCTCATCCTCCTTAAATAAATCCCTAATCTAAAATTGATTGCTGTTGTTCTAAATGCGGGCGGACTTTTGCCCGGATAACTACAGCAGTAATATTGTCATGACCATTGTAATGGTTTGCCAAATCAATTAAAGCTTGAACGCCACTTTCCAAATTGGCACTAGAACTCAAGAGAGGCGCTAAGTGAGTTTGCCAATGAATTTTCAACAAATCATTATCTGACAAACCATCCGAAGCAAGAACAAAAAGGGAATCTTCATTTATCTCCAAAAACTGTACATCGGGAATAATCAAGTGTTCATCGCGAGGACCAAGGGCTTGGGTAAGTTGGTAAGCATCAGGGCGCGAGTATGCCACACTAGGTTCCACACCCCGGGAAATTTCCCGTTGACCAACTTCATGGTCTACCGTGATTTGTTCCAGTCCTCTTTTGGGAGTCACGCGGTAGAGACGACTATCTCCCACATGAGCCACCACGACATGAGTATCTTGGATTAAAACCATAATGAGGGTGGTACCCATGCGCCCAACCCCAGAACGGGAATCTTGTTGATTGACATCGAAAATGGCTTGATTAGCTTGCCGTACTGCTTCTCGGATCTCATCTTCTGTGGGCAGTTGGTCAGAAGTCCAGTGGGTTTGAAAGTACTGCCGCAAAGAACTGACAGCTAAGGCACTAGCAACCTCCCCACCAGCGTGTCCGCCCATTCCATCGCACAGAACATACAAACCACGCGCTTGTAAAGTACGGTTGTTGGGCAATTCTAGCTTATGAATTTTTGTTTCAATACCAAAGTAATCTTCGTTATGGTCACGTTGACGTCCTACATCAGTAAGCCCTGCATTTTCCAAACTCACTAACTGCATCGGCAGAACAAGTGTGGGCATATCATCGGTTTTCAATTCAGTGTCATCCTCTTGCTCATCTAATTGCAAGACAGTCGGCGTAGCGGTACTGTAGGGCATTGTTCGGGTGATTGGAACACTTGTGGAATTGCCTTGCAATTCAGAGGCTATAGCTTCCAAACGTGATTGCAGCTCCACGAGCGTTTGGATCTTTCCGAGTTCCAACTCTCCTATAAGGTGTAAAATAGAGCCAAATTGAGTGCGTTGAGACTGTCTAAAAAGCGCCTGCCAAACTCGTCCTAAAATTTGGACTGTAAAGGGCTGTGCTTCTAGCTGTGGTTCTAAATCTTCTGATAACTCAGCAGGCGATGGCTTACCTGGTAATTCTACATACAAGCGCTGTAGTGCTAGCGACAGGTCTTCATCGAGTCGCAGATTCCCCAACTCCCACAGACTTTGACGGCACTTTACTGTTTCCAGCACCGCCCATAGTTGGGTCATCTGGTAAAAAAAGTGTACAATTTGTAACGAACTTGTCGTATCTTCTCGCCACAGTTCAAGTAATTTTTGCCAGTTTGAGCGGTCTTCGATCAGTACCACTTGTATATTTTCATGCTGCCAAGCATCATGAATTGGCGGTATTCCTAGATGACACCAGGATTGTAAGGCAATATAAGGTTTAGCGAGACTGGGAATTTTCTGATCCCCTACTGATGGCGTTGCTAACCCCTGTTGCTCATTTGCTAGCATGACCTCAAGGAGCGACAGTTGGTATGGTTGGCAATCTAGAACCCTAACGCACACCTCAGTATTAGCAGCCATTTCCCCTATGGCTGGTAGCGGTTCTAGCAGTTGATAGCGCTTCTGTGGGTCTAAGTACGACCCTACCGACAGAGGGGAAGTGGAGGGAAGAGGGGATAAGGAGGATGAGGAGGATGAGGAGGATAAGAAGGATGAGGAAGAAAATATTGCTTCCGTATCTCCCCTATTTTCCCCAGCCGCAAAAGTTCCTTCCTGAGTAATAATTGCCCACAGAACTGTTCCGCATTCTGCGCCACAGTTATCACATCGTTGTGCATTCAAAGCGACATAAGTACTGCACTCTGGACAGACCTTTTGGGTCAGAGAAGCGCCACAGTTTTGACAAAATTTGTTGGTATTGGGGTTTTCAAAGTTACACTGAGGGCAAACCAGCATTGTGGAAGTTCCTTAATTCCCGATCCAAGGTGCTTCTAGCCACTAGAATCCAAAAGTGCCATATTTGTTAGCACCTGCCTACAGTAGACCGACAAAATATTGTGGTTCATCTGGCGAATTTTGGTGGCAGTCTTAATTGTTACGCATATTAACGATAGATTTCAGATACGGCAACATATCTCCTCACAATAAATTGCCATTAAAGCTAGACTTTGTGGCATATTCCAACACATATCTTTAGGTTTAGGAAATTTAGGGCGTGGGGAGATAAGGGAGATAAAAAAGTCAAAAAAATCACATTTGTCACATTTGTCACATTTGTCTTATTCTCTTTCTCTTCCTCATCTTTCCAATCATCCCTCAAGCAGCAGAGAGAGTTGAATAGCCAAGCAAGCGTTATAAGACCGACTTTCAACTTCCATTGTTCCTTCTATGTAGTTTGTATTTTTTTGTATCAGTGTCACTCTTCATCCTGTGCTTGCTTGTCTCCAAAAGTCATTACTAAGAATGTGGTAAAGTTTTCCAAAATACTTAATAATTGAGCCGCAGGAATTTCTACATCCCTACACCTCGTTTCTGGGAACTACGCGCCTCGACCTGCAAAAGCTAAATCAAGTAACAATTTGAGTTCACGAGGAGTCAAATCACGCCATTGACCTGGTTGCAGACCATCTAAATGTAGCTGAGCGATCGCTACCCTAATGAGGCGCAAAGTCGGAAATCCCACGGCCGCCGTCATTCGCCGTACCTGACGATTTTTCCCCTCTGTTAAAGTCATTTCCAACCACGCTGTCGGCACATTTTTGCGAAATCTAATCGGCGGATCCCGTTCTGGTAAAGAAGGTGTTGGTAATAGCTGCACCAAGGCTGGTCGAGTGCGGTAGTCTTGGATCATCACACCTTCTTGCAGCTGTGTCAAAGCCGCAGCATCAGGAATTCGTTCCACCTGCACCCAGTAAGTACGTTCGTGTCCAAACCGGGGATGCGAGAGACGATGTTGCAATTGTCCGTGGTTAGTCAACAGGAGTAATCCTTCACTGTCCCAATCTAAACGCCCCACAGGATACACATCAGGAACCTCGATGTACTCTTTCAAGGTGCTGCGTGTCGGGGAATCTTTTGTAAATTGGCTTAGGACGCCATAAGGTTTATAAAACAGAATATATCGATAGTCAATAGTCATTAGTTATTTAGTCATTAGTCATTAGTCAGTGTAGAGACGCGCCATGGCGCGTCTCTACATCTTTGTCATTAGTCATTAGTCATTGCTCCCCTGCTCCCCATCTCCCCTTGTTTGCAGCTTACCAGAGCTTAAGGGCGATCGCGCAAAGCGCACCTGGAGGAGGCGATCGCCCAAGGGCAGTGGCAAAGCCAATCGCACTCTACCATCCCTAAACCTCAGCTTCTCCCCTGAGTGCTTGAAACTTATTAATATAACTAGGTCAGCGTAAATAATTAAAGGTTTGTAGTGAGGGCTAAAGCGCTACTTTAAGGGCTGAAACCCTCACTACAAGCTGATTCCCATATTTTTTACATTGGTTAACATAGTTTGAGTTATTCTCACCGACCTACTTATAAGCTTTTGAACTATAAGCTTTTGAATGTCACTCACCTCTGTGCGGAGATTTACTTATCATGTGTAGCAAATTTATAACAAAAATACTTCGCATTCTACCTTCTGCTTAACCAACCCCTTCACCTCACTTTCTTCATAATTTGTCAACTTCTTGCTCCCATCCCCAACGAAGGTGGTAAAATCAATTCCCATGCTAGGGGTGCCTGCATAGGCTGAGATTACACCCTTAACACCTGAATCCGGGTAATACCGGCGGAGGGAAGCTGTTTATCGAGGAAAGCAAATATGCGGACAGAATGGGTCGCCAAGCGGCATGGGCAGAGTAATGTTACTCAAATGCATTATGCCCGTCAGGGTGTCATCACCGAAGAAATCCATTACGTTGCCCAGCGGGAAAACCTTCCCGTTGAGCTCGTTAGAGACGAAGTAGCACGGGGACGGATGATTATCCCTGCTAACATCAACCACACAAACTTGGAGCCAATGTGTATTGGTATTGCCTCCAAGTGTAAGGTAAATGCTAATATTGGCGCGAGTCCTAACTCTTCCAATCTTGATGAAGAGGTTGCAAAGCTGAACCTAGCGGTGAAGTATGGCGCTGATACCGTAATGGACTTGTCCACTGGTGGCGGTAACTTAGATGAAATTCGTACTGCTATTATCAAAGCTTCACCTGTGCCAATTGGCACAGTCCCAGTTTACCAAGCTTTAGAAAGTGTCCACGGCAACATTGAAAAGCTGACACCGGATGATTTTCTTCATGTTATCGAGAAACACGCCCAGCAGGGTGTCGATTACATGACTATCCACGCCGGAATTTTAATTGAGCATTTGCCCTTAGTCAGAAGTCGCATTACTGGCATTGTGTCTCGCGGTGGCGGCATTCTGGCAAGATGGATGCTACACCATCACAAGCAAAACCCGCTTTACACCCACTTGCGCGACATCATTGAAATTTTCAAGAAATATGATGTCTCGTTCAGTTATGGTGACTCCCTACGCCCTGGTTGTACCCATGATGCTTCTGATGAAGCACAATTAGCTGAACTTAAAACTCTCGGAAAACTCACTCGCAAAGCTTGGGAGCATGACGTACAGGTCATGGTAGAAGGTCCTGGACACGTCCCGATGGATCAAATTGAGTTTAATGTCAAAAAGCAGATGGAAGAGTGTTCTGAAGCTCCTTTCTACGTGCTAGGACCATTGGTAACGGACATCGCCCCCGGTTACGACCACATCACTTCCGCAATTGGGGCAGCAATGGCTGGTTGGTACGGTACTGCGATGCTATGCTACGTAACACCGAAAGAACACTTAGGCTTGCCCAATTCGGAAGACGTACGCAACGGTTTGATTGCCTACAAGATAGCAGCTCACGCAGCAGATATTGCCAGACACCGCCCAGGCGCAAGAGACAGAGACGATGAACTGTCTACTGCGCGTTACAACTTCGACTGGAACCGTCAGTTTGAATTATCACTCGACCCCGAAAGAGCGCGGGAATATCACGATGAAACTTTACCAGCAGACATTTACAAAACTGCTGAGTTTTGTTCGATGTGCGGTCCCAAGTTCTGCCCAATGCAAACCAAAGTTGATGCTGATGCACTGACAGAACTTGAGAAGTTCTTGGCGAAGGATAAGGAAGTGGTAACCCAAAGTTAGCTATAGCGGTTCTCGTAAGAATCACATACACCACCACGAATAATGTAGAGACGTAGCATGCTACGTCTCTACACCCGTGTATTGCACGCAACACCAGAAGCGCTATAAATCCGCGTTCTAATGGTAAGTCAGGGTGAGCAATACCACCCTACTTTTAGCTCTTTGCAAGCTGCCGATATCGCTGTTGAATCTCCTGAATTTTAAACACCGCCTCAAACTCCAACCCGGCTTGTTGGTAAAACTCTGCTCCGCCTTGCTGGCGATCTACTAGTGCAATGACTTGACTGACGCTATAACCTGCTGCTCTTAGCCGTTCCACCGCTTTCATAGCAGATTGTCCGGTAGTGACCACATCTTCCAAAACCACGACTTTTGCACCTTCCGGCAAACTTGGACCTTCAATATATGCCTTTGTACCATGTCCTTTCGCCTCTTTGCGAACAATCAGCGCCGGAATCGGTCGGTTTTCATAAGTAGAAACGACACTCACTGCTGTCACAATTGGATCAGCGCCCAGCGTCAGCCCAGCAACAGCTTGGGTATCCAAAGAAAGCAGTGATAGAAGAATACGACCAATTGCCAAAGCACCTTGAGGATGCAGTGTTACCTGCTTGCCATTGATATAGTAAGAACTAGGTTGCCCGGAAGAGAGGACAAAATCACCTTCTTGATATGCAAGTTGACAAAATAAATCTAGTAAGTGTTGGCGCAGGGTTACTAAATCACTAGTAGCCGCCCAGACACTAGAGTTCGTAAGGCTTTCCGCTTGATACGTCATCAGAACTGGTAAAAATTTATGCTACACAAAATGTTGAACTCACGAAAACAGTGCTGAGGTACTGAGAAAGTCCTAAGCAATGAGTCCTCAGTGTTAAGTGGAAATCGACTCATCACTTCATAAGAGTTCTCAAATCCAGCATAAGTGAAAATTCACCTAAATACTTCAGGAGCGATCAATATGGGTATCAAATTTCAAGCCATAGGTAGTTTATTGCTATTGGTAGCTACTATAAGTTTTAAAGCTGTTGGAACAGCCCAAGCGCAAACACCCAATTATGAAACACCGAGTGAGGTGTTTGAACGTGCTTTTTTTAGAAACGACCCCAATTTTTATGGAAGTCAGACTTTGAAAAGTCAAATTAACGAAATACTTGGATTTGGTTCTATTTTCCGCAACTCATTTCCGGAAAATAAAATTGCGCGAGATGCTGAGTTAGTTAATATTGTGTATCGCGATGTCCTAAATCAGCAGGTTGGTCATGATCGATACATTCGTACCCGGGATTTACCAAATCCTTACGACTCGTCACTACTCGCCTCTCCTCGGATGAATGCGAATCAACCTAAAGTAGGAACTCAGTTGCAATTTGAAGCCGCACCACCTCGGTGAAAGCAAAGAAGAAAGAAGCAATACAAGGGATTTCCAACAAAAATTATCCATCTTGTGGGATGAGGCGGACAGCTTGCCTCTCGTATCGTCTGCCTTTACAAGAGGTTGTTGGATAATTTTTTATTTGAAAGTCCCTAAAACCAGATTCTTTCTTATTTCTTTTATTTTCTTTGTTCATTATTAGTCCAGGGTGCAGGAGTTGAACCTGCCTAAGGCGAATTATGAGTTCGCTGCCTCGACCGCTCGGCCAACCCTGGTCGAGAATCAATTGTAGCGTAAGTTCACACAGTTTGACAATCTAAGATATCAGATCTAATTTTTAGACTACACCTTTGAGGACGCGATAGTGCAGACTAATATTGATTAAGTTCCTCTAGGAATTAAAGTAAACAGCTTCGATACTTTTAAATAGACCAGCATTCTTGTGCAATGGCTTGGCGACAATGAAACTAAATTCTACTGTACTTCTAACTCTGATTTTGTTAATCCTGATGTTGGGATCTGGTTCTGTGAGTGCGTTTTGGGGATTTACTTTGGGAAGTGCAGCACTCAAAGGCGTCACATCGCCAGATGCTCGTCCCACAAACAAATTTGCCAGCAGTAAATCAGCGAAGGAGCAACATACAGGGCTTGCTCTACTTAAGGAAGATGAAATCTTGAAAATTGTCAAATCACGCATTGAGGGCAAAACTAAGGCTGCTAAATCAAAGAAACAAGACAACGATGACGAGGAGACAAACAACAGCAAGAAGAAGCGAGAGGAAAAACCCTTGCAAGTGGCTGAAGAAGAAAAGCCTCAAGCAGGATTTCCGATTAACAGTGAAAGCGAGGGTGTCAGCATTTCGGTGCAATCTGCTCGCTTGTCTGGTGGTGCTTTGCTGTTAAAAGTAAAAATGCAAAACAAAGGTAAAGATTCTGTGCGCTTCCTATATAGTTTTTTGGATGTCTCTGATGACAAAGGACGGACTTTGAGCGCTAGCACAGAAGGCTTACCATCAGAATTGCCAGCAAATGGACCTAGTTATTCTGGCACGGTGAGCATTCCTACGGCTTTACTTGATGATGTCAAGCGCGTTTCTCTTGCTCTGACAGATTATCCCGCTCAAAGACTGCGGCTAGAAGTGTCAAATATTCCTGTAGAAAGGTAGGTTGGAGCATTGAGAGATTGGGTACTGGTTAGTGGTGATCTGGTGCGGTCTTAGGGGTTTCCACGCCACTTCCTTTAACGGGACGGACAGTTTCTCCCGGAGGGAAACCCTCCAAGAGAACTGTCCTCGGGAACCCCCAAGGGCGGAGTGGCTCCCCATGAGCAGCTGGCTCACCCGAAGAGTTAGTAATTAATGGTTATTAGTGAAGGAAAATAAACTAACAGCTAATAACCAACAACTAACTATTTCCAATCCAAAATTCCCAGACTATTTTTCAATTTGGGGGCATCAGTATTACACGAGCTTTGGCAGTGAGTGGTTTTTCTAGCTTAAGTTTGACAGATGTAGGGCTGCGATTGTTGTCAGTGCTACTGCTGATTGCTATCAATGCCTTTTTTGTGACAGCAGAGTTTTCTATGGTGACAGTGCGGCGATCGCGCATTCATCAGCTTGTGCAGGCTGGTGATCTCCAGGCGATCGCCGTCGAGGTGCTGCAACGCAGTATTGATCGATTGCTATCTACAACTCAATTGGGCATTACCCTTTCTAGTTTGGCATTGGGGTGGATTGGAGAAAGTACGATAGTTGTGCTCTTTAAAGTATCGCTACTCTCTTTACCTTTACCTAAAGGAATGAGTACACTTATCGCTCATTCTTTATCAATCCCGATCACCTTTTTTTTCATAGCCTATTTGCAAATAGTTTTGGGAGAACTTTGTCCTAAATCAGTAGCTATGCTGTATTCAGAACAGCTAGCAAGGTTTTTGGGACCGTCGGTCAGAGCAACCGTCAGATTTTTTAGCCCCTTTATTTGGATTCTTAACCAATCAACTCGCTGGCTGTTGCGACTTTTTCGCATCGAATACGCTGGTCAAAGCTGGAGATCACCTGTTACACCTGAAGAATTACAACTCATTATTTCCACAGAACGTGAATCGATTGGCTTGCAGGCAAAAGAGAGAGAATTGCTCAAAAAGGTCTTTGAGTTTGGCTACCAGACAGTTCAAGCAGTCATGGTACCTCGTACCAGCATTGTAGCGTTGCCAAAAGTCGCCACCTTCCAGACTTTTCTTGCAGAAATGGTAGCTACAGGTCACTCTTGCTACCCTGTTATTGGAGAATCTTTGGACGACATTCGTGGCATTCTTTACTTCAAAGACTTGGCAAAACCCTTGGCTATGGGGAAACTGACTTTAGAAACACAAATCCAGCCGTGGATGCGCCCTGCAAGGTTTGTGCCAGAACACACCCTCTTAAACGAACTGTTGCCAATGATGCAGCGAGAGCAACCAACTATGGTGATGGTGGTAGATGAATTTGGTGGTACTGTAGGACTGCTCACCATCCAAGACATTATCGCTCAAATTATCGGCAACCTAGGTGAACCAGACAGTACTAACGACCTGCTGATCAAGATTTTAGACGAGCAGATTTT
The DNA here is from genome assembly GCF_036697665.2 of Scytonema sp. PRP1. Lineage (NCBI taxonomy): Bacteria > Bacillati > Cyanobacteriota > Cyanophyceae > Nostocales > Scytonemataceae > Scytonema > Scytonema sp. PRP1. The sequence continues at coordinate 15,857 of NZ_JBAHYJ020000006.1, read as the reverse complement.
TCTCGTGCAGGCGCAGATCAACCTAGAAGACCTCAATGAGGTTTTGCATCTTAATTTGCCCTTAAAGAAAGAATACCAAACTTTAGGGGGCTTCTTACTTTACCAGTTGCAGAAAGTTCCCCCGCTTGGCGAAACCTTTTGCTATGAAAATCTAGAATTCACAGTCGTGTCAGTCAGTGGACCGCGCCTGCACCAGATTCAAGTGCGACGGTTGGAGGAGGAGTAGAGCCACAGGAGGATAAGCTGTTAGACACCTAGTTTGCACATTTAGACAGCAGGGGAGAAGGATTGACGCTTTTTCTCCAAAATCAAGAATATGCAAGTTAAATGTGTATTAGCTTATTACTCCCCCATCTTTCTACACAGCATAAGCCAAAGGATCTTGCAATCCCAGTTCCGCAAAAGCAGCAAGACGCAAGCGGCAAGAATCACAGACACCGCAAGCAACATCGCCTCCTGCATAGCAAGACCATGTGAGTTCCCAAGGAACTCCCAGCTTGTTGCCAAGTTGGATAATTTCAGTTTTTTTTAAATGAATCAGCGGTGTGACAATGGAGATAGGTTCCCCTGAACGTCCTTGTTTTGTTCCTAAACGAAACACCTCCTGCATTGCCTGGATGTAGTCAGGGCGACAATCAGGATAGCCAGAGTAATCTAGGGCGTTAACACCAATGTAAATACGTTGTGCGGCAATAGTTTCGGCGTAGGCAAGGGCAAAGCTTAAAAAGATGGTATTACGAGCAGGAACATAGGTGACAGGGATAGTTTGAGACATTTCCTCTAGCTCACGCTTTTGGGGTAAATCAATAGCGTTATCCGTAAGTGCCGAACCGCCCCATTGTCTTAAATCAAACTTTACCACTTGATGGTCTACTACGTTAGCTTTTTGAGCGATCGCCAACGCTGAGCTTAACTCTCGCCGATGTCGCTGTTGGTAATCAAAGCAGATGGTATAGCACTCACAACCATCAGCTTGCGCTTGGTAGAGAACTGTGGAAGAATCTAATCCACCAGACAGTAGAATGACAGCTTTCATACTAAGTAGTTTTTATTTAAACAAAGTCATTTCCAAAAACAGGGTGTCAAAGAGGGTTTTGCCTGCGAAGGTGTCCTTTGTTGAGGAGGACAGCGCCCCTTCGGGGTTCGCCCAACGGGAGAGCCAGTTCCCTGGGCGCGGGAGACCCTCATTCGCCCTGCGGGCAGGCTGCGCCAACAGGACTGGTCTCACCAGTCGCCTGCTGTCGGGAAACCCTCCTGCATAGCGCTGGCTCACCGTGCTTATGCGTCAGCGTATAAGGAGGATTCCCCCGAGGGGCGTGCAACTGGCATGCGACTGGGATGATGAGGTGTCGAAAAATGTCCTGCCTACACCCTACACCTTAATGTAGATTTTGCTTTCAGTAATTATTTTTTTTGTGAAACAAAGAGAACTTTATTAACGTCTTAGTTATTTCTTAAAGCTAATAAAAAAAGTCATTATAGTTTTTGTAAAGTGCAAAAAAAGCATCAATTTGAACAGAACACATAAAAGTGATCTAGATAACGGGAACTCACAAGAAACTTTGAAATTCTTCATAAATAGAACCTCTATGTTACCATCTGGATGGTTTTAGACGCATGGTCATTGGCAATGGAGTATCAAAGCCAATGACCGTAGCGTCTCTATATTTGGTGGTTGAGGAGTGAATAAGAGTGCAAAATAGAAGCATGTTGTCAGTAGGGGAACAAAATGGTCAAGTACAGCGCAACCATCCACGACCGATCCGCATAGGCGTGATCGGGGTGGGTAATATGGGACAGCATCATGTCCGCGTATTGAGTTCGATGAAAGACGTTGAACTGGTCGGTGTAGCAGATATTAATGTCGAGCGAGGGTTGGAAACCGCAAGCAAACATAAAGTCCGCTTTTTTGAAGATTATTGCGACCTGCTGCCTCATGTAGACGCAGTTTGCGTTGCTGTCCCTACCCGCTTGCATTACGCCGTGGGAATTAACTGTCTTTTGGCAGGAATTCATGTTTTGATTGAAAAGCCAATTGCAGCAAGTATATCTGAAGCAGAATCGCTAGTAAATGCTGCTGCTGAAACTGGATGTATCCTACAAGTGGGTCATATAGAACGGTTTAGTCCAGCATTTCAAGAATTGAGCAAGGTGTTGAAAACTGAAGAAGTGCTGGCGCTAGAGGCACATCGCATGAGCCCGTACTCAAGTCGGGCAAACGATGTTTCAGTTGTCTTGGATTTAATGATTCACGACATTGACCTACTTTTGGAATTAGCCGGAGCACCAGTAGAGAAGTTAACAGCTAGTGGTAATCGCACTTTGGACTCTGGTTATTTAGATTATGTGACTGCTACCTTGGGGTTTGCCAATGGTATTGTCGCTACTGTGACTGCCAGCAAAATTACGCACTGCAAAATCCGCCGCATTGTTGCCCATTGTAAAAACTCGTTTACTGAAGCAGATTTTCTCAGAAATGAAATTTTGGTTCACCGACACACCAATGACTACCGACAAGCATTGTACAAGCAGGATGGTGTGATTGAAAGAGTTTGTACGAGCAACACTGACAAACTAGGTGCAGAATTGGAGCATTTTGTCAACTGCGTGCGCGGTGGGAATCAACCTTCCGTCGGTGGTGAACAAGCGCTCAAAGCCCTAAGATTGGCAAGTTTAATCGAGCAAATGGCTCTAGAAGACCGTGTTTGGAACCCATTAGATTGGCAATCTGAACCAACAAGAGTGCAATCATTGACACCTACTGTTTAAGGGAACAGGGGACAGGGTACATAACGGGAGCAAGGGATAGATTGTAGGGGACAGGAAAAGAAAACTTTTTTATGACCTACAACCTGTCACCTCTCTTGTGCAACCTATACCTTGTTCCCTATTCGTTTTATAAAGTGTTCTTTTTAACAAGATTAGTGAAAAAGTATCGGATAATGCTTATTTAATACAGTAATAACTATAACTTAGCAACAAAACTTTTGTAGTAACTTCAGGAATGACTTAATGATAGATACGGGTTGGATAAAACAGATTATCGAATCCCTAGGCTATTGGGGAATCGCCCTGCTCATGTTCCTCGAAAACCTATTTCCCCCCATTCCTTCAGAACTGATAATGCCCTTGGCAGGATATACATCAAATCTGCCAGGGGCTAAACTTAATGTCATAGGAGTCTTTTTTGCCGGACTACTGGGTTCTGTACTAGGCGCACTTGTTTGGTACTATCCCGGTAAAATTTTCGGGGAAAAGCGCTTGCGAGCTTGGGCTGACAAATATGGTAAGTGGTTGAGTATCTCTAGTAAAGATATCACCAAGGCAAAGCGGTGGTTTGACCAGCAAGGTGGCAAAGCAGTTTTTATTGGTCGCCTTGTACCGGGAGTCCGCACTTTGATTTCCGTTCCTGCAGGCATGAGCAATATGCACTTGCTGCCATTTTTAATTTACTCAACTCTGGGTAGCGCTGCATGGGTTGGTTTGCTAACCTACTCAGGATATGCGTTGGGTAGTCAGTATGAACTAGTGGACAAGTACCTGGCTCCTGTATCTAAAATTGTGCTTGCAGTTCTCGTCGTGGCATTTGTTGTTTGGGTGATCAAGCGGAGGCGAAAAAACAGGAGAAAGTAAAAAAATCCTTGTGGCCAACGAAGGCAGAAAAACAAGCGTTTTTTAGTAAAACAAAGCGTTATCACCGATGTCACTCTCGCTCCTGCTTTACTATTTTATGGTAAAGAGCTAAACTCATGCGCGATGCTCCCAAACAAAGCCGCGCCTTGCGCGATGGCGCTTTTCTGTGCGCCCTTGGGGCGATTGCCTCCTCTAGGTGGGCAGCAATCGCGCTTTGCTCAACAACGCGCGTCATTGTTTGCATATTTCTTGGTACAGTTGACGCAATAAAGGTTTTCTGATACACGCCTTTATGTAAGATGGGCATGATAACTTGTTATAGCTAAGGTAAGTACTAGGAGCTTTCATGACAGACCAACCTTCCGCCGCCACTCCGATGAATGCCGCTGCTATCCCAATGAATAGAGATAGAGTTTCGGCATCTACCCCAATAAATGCCGCTCCTCCTCAAGCAGTTGGTGGCGGTGCGGGAAAAAAGATTCTTAGTGTTGACTTAGGTAGAACTTCCACCAAAACTTGTATTAGCCGCGAGCCGAACAATGTGGTGTTCGTGTCTGCGAACGTCAAAGAAATGTCAATGGAACAGGTGCGCGGAGGTGTTTTTGAAGCCCGTGCGACTGACCCATTAATGGATTTGTGGCTGGAATATCAAGGCAGTGGATATGCTGTTGGTCAACTGGCAGCAGATTTTGGGGCTAACCTAGGTGTGGGCCAATCTAAGGTTGAAGACGCACTGGTAAAAGTTTTAGCTTGCGCTGGCTACTTTAAGCTCAAGGATGAAGTCTCTGTCATCCTGGGTCTGCCTTACCTTTCTCAAGAACAATTTGAAAAGGAAAAAGCACAGCTCATTAGCCAACTGAGCGGTCCTCATGTGATGAATTTTCGCGGAGAAGCCGTATCACTGAACGTTACCAAGGTTTGGGTAATGCCAGAAGGGTATGGCAGTTTGCTTTGGACTGAGGCTCAACCTAAAAAAGGCGCAGCACTACCCGATTTCACGAAAGTCTCTGTGGCGATTGTAGATATTGGACATCAAACGACCGATTGTTTGATGGTTGATAACTTCCGGTTTGCCCGAGGTGCTTCCAAGAGTGAAGACTTCGGTATGAGCAAGTTTTATGAACTGGTCGCTGCCGAAATTGAGGGAGCAGATAGCCAATCTCTCTCTTTGATTGCCGCAGTCAACCGACCCAAGAGCGATCGCTTCTACCGTCCCAGAGGTGCCAGCAAGCCCACCAATCTCGATGATTTTCTCCCCAATCTCATAGAAATGTTTTCTCGCGAAATCTGTAACCGCGTGCTAGCATGGCTACCAGAGCGCGTTACCGATGTGATTCTCACCGGAGGAGGTGGAGAATTTTTCTGGGAAGATGTTCAACGTTTGCTTAAAGAAGCAAAAATTAACGCTCATCTAGCTTCACCATCCCGACAAGCAAATGCTTTGGGGCAGTACATTTATGGAGAAGCACAGTTATCCTCCGCTCGGGCTAGAGCTTAAGACTGATGTTCCAATGGTCAAAAAAAGTCGTTAAATCGGTTACGTTCGAGCCAGGGGTGGCTGACGAAAGCTTGTTAGCTCTCGTCGAAAGTCACTTGGAGAAAGATCCTGAAAAGACTTTCAGCGACCTCTGTAAAGAAGCCTTATGGCAATCTTTGTGCGTACCGGAATCTGTACGACCAGCCCCAAAACCAGCAGCAGGAACAGCAACACCAGGGGTGGAACAACAAATTGCTGACCTAAAAAGTCAGATAGCTGACCTTGAGGAACGTTTTTTTACTAAGGAATCTAATCGGTTGGAGATGATGGAACACCATCTGATGCAACTTAGTCAACAAGTGGCTCAACTGGCTATCATGGTCAATCATGTATCAACCAGTCCCCCTCCAACGCCCCAAAACGCACCAGTGCTAGAAGTTATAAATAGTACTTCTACTCCTACTAATACTGCTACGACTCCTCCTGCTGAGGTTGACCCAGTCATCAGCCGTATTAGTCAATTTCTGGATGATTTCTAAGGAAATTTCAGGGTGTAAAAGTGTTTCGCTGCTGTCAAACCTCCTTAATGGGAATTCCTGTTAAGGAGGTTTAATGTTTGTGAATTTTTATAGTTATGGGTTAGTGATATCATGTCCGCTCAATTACCGACAAATCCTGGAAAACCCCACCCCGATGAGTGGCTACGCCAAAGTTCCCCTCCCCGCTTGCGGGGAGGGGTTAGGGGTGGGGTTCTGTAATTATGGGTAATTTGCCGGATATCATATGAATGCTAACTTAAATCTTACGTCCGTCATATCATAAGCCAGGAAATCAATTTCCTGGCTTATAGCTAAAGTAAGCTTTAGCTTACTATATAAGGGATTTCCAAGAAATAAATTATCTGAGTTATGGGGTGGGCACCGTGGTTCTCCCTAGTTTATAGGACGGGCTAGAAGCCCATCCCACAAGAAAAGTTGGATATTTTTTAATTTGGAAGTCCCTAAGAGGTTAGGATTAGCTTACTTTGGTTAAGACTGACATGATTGGAATACTTTTTGAAGTCCAACCTTTTGAAGTATTATCAACTCGCAACTTAACCTGAAATCCTTGAAAGGGCGGATTTAGTCCATACTGTGATGTAATGGCTTTCACAAAGTTCTCAATTTGCTCCTTTCTATTAACTGAAGCCTCATGACGATTTTCATTAGGTACAGATGCCGCAAAAGTAAATATTAGCCAAGCTTTATTCCAAATCAATGCTCCTAATTTTTCAGTCAAAAGATATATTGTTCGCTTTTCATCAGGACGAAATCGTGTTTCATCTAGCCGTGAAACATAAATCAATACGTCAATTTTAGTGAAATCAACACTAGCTTTAATCAAATCTAGGTACTTTTTATCACACTCTATATCATCCTCTGCTAGTCCTGGTGTATCTACGATGCGCCCGCTTCGGGGGCGCTTTGCGCCATCGCCTCAAAAATAACCCATGCCAAAGTCATTTGTTATACAATTTTCCCAACCAAGGCGATAAAATAGGCACAATGCGAGAACTTTACCCACCCATCGAACCTTACAAACAAGGCAATCTTAAGGTTTCCGACCTCCACACGATTCATTTTGAAGAGTCAGGCAACCCGCAAGGCAAGCCGATTGTTTTGCTACATGGAGGACCTGGTGGTGGATGTCCGCCTTTTTATCGACAATATTTCCATCCAGAAAAATGGCGTCTGGTGATGTTTGACCAACGCGGTTGCGGTCAAAGTAGACCTCATGCGGAACTGCGTGAGAACACGACTTGGGATTTGGTCAGTGATATTGAAAAGCTACGAGAGCATTTAGGTATAGAAAAGTGGGTAGTATTTGGGGGCAGTTGGGGCAGTACTCTATCATTAGCCTACAGCCAAACTCATCCCAGTTCATGTACGGGGCTAATTCTACGCGGCATATTCATGTTGAGGCAAAAAGAATTGCGCTGGTTCTACCAAGAGGGGGCTAGCTATATTTTTCCTGATACTTGGGAAGAATATTTAAAACCAATTCCACCAGATGAACGTGACGATTTGCTCACGGCTTATTACAAACGCTTGACCAGTCCAGATTCACAAATTAGGTTAGAAGCAGCGCGTGCTTGGTCAATTTGGGAAGCTAGTACAAGTCGATTGTTCGTAGACACACAACTCATCCAAAAGTTTGGCGAAAATGACTTTGCAGAGGCATTTGCGCGAATTGAGTGTCATTACTTTGTGAATAAGGGATTTTTTGAAACAGAAAATCAATTACTTTTAAATGTTGACCGCATCCGCCATATTCCTGCTGTGATTGTTCAAGGGCGTTACGATGTTGTTTGTCCAATGATATCAGCTTGGGAATTACATCGTGCTTGGCAGGAAGCAGAATTTGTTGTGATTCCCGATGCTGGACATTCGATGAGTGAACCAGGAATTCGCAATGCCTTAATTGAAGCGACAGATAAGTTTGCATTAAGTGAGTAGGGAACATATTCATTTACTGAGGTGTCATCAATAGCGTGGTATTACTGTTACATTTTGTATACTAGATGCCTTTTTTACCGGGTGCCCTGTGTGAATGCTAGAATCCTCAGTTAGGAAGTAGGGATACCTCAATGCCAGTAGCAGCTAACTCAATCAAGTTTGGTACAGATGGCTGGCGTGGTGTGATAGGCGATGAGTTCACATTTGAACGTGTAGCCTTGGTCGCTCCACTTGCCGCAAAAGTGTTACTTAATACATATGGAGAAAAAGTAGGCAGCCGGACAATTGTTGTCGGACACGATAGACGATTTATGGCAGAAGACTTTGCCCGTAAAGTTGCTGAGGTTGTCTCAGCGGCTGGGTTTGATGTACTGCTGACAGATGCCTTTGCCCCAACCCCAGCTTTTAGTTGGGCGGCAAAGCAACAAAATGCTTTAGGCGCATTGGTTATTACTGCTAGTCACAATCCTGGTAAATATTTGGGCTTAAAAGTCAAAAGCGCTTTTGGTGGTTCTGTACCACCAGAAGTCACTCAACAAATAGAAGCACTTTTATCAGCAGAGGCACTACCGCCCGCGTCAATCCCAGGCAAGATAGAGATATTTAACCCTTGGCGCAGTTATTGTGAAGGTTTAGAAGGCAAAGTCAACATAGGGAAAATCCGCGATGCGATAAGCACAGGTAAACTCACGGTATTTGCTGATGTGATGCACGGTGCTGCTGCTGGCGGACTGGCGATGCTACTCGGCAATGAGGTTAAAGAAATTAACAGCAATCGCGACCCCCTGTTTGGTGGCGGCGCACCCGAACCACTACCTAAATATCTTTCGCATCTATTTGACGTGATGCGAAATCACCGAGAAACCAATCAAGCAGGTTTAACGGTGGCTTTGGTGTTTGACGGAGACAGCGATCGCATTGCCGCTGTTGATAAACAAGGCAACTTCCTGAGTTCACAAATCTTAATCCCAATATTAATCGACCACTTGACTTTACGACGCGGCTTTCAGGGTGAAATAGTCAAAACTGTCAGCGGTTCTGACTTGATGCCTCGTGTAGCAGCACTGCATAATTTGTCAATTTTTGAAACACCCGTAGGTTATAAATACATCGCTGACAGAATGTTAGAAACCCAGGTGTTGTTGGGCGGCGAAGAGTCAGGAGGAATTGGCTACGGAAGCCACATTCCCGAACGGGATGCACTTCTGTCGGCATTGTATGTACTAGAAGCTATCGTGGAATCTGGGCTGGATTTAGGCGAGTATTATCGCTACTTGCAAGAACAAACAGGTTTCACTTCCGCATACGATCGCATCGATTTACCACTTGCGAGTATGGAAGTGCGATCGCGTCTTCTGCAACAACTCCAAACCCAACCTTTAACAGAAATAGCTGGAAAAGCAGTCATTGATTGCCAAACAATTGATGGCTACAAGTTCCGCTTAGCAGATCAAAGTTGGTTAATGATTCGTTTCAGCGGTACCGAACCCGTTTTACGCTTGTACTGCGAAGCCCCTACACTAGAGCAAGTGCATCAAACTCTAGCTTGGGCGAAAGATTGGGCAGAGTAATATCAGTTATCAGTTATCAGTTGTCAGTTATCACTCTTAACTGTTAACTGTTAACTGTTCACTGTTCACTGACTTATGACATTACTCGTAGTAGCTACAGGAAATCCAGGTAAGTTGAAGGAAATGCAAGCTTACCTGGTTGATTCTGGTTGGGAATTAACCCTCAAACCAGAGGAATTGGATATAGAAGAAACGGGAGACACCTTTGCTGCCAACGCCTGCTTAAAAGCATCCCAAGTGGCACAAGCAACGGGAAATTGGGCGATCGCTGATGATTCTGGCTTGCAAGTCGATGCCCTCGGTGGCGCACCAGGAGTGTACTCTGCACGTTATGGCAAAACCGATAGCGATCGCATTGCCAGGTTGTTGAGCGAATTGGGCGATACACCAAATCGGCAAGCGCAATTTGTTTGTGCAGTGGCGATCGCTTCTCCAGATGGTACTGTTGCTTTAGAATCCGAAGGTGTTTGTCGTGGCGAAATTCTCCATGCCCCTCGTGGTACTGGCGGTTTCGGCTACGATCCCATTTTTTATGTCCCCGAAATGCAACTGACATTTGCCCAGATGACACCAGAGTCGAAGCGTTCTGTTAGTCATCGAGGCAAAGCAATTGCCGCGTTACTTCAAAAGTTGCCTCATTTACAAATTACTCATACTTAGTTATTAGTTGTTAGTTGTTGGTTGAGTTTATGACTAACGACTAACAACTAACCACTAACAATTAACGACTAAACTGCTTCTGTATTCTTTTCCCCAGTCCGAATCCGCACAACTTGTTCAACTGGGGAGATGAAAATTTTGCCATCACCGATTTCACCAGTACGAGCAGCTGCGATAATTTTGTCAACGACCATATCAACCTGGTTGTCTTCAACAACTATTTCCACTTTAAGTTTTTGCAAAAACTCAACAGTGTACTCAGAACCACGATAGCGTTCTGTTTGACCTTTCTGCCGTCCAAAACCCCGGACTTCAGAAACAGTCATACCAACTATACCAGCATTGACTAGGGCAATTTTGACCTCATCAAGCTTAAAGGGACGGATAATAGCTTCTACTTTTTTCATTTTTTGTCTCCTGAGTTCTATGTTTATAAGAGTGTAGGCTGAAAAGCCAGTGCGTTTACGCCAAAGATGAAACCTTTGGCGCTTAATTTGCACAAGCCTTGGGAGTGGTGTAACGCTAAAAAAAAGCAGCGCAACCTCAAATAAATATCTACGAAATTGGCACATGGCATCACGATAGATGCCCTGCTTATCAAATAAAAGTCTAATTAGTAAGCATTGTCTACCTGAATCGTCTTTTAAGTAATAACTTGAGGTTTCTAGCTCAATTTATCATTTTTTCGTAGTTTATTTAACTGAAAATAAAGATGAATTGTGATGTGCGCTCAATTGACTGGGAGAATGATTTCACCTAACGACTATGCTTTTCCAATAAGGGGCGTACAACCAAATACCCAGCACCAAAACCTAGAACAATAATTAACAAGATAGCTATTATTAACCACCAGCCTTTAATTTGCGAAGGTTCTGATTCACTGTAGGGATAATAACTGACTTCCTCTTCTTCTATAAACACTGGTTCGGGAATGGAACTCGGAATTTCCATTTCTGGAGGAAAGACAGGTGTTGGGGAAGGTTCTGCGGAAAAAGCACGCCCACGGGAAACTTGTTCTTTGGGAGACACTGGGGTGACTGGTCGTTTGGTTTGAGATTTATCATCAGGTATAAATTGATAAGCTGTGTGAGAACTAACCTTTGGTTGTGAATCAACCAACTTTTGCAGGCGCAAAACAGACTCAACAGCTTTCTTTATTTCTTGCCGAAGTAATTGATTTTCTTGTACCAGTTGTTGATTTTGGGCGCTAAGACTATCTAACTTTGCTTGAGAAGCATGTAACTCTGTTGCCAAATCCCGATAAACAGAGATGGGTACAGAGGGAGAATAGGCTTGGGTATTTCCTACGGGTGTACTGCTGTGAACAGAATCTGAGATTGTTCGCATTGGTGGATTAGCATCAAAATAGAACTTAAGTCAACGAAGCGGATTTGCTATCAGAGACTAGCAGTCTCTGAAACTATGCCCAACAATAATGGAAAAGTGTGCATAGGGGAAAGATTATTAATTTACAATTTAGGGCAAAAAGATACAAGTCAATCAATAGTAGAATATATATTCCTAAGGTATGAGGTTAACTGGAAGTGTAACTAGAAAAGGAGTTCAGGATATTCTGCAACTTGCGTAACTACTGAACCACTTTGGTAGAGGCTTACACCTGGCGTTCCTCTGATATCATTCCTCTGATATCATTCCTCTGATATCAATAATGGAAAGAAGTGTCCCACAGGACCTTGTCCTTTGCCAATATCAAGAGAGTAGGAGAGTGCAGAAGTGACATATTCCTTTGCCTTGCGCACTGCTGTAAGCAAGTCGCTTCCCAGTGCAAGATGAGCGGCGATCGCTGCTGAGAGTGTACAACCAGTACCGTGGGAATTTTTTGTCTCTACGTGTTTTGTTGTCAAAGTTTCCATTCTATGCCCATCGAACCAGATATCAACACCACGCACACTCCCCTGCATACCTCCACCCTTAACTAAAACAACCTTTGCCTGTGTATTCTGGTGAATGATTTGCGCGGCTGCTCTCATATCATCTAAGGAGTTAATTTGTAAACCGCTCAAAATCTGAGATTCGTAGCGGTTTGGTGTGATGATAGTTGCCAGGGGAATGAGGAGATTGCGCAGACTTTTCACGGCGTCATCATCAATCAATTGCGCCCCCGTGCGGGATACCATCACTGGATCAACAACTAAGTTATGAATTTCTAAAGCCTTCACCTGTTGGGCAACAGCGGCAATAATTTCCTGATTGAGTAACATTCCTGTTTTCGCCGCTTGCACACCTATATCTTCATATACCGCACGAATTTGCGCCACAACAGCCTCTGGCGGCATAGCATCAACCCGGTTCACCCCCAAAGTATTTTGTGCTGTGACGCAAGTAATAGCGCTTGTACCGTGGACGCAGTGAAAAGCAAAAGTGCGTAAATCGGCTTGAATACCTGCACCACCACCGCTATCAGATCCGGCGATAGTTAAAGCAACGGGCATAGGTGTTGTTTCGGCGTTCATAGTTCACACAAAAGGGAGATAGGGAAGTGGAGGAAGCCAGGGAAGATGAGAATAAATTGCTAATGACTTAGGACTTACGCAAGAACTAGTCGTGAAACTCTTATTTCTTTGTGTCCTTTGCGCCCTTGGCGGTAGCCTCCGGCACGCCGCTACGCATCTACGTTTTTCATAATACATACGTAAGTCCTGTGACTAATGACTAATGACTCTTGAGTGCAAAAATTTGCCCCATTCAGCGGCTAAGGGAATTTCTGTAAAAGGAACACGTACTGAATTCCCAGATTCAGCAAACAGAAATTCCAACTCGATAGTACGACCTTTTTGTGGCGGCTGTTCTATCTCTACTGGTTTGTCATCTACTAAAAGGCGAACTTGTTGGACATCAAGCAAAGAAAAAGTTTCTAGCTTAATTGGGCCTTTTGGCGTTGGTTTGCCCCAAGTTATATTGTTACCTTTTTGACCCAAAACTGCATAAATATCAAACTTAGCTCGTTCAAATTGCTCCGCCCAAGTGCGATATGCCTCAATTTTTTGATACTCCTTGGAGCCTTGCCAAGCCAACCAAAAAAATGCAAATAACAAGGGTAACCATAAAAGACCGCGTTCCATCGTTGATAAATTGTCCTGAGTTTTGTGTAAAAATTGTAAGTTTACTCCTAAACGCACCAATAAGGCGCGTGTATGAGTTATGGTAGTGAGCAAACTGGCAAAAAGCTGTAATGGTTTGAGATGAGAAAGCTAATATTATTTTGCTTATTTGTCATCGGGCTAGGTGTTGCCCTGTTTAATTTTATTAATTTTCAGGGACTGGCAACCAAAGGCGAATTTGAGACAATAGTGCTAAACTTCCGCGAAGACCTTCCCAAAGAGGTATTGCAGCAGGATCTGCAAGCTATTGCTCAACAGTACAACGTCACTCCCCGATTAGATAATCAATTTTCCGCCAAGGAGAATGTTTACATCATCAAGGGCGATAAACAGCGACTGAAAGAACTGAAAAAGTCGCCATTTGCCCAAGCAATGGATTTTATTGAGCCAAATTATATCTATAAGATTCCAAAACCAGGTGAAGCTACTTGGCTGGGAGAATTATTGCAGCCCTCACAAGAGGCTGATGAAGCGAAACCGGCATTAAAAGGTCCCAACGACCCCTATTACAGCAAGCAGTGGAATCTGCACAATATCAATATTGAAGGCGCGTGGACTCAAACCAAAGGCAAAGACATTACGGTTGCGGTCATTGATACTGGCATTACTCGCGTCCGTGACTTAGTAGAGACAGAATTTGTCCCTGGCTACGACTTTGTCAACGACAGAGTAGAAGCTGACGACGACAACGGACACGGCACCCACGTTGCTGGTACCATCGCCCAATCCACGAACAACAGCTATGGCGTAGCTGGTATTGCCTACGAAGCCAAGCTGATGCCTCTCAAGGTACTTAGCGATTATGGCGGCGGGACTGTTGCCGATATTGCCGAAGCGATTAAATTTGCTGCTGATAATGGCGCAGATGTGATTAATATGAGCTTGGGCGGTGGCGGTGAAAGCCATCTGATGAAAGACGCGATCGAATATGCCCACAGAAAAGGCGTGGTCATCATTGGCGCAGCAGGTAATGAAAATCAGAATTCTGCCTCCTATCCAGCGCGTTATCCCTATGTTATTGGCGTTTCGGCATTAGGTCCAGATGGAGAAAGAGCACCCTATTCTAACTTTGGTGCTGGAGTCGATATCTCCGCCCCTGGTGGCAGTGATGCGGGCAAGATTCTGCAAGAAACCATAGACCCTGAAAACAAGGGTGTAAACGTGTTTCTGGGCTTCCAAGGTACAAGCATGGCAGCGCCTCACGTTGCTGGTGTTGCTGCATTGGTAAAAGCCTCTGGCGTCAAAGAACCAGATGAAATCCTCGAAGTTCTGAAACAGTCAGCACGAACTGTGCAAGATGATGGTTTGAACTACTATGGTGCTGGACTACTGAATGCAGATGCCGCAGTACAACGTGCTACCCAAGGGCAAATCAGTTTCCAAGATTTCTTCCGCTGGTTACGGGATAACGGCTATCTCAACCCCGGTTTTTGGATCGATGGCGGTGCTGTGGCGCTGTTACCCAAGATTTTGATGGTCCTCGGTTCCTATGCGCTGGCTTGGTTTTTACGGGTTTACTTTCCGTTCAGCTGGGGCTGGACTTTATCTTGGGGTTTAATTGCTGGTAGTTCAGGATTATTCCCCCTCAAAGGAATCTTTATCTTTGACCTTCCACAATGGCCCTTCCGCTTGTTGGGCAGTTCTATTCCGGAATTAGGCAACACCCTGCAAGGAACAAATGCTTTTAATCCGCTGTTTGCCAGCGTGCTGATTCCCTTAGTCTTAATGGCATTGCTGTTGGGAAATCCTAAATGGAAGTGGTTTGCCATTGGTTCATCGCTAGGTGTAGCAGCGTGTTTGGTGGTAAGTGCGGTATCAGATCCCGCAGTTTGGGGGTTAGGCAGTGGTATCCTAGCTCGTATGTTCTTGCTCGTTAATGCCGTGCTATGTTTCGGTTTAGCTCGTTTAGCAGTCAAAAACGAAGAACAACCAGCCTAGAAAAGTGAAGAGTGAATACACAAGAGAGAAGAGAGAAAAAACAAAGAAGAGTTTTTATGACTTTTCTTCGTTCTTCGTTCTTCTTTCTTCTTTCTTTTTTAATCGGAGGTTAATGGATATGAGTATCACAGTTACAGGTACCGTAGAACGCCGTGATATTGGTACTGGCGCTTGGGCGTTAGTTACTGATAATGGTGTAACCTATGAAATCTCTAAAAAATCTGACAAAAGCTTACTCAAACAAGGACAAAAAGCAAAAGTCACTGGACAGGTGCGTGAAGATGTTATGACCATTGCCATGATTGGTCCAGTGCTAGAAGTCAAATCTTTTGAAGTCCTTAGTTCTGATTAGACGCTTGTGAATTCACAACTTCTTGCAGGCGACTTCTAAATTCCCCTTTGGGATGACCACCTTTGACCTCACCCAAAATCTGAAATTCTCCTTCTGGCGAATCACAAACAATGTAGGTGGGCCATCCCATTTCTGATTTATCAGGATACTGAGTCAGCAGAATCTTACGATACTTACGATAAGTAGCTGTATCCTGCATTTTCACATCAATAAATTGCAAGCCCAGTTCTTCAGACACCTTTTTGTCATAGAAAGACATCTTATGGCAAATACCGCAGTCTTCTGAAGAAAACTTAATGACAGCTAAATTCATGGCTCTGCAACTCTCTAGCTACTAACACTAGCTTTTGGCTCAAACAACAACATAGCAGTATACAAAGCAAAAAATTATAGAAAAAATATTAAGAATTGTAGCTGTTGTTATTTTGTTCAAAATAAAAAACCCCAAGTAGCTAGTAGCTAGCCAGGGGCGTTAGTTATCAGGGTGCATCTACCAATACTATGTTCTATAAATAACTACGCTGTTCCGGACAAAAAGCGGGAAAATAGTCGTGAGATAGGTGTAAAAAATAAAAAACCCCAAGTAGCTAGTAGCTAGCCAGGGGTGTC
>NZ_JBAHYJ020000077.1:0-44840 GCF_036697665.2 Scytonema sp. PRP1 | reverse complement strand
TCGGCACTTAACCAAACTGTAGAACCAACGGGCGAAAATTTGATGGCATTACTCAAAAGATTAGTTAAGGTTTGGACAATACGATCCATATCTGCCCATAGCTGTTGGGATATGCTAGAAACTGATAGGGTAACTCCGGCTTTGTCGGCGAGAGGCTGCACTACATTCACTGCTTCTTCTATCACTTCAGCGACGTTGCAGGTTTGTTTTTCCATCTTCACTTTGCCGGACTCAATGCGCTCAATGTCAAGGATGTCGTTGATCAACCTGACTAAGCGTTCAGTACTGTCCACAGCAATTTGTAGCAGCCGTTTCCCCTGATCTGAGTCTGGCTTAAGTAAACCACTTGCCAGCATTCCCAGAGAACCATGAATCGAAGTTAACGGCGTGCGGAGTTCGTGGCTGACGACAGAAACGAACTCGTCTTTCATCCGTTCCACTTGCCTGCGATCGCTAATATCGTGTAAGTAAACTGTATATACAATTTCTTCCCCTAATTTTAACTTAGAGATAGAAGCCTCTGCGGGAAATTCTGTACCGTCTTTGCGACGACCATAAATCTCCCGACGTTCTCCCATCCTGCGAGCAACGTTTGCGGATTGACCAAAATCAGCGACGTGCTGGCGATGTGCCTGGGTGGATCGCAATGGCAATAGTATGTCTAAAGGTTGTCCAAGAACTTCAGCAGCCGAGTAGCCAAAAATTTTCTCGGCTCCTTGATTAAACATGGTAATGCATTGGTTGCCATCAATGGAAATAATAGCGTCATCTGCAATTGATACAATACCAGAAAACCGAGCTTGAGAGTTTCGCAGTTCTTCCTGTGTCCGCTGGTACTCATTGAGTTCTGATTTCGCCTGGTGGGTGATACGCTGTCGCAGTTTAATCCTCTCAAGACGATTAATAATCCGCGTCACTAATTCCGGACCAATAATCGGCTTGCTGACAAAGTCATCTGCACCTGCTGCAAACACCTGATTCACTATGTTGGCATCGCTGTGAACTGTTAAAAATAGAATTGGCAACTCACTCCAACGTGGATCATTACGTACCACTTGGCAAATTTCTATACCATTAATTTCATCAATTTCTACATCTAAAATCAGAAAATCTGGCTTCAAAGCTTCTAAAGTTTCCCAGAAGCGTTGCGGGTCTTGGAGATTTGTCACTTTGATTCCCCAAGGACTCAGTAAAGTTTGCAACACTGCACCTATCTTAGGATCATCGTCAACAGCCAAAACGTGAGCCTCTGCATGGGGAGCGTCTTGTAATACTTGTGTCACTGCCTCTAGTACCTGTGAAATAGGCATGGGTTTTTGTAAAAAGAAGTGCCTACCACTGCGAGCAACTTGCAATCGATTCCTAAAATCGCTTTGTTCAGTAAAAACAAGCACTGGTACGGGAGGTTTGCGTTGGTTTAATTCTGCTAATAAGCTAAAGCTGTCGTCATGATTGGGGAAAGCGCTGGGGTCAATCAGTACAACACTGGGATGTTCATGATAAAGTTGATGCCTTGCCTGTTCAATATCAGTAGCAATTGCAACTTTTAACCCCCTGTTTGCAGATTCTTTTTCAATTTGTTCAGCAAAGGTGCATAGATTCGGGGCATCTTGGTGATAGGCATTGCGGTCAACCACCAACAACAAGGGATGCTCATCACCAGTTGGTGACAAAGGTAAAGTTTCGTTATCGTTTTGCTCAATTTCTTGACGCAATTGCTTTACCAAACGAGAAAACTCTTTCGTTTCATCTAGAGTTAATGATTTACTAGATTTGAGCAGATGCTCAATTTTTCTTGCTACTTTTGACCCAACAGAAAAGCCAAAAGTACCCAATGAGCCAGCTAGTGTATGAGCTTCTTTTTGCGCTTGCTTGCGGAGTTTTTGAGTCAAAGTTTTCTGGGCTGAAGCACTTGCAGCATTCTCCAGCAGAGTCACCTGTTCATCAACCCGCCCTTTGAATTTGTTCCAAACTCCAGCGACTCCTGAAAGTATTTGCCGTTGAGTTTCATCAACAGAGGAAGAAGTGAGGGGATGAGGAGGCGAAGCTTCTCCCTTATCTCCCTTATCTTCTCTATCTCTTGGCTGTTTCGCTGGCGCTTGTTGGTTGAGCCGATAGCCAATACCATAGACTGTTTCAATCAGATCAGCGGACGCTCCTTGTGATTTTAGTTTCTGTCGTAACCCTTTAATATGAGTGCGAACGGCTTCTTCACCAGGAGTGTCCTCATAAGACCAGAGATGTTCCAAAATCATGCCACAGCTAAATACGCGGCGACTGTTTCTTAAAAAAAGTTCTAGCAGCCCATATTCCTTTGGCGTCAATGACAGAAGCTTTCCTGCATAAGTTGCTTCACAGCTTATAGGATCAAGCTGCAAATCACCCCAAGTGAGCACTGGTTGTGATGCTACACTACCGCGACGCAATAGCGCTCGTATACGAGCAACTAATTCCTCTTCATCAAAAGGTTTCACCAGATAATCATCTGCACCTGCATCTAATCCAGTGGCTTTCTCGTGACTACTACCGCACCCAGTCAATAGCATGATTGGCATCGCCAAACCTTTAGATCGGATTTGGCGGCAAAGGCTGATACCATCTATCTTTGGTAGGATGACATCAAGAAGTATTAAATCGTAGTCAAAGGTGTCAATTAAATCCCATGCTGCCTGACCATCGCAGGCAACTTCGATGGCATAGTTTTGGTTGGTGAGGACAGCAGCGAGAGCATGGGCAACAAGCTGATCATCTTCTACAACTAATATCTTCATTGTAAAATATAAAAATGGAACTTAACAGTTATCAACCTTAAGAATGTTAATACAAGTATAAACAACTATAAAAAAGCCCTATCAATGTTCATTTTAGAAGAGCTATCGTAGATGGTTAACCTGAAATCACAAATATCACAGACAAATTTACAAAACTTAAAATAAAAAACCCTCGATTTGATTCGAGGGTGTCATGCAAGGAACAATTGGAAATTTCTTTTTTAGAGAGAGAACCTAGGCAAATTACCAAAAATCCGTGGTTTTTACAACTTTACTTTATACCAAGCAATTTCTAACCACTTCGCTCGTGAACCGCTTGGTATCAGGTAAGTTTTGTTTACGCTCCTATCCACCCAGTTCTAACTCCGCGCTCATTCAAACAAAGGACATTGCTCTTTTCTCTTTTCTCAACCTTGCTAGGAAATTCTCTGACATAAACCTCTGGTAACGAAGTACACTTTTCCTGACTAAATACTGGCATTGCTTGCCAGCAGCTACGACAAAACCAGTAAACTTCCTGATGACGTATATGGCGTAAAAGTGGGCGGGAGCAGCAAGGACAATTATTCATGGTGTATTAAAATTTTTATACTAAATGTGTTTTTCGCCAAAGGGACAGTCAGTTGAGAACTAAACCTTTTCATGCTTTAAGAGTAATTTGCAATTGTGAGGAACTTGTGAGCTATACCGAAAAATTTTTGATTCTCGTAACACAAGTACACAATTTATGAGTTATACCTCCGCAGAAATATCAGATTAAAGAAGTTTTCGTTGACCAGTATCCTCACAAGATTCTCAACTTTTCTTCTTATAAACATTAAATGTGGGACAAGCGAAGCATTTGCTTACTGCATGATCCTCTCAGGTTGATGTGTCATAAGGAAGCAAAACAATGGTAGAAGTAGAAACAGCAGTTGATCAAAAAAGCGATCGCGAAGTCTCTAAAGAAAAAGCTTTTGTATTGCCTTTAGGTAAAGTTGGCATTGCAGACATTCCCTTAGTAGGTGGAAAGAATGCTTCTTTGGGAGAAATGATTCAGCAACTGCGCCGCAGAAGCGTAAAAGTCCCCAATGGATTTGCGACGACAGCATATGCATATCGCTACTTTATGCAAGCAGCAGGGTTAGAACCAAAATTACGCCAGATTTTTGCTTCTTTAGATGTGGAGGATGTCCAAAATCTCCAGCAACGAGGTAAGCTTGCTAGATCTTTATTGCTCCAAACTCCTTTTCCTATGGAATTACAGGAGGCGATCGCCTCTGCTTACCAAGCACTAGAACCACAGTACGGAGTCGCTCCCGATGTAGCCGTTCGCTCTAGTGCGACTGCTGAAGATTTACCCGATGCTAGTTTTGCGGGACAGCAAGAAACTTACTTAAATATTCACGGGTTACAAGCAGTACTGGAAGCCTGTCACAAATGCTTTGCCTCAATTTTTACAGACCGTGCGATTTCCTACCGACAAATCAAAGGTTTCGACCACTTCAACATTGCCCTCTCGGTAGGCGTGCAAAAAATGGTACGTTCCGACTTAGCAGCGTCTGGTGTTATGTTCTCCATCGACACTGAGACTGGTTTCAGAGATGCGGTATTACTGACTGCGGCTTATGGTTTGGGTGAAAACGTGGTGCAGGGAGCAGTTAACCCAGATGAATATTTAGTATTTAAACCTACTCTAAAACAAGGTTATCGCCCAGTTCTAGACAAGCGGCTAGGTACAAAAGAAATCAAGATGGTCTATGATGTAGGCGGCTTGAAACAGATAAAGAACATCCCGGTTCCACCTGCTGATCGCTCCTCATTTGCTCTCAATAATGAGGAAATTTTGCAACTTGCTCATTGGGCGTGTCTTATTGAAGAACACTATTCCCAAGTTCGTGGTGTGTATACACCAATGGATATTGAATGGGCAAAAGATGGCATCACGAATGAATTGTTTATTGTTCAAGCACGCCCAGAAACAGTGCAATCTCAGAAAGCACGCAATGTGTTGCGGAGTTATCGCCTGGTATTGGGGACTGGGGAGTTGGGACTCGGGACTGGGGAACAGTCTGCCCAATCCCCAATCCCTAATCCCCAATCCCTAGTTTCCTTAGTTACGGGACGCGCTGTTGGTAATGCAATCGGGCAGGGCAAAGCCAGAGTCATTTTGGACGCGCATCATATTCACCTGTTTCAACCAGGAGAAGTGCTGGTCACCAACCGTACAGATCCAGACTGGGAACCTATTATGAAAAAAGCCAGTGCGATCGTCACTAACTCTGGTGGACGGACCTGTCACGCGGCGATTATCGCCAGAGAAATGGGTATTCCAGCAATCGTCGGGTGTGGTAACGCTACTACTGTGTTAAAAACTGGGCAAGAAATCACTGTTTCTTGTGCAGAAGGCGAAACCGGAAAGGTTTACCAGGGTCTATTGCCTTACGAAGTCCAAGAAGTACCACTCGAGAAATTGCCCCGCCCCCGCACTAAAATTATGATGAATGTGGGCAATCCTGAAGAAGCCTTCGGCTTAAGTGCCATCCCAAATGATGGAGTTGGGTTAGCGCGGATGGAATTCATCATTGCCAACTACATCAAGGCTCACCCATTGGCATTAATTCATTTTGACGAATTAGAAGATGAGCTTGCTAGGTATAAAATTGCAGAGTTAACTGTCCAGTATGAAGACAAAGCGCAATTCTTTGTCGATAAGCTGGCGCAGGGGATTGGTACAATTGCCGCCGCTTTTTACCCCAAACCCGTCGTCGTCCGCCTGTCAGACTTCAAGAGCAATGAATATGCTAATTTGTTGGGTGGCAGACAGTTTGAACCAATAGAAGAAAACCCGATGATTGGCTTTAGGGGGGCTTCTCGCTACTATGATCAGCGCTACTGCGAAGGTTTTGCTTTGGAATGTCTAGCGATGAAGCGAGTTCGTGACGCGATGGGCTTAACCAACGTGGTTTTGATGGTTCCTTTTTGCCGTACCCCAGAAGAAGGTCAGCGAGTGCTGGCGGAAATGGCAAAGCATGGTCTTGTGCGTGGCAAAAACGGCTTGGAAGTCTACGTGATGTGCGAGTTACCCAGCAACGTGCTATTGGCTGATGAGTTTAGCCAAATCTTTGATGGATTTTCCATTGGGTCGAATGATCTGACACAATTGACTCTAGGACTCGATAGAGATTCTGAGTTGGTCGCACATTTATTTGATGAACGCAACAAGGCTGTGCAGTGGATGATAGCTAATGCGATCGCTACTGTTAAACAGTACGGACGCAAAATTGGTATCTGCGGTCAAGCCCCCAGCGACTATCCCGAATTCGTCCACTTTTTAGTGGAACAGGGAATAGACACCATTAGTCTCAACCCAGACTCTGTGTTAAAGACGTTGTTGGAAGTCGCTGCTGCGGAACAACAGAGTTAGGAGTACGGGTACAATATTGCACCCGTAGAGTGATCAGTTATTCATTCAAAATTTATAACTCATGACTGAAAGCTTCTGACTCATAACTAAAAACTAATGAATAAGGACTAATAATTATGTTTCAAAAAATTCTCGTTGCAATAGACAATTCTGAAATTGGTGAACACGTTTTCAATGAAGCTATATCTTTGGCAAAAGCAGTTCATGCAAATGTCATGTTGCTGCACGTTCTCTCTCCTTTTGATGGGGGATACTTAAACCCTGTTTTGCTGCAACCGAATGGTGTTTACCCAACTTTGCATACAGAAGCTGTCAATAAATATATGCAGCAATGGGAACAACTCAAGCAAGAAAAACTAGATATGCTGCTCTCTTTTGCCGAGAAAGCAAAGCAAGCAGGTATCATCACTGAATTTTCTGAAAATCTTGGCGATCCAGGTCGAGCAATTTGTGAAGTAGCTCGTAGTTGGCAAGCTGACTTGATTATGGTGGGTCGTCGTGGTCGCAAGGGGTTAAGTGAGTTTTTCCTAGGTAGTGTCAGCAATTACGTATTGCATAATGCTTCTTGCTCAGTTTTAACGGTACAAGGACCAATTCAAGATCATACGGAAGTTCCTGAAGCTACCAACGCAGCATCAGCTTAGTTTTACTTGCAGTTTGAGAAATAGGGGAAGGCAAGCCTTCCCCTTATTTGCAAGGAGGGCAAGGAGCGATCGCTCTTTGCCATGAGAAACTTTAGTAGGAGAGGGCAATTCCACTAAAGGTGAATCAGCTTTGCGAAATTGCTCCTTTTATGAACAACGTTTCATGGATGAGTGCAAGTCCATGTATGCATTAGAAACACACTAAATAGTCAGCACCTAGCCTACCTTCATACAAGACTTGCCTCATCTGTGAGCGTTGCTTCAATCATCAACGAAAGCGGTATTCTCAAGCACGACTTCAAGACTCATAAGCACCTATATCAACGCCAGCACCTTGAGGTCGTTGTACACCGTTTTTATCGCGCTGTGCATACTGACCAATATCTGAGGAACCAGCATTAATTGCTGCCGAACCAGATGTGAGACGGTAGTCATTGCCACCTGGGTTGACAAATCCAACTGACGCAACCTTGGTGTTGTTGTTAGCGTTCAGGTTGTCAATTCCAGTCCCACCTTCATAAAGCTTCTCATACTTGTCCGTGAACAAGTTACGATCCAAAGTCACGTTGCCCGCATCTTCGATCAACGCATTCCGATAGGTGCTATCAGCAAAGATATTGTTGCGAACTAGAACGTCAGTCGGTTTATAACCACCAGCGAAATAACCAGTGCCATCGATGTCAAGGGCTTGGACATTATTCGCAACGGTATTGTTGACAATCTCAACGTTACGAACGTTACTGGTAACGACAATTCCTCGACCAGGGTTCACTCCTTGTAGTCCATTTCCATAAACAAGGTTGTTGTAGACTCGGACATTAGATAGATCTCCTTTATCAGTCACTTCATCTGCAACGACAATTCCATCAGCAACGTTCCCAGTGACAACATTGTTGTAGACATCAATGTTAAACGAATTAGAACGGTTACCCTCTATGTAGAGAGCAGGACCACCTTGATAGCCCTGATATGTACCAGAGATCGAGGCTTGACCAGTTATATAGTTGCCATGGACAGAGCCATTGCGAGAACCAGTTTTGATGTCGATGCCTTCACGTGTGCCATCTTTAACGGTATTATTAGCCACTTCAAAACCATCGACACCCCAGATGCTTAGCGACTCTTGCGTTCCAAGTGGATCAGAGATTGAATTGTCGCCGGAGCCACCTTTCCATCTCGCATTGGCTTTTTCGACGGTGTTGTTGAGCACCTTGATATTTTTACTGGTGACCTCGGCTTCTCCACCCTCAAAATAGCTGTCAGGCATGGCAATGATACCTGAGGAACCAGTATTGTAAGTATGGTTGTTTTGAACAGTTATATCGTTGGAATCACGCAGAGAGATTCCAGCCCAAGACGTGTCCTCAATGCGGAAGCCATCAATGACCCAATGACCCTTGCCAACAGACTGGATAACCCCTTCCCGGAAACCTCCTTCAATAGGGTCAGGATCGCGCACTGTGACATTACCATTGGCTTTGAGTGTGATATTACCTTCGCTATTACCAGATTTACCAAGGGTGACTAGTTCTGTGTAAGTACCTGGTTGAACTAGAATAGTGTCACCAGGTTTGATAGCGGACTTCTCACCGACCGCGTAGTTAATGCTTTTCCAAGGTTTATCACTTGTACCTGGATTGGTATCACTACCATCTGGTGAAACATAGTACACAGTACCAGAGTTATTGCCTGTTGCAGTTGGTGCAGCTCTTCCGGCTGGTGAACCGCTACCAAGATTGCTGGAACCCTGAGTGAACTGGTCTACATCAGAGTCACCAACGAGGGTGTCTTTGCCTTGCTCTCCAATCAAAAGGTCTGCATTGCTGCCACCATTAAGCTTGTCGTTGCCATTGTTGATCAAGCTTTGATCATTACTAGAGAAACCAAACAGGGTACCGCTTTGAGTGTTACCATCAATCCCGATGTCTTTTCCGCTAAACCTGTTGTTGGTCCAACTACCGATGATATCTTGTACACCTTTCCAATCCACACTACCTTGTCCATTGCTAGTTAGAGTGGAATTTTGAGGGTTGCCCTGATGAGTAATCACATCAGGAATTTGAGTCAAGGGATTGGTTTGAAGTGCCTGAGATTGAGAGTCTGTAAAGCTCATTATTTTGCCTCCATCAAGTTCTTCGTTAACGTCGTAACCGCAGATGACCCGAAGAAAGGCAGAACCCTGAATCTTAGAGCAATTGAGTTAAGCCCTAAAAGCTTTTAGAGATTTCGTGATTATTGAACCAGAGCAGATGAAACTTTAAGCTTTAACATCAGAAGTATATGTTCTGGTGCTAAAGTTTTTTACAGTCAGATGACTGTGCGGCAAGAATTAGGTAAATGCTTGATGAGTTATGGGTCTAGCCGTTGCTTGTGAATTTATAGAGATAACCTGGCTTAAACACCCCAAAACTCGCGAGGATTTTTGCCTCTGTAAAATAGTATATCACGATTGAGGAATTTTTCCTCCTTGAATACTATATCACGAGTGAGGAATTTTTCCTCCTTGAATACTATATCAGGATTTACGCAAAGATCAGAGCAATTGAAAAATTTTTCGGTGGGTAGATCAGGCGATCGCACGGCAGACCATATTTAAAGGGACAATTTTTCTATTTCATCAGAGGTTTGCAGGGCTATAGGATCCCAGTCTCAACAGGAACAGATAGGCTCTGGGAGAGCGAAAAGACTCGTCCGCATCTCGTAAGTGTCCCGTTAACGCTTGTTCAATACCAGGCAAGTTGGTCAAATCCCTGCATCTTTCTGTAGACTCTCCGTATTCTAATCACAAAATTTCAGTTACAATGGCAAGCCAGGGAATGACTCTGTAGATTTTGCTTGCCTCCTATCAGTATGGACATTCTAATCGTTGAAGATGAACCTGAAATTGCCCAGTTAATCGAAATTTCTCTGCAAAAAGAAGGTTTTTCCTGTCGCAGTAGCAGCGACGGTTTGAATGCCTTGCAAATGTTTCAGGAGCAATCAGCAGATTTAATCATTCTAGATTTAATGATTCCTGGCTTAGATGGTTTGGAAGTCTGTGCAAGAATTCGGCAGAAACCAGGTGCCAAAGATCCATATATATTGATGCTTACGGCTAAGGGTGAAGAAATTGATCGCGTTATTGGCTTGTCTACAGGTGCAGACGATTACATGGTCAAACCCTTTAGCCCCAGAGAGTTGATTGCTAGGGTGCGGGCGCTATTGCGACGTAGTCTCCGCCATGGAGGACAAAATCAAGTATTTCGCACCAAACACTTTATCGTGGATATAGAGCAGCGGACGATAAGTCGCCAAATGAATTTTCAGCAACCAGAAATGCTAGATTTAACTGCCCTGGAATTCAACTTGTTAACCACCTTTATTAGCAATCCTGGTCGAGTTTGGAACCGCGCTCAACTCATCGACAAACTTTGGGGCGATAACTTTTTTGGTGATGAGCGCGTGGTGGATACTCATATAGCCAGGTTGCGAAAAAAAATTGAGCCAGATCCTGCTAATCCGACTTTTGTGAAAACTGTTGTTGGGGTAGGCTATAAGTTTGAAGACTCTCCTGGTGTGTGATGAGGAAGATCGACTGGCTTTGGGCAAAGTCATTACCTTTGGCATCACGCCTATTTTTCTCCCACTTGGTAGTGATGATCGTGGGGGTACTTAGTCTCGTGATTATCAGCAAAGTCTCTTCCCCCCGCTTTTTTGTTCTGCATTTGGAACGATTGGAAGAACGAGGGTACAACTTATTCGATGTTCGTGCTGAGTTAGTTGACGGATTTGAAATTGCCTGGAGACGAAGCACTGTATGGTCAGTGTTGGTAGGTGCAACGGCTGCTGGAGGATTGAGTTATTGGGTGTCCAAACTGCTCATGCAGCGGTTGATAGAGATGGAACAAATTACGCAAAAGTTTGCTGCTGGTCAATTTGATGCAAGACTGCCTTTATCAGATATTCCAGAACTGAATCGGTTAGGTGTTAGTTTCAACCGCATGGCAACAAGTATAGAGGGGGTGGAAGCGCGACGCCGGGAACTGATTGGAGATCTGACTCATGAGCTGCGGACACCACTAACAGTCGTACGTGGTTACTTGGAAGAACTGGCTGATGGAACTATTGAACCTTCTCCAGAAATTTATTTGCGGCTGACAAAAGAAACTAAGCGTTTAGAGCGGTTGGTCAATGATTTGCAAGAACTGTCTAAGGCAGAAGCTGGTTATTTACCGATCAATATACAGTCAGTAAATCTGCGTCCTTTATTAGAGTCTTTAGTAGAGAAATTTGCCGACCAACTGCTAGATGATGGACCAGTTCTGCGTTTAGAGTGTCCATCCAAACTACCTTTGGTATTGGCAGATCTTGACCGTACAGAACAGGTGCTGGTCAATCTACTTGGTAATGCAGTGCGTCATACTACTAAAGGCTCAATTACTGTCCGTACTTGGACTGAAGCTTCTCATCTATGGATTGCAGTCATTGATACAGGTGTGGGTATTGCTAAGGAAGATTTACCTTATATATTTGAGCGCTTCTGGCGAGCTGACAAATCTCGCGATCGCCATTCCGGAGGAACAGGCATTGGTTTAACTATCTCGCACCGTTTAGTGGAACTGCAAGGCGGTCAGATTCACGTGGAAAGCGAGCTAGGATTGGGCAGCACTTTCCGTTTTTTCCTGCCTTTAGCTTAAGTTTAGCTCTGAGAATTCATCTGCACTAAATATACAAGCTATTGACACAACGGGGTCACACCTGTGCCATATCCACTTGGTAGTTTAAAAGTAGCTAAAATTAAGCTTTTCTGAAAGATATTGAATTTTCATTTCAGAATTTTTATCACAAGCTGTTAGTAAATAACACTGAGATTTGGTTACATAATTATGTTTACTTTTTTCTTTGCTGCCTTTTTGGTGAGTTTACTAACTTTATTTGGTGGAGCTGCAATTGCTTACCTGTTCCCACAGAATCATTCCCAAGATTAAGGAACACTCCATAAATCAATTCAAAATTCAAAAATGGAAAACCCATAACTAGCAAGCACCTACCTGTTGAGTGCCTAGCAATTAAATGCATAACTGCCGATTTATCTATAAGTTTAGCTTCAGCACAACTGACCCATAG
This sequence comes from Scytonema sp. PRP1, assembly GCF_036697665.2. Classification (NCBI taxonomy): domain Bacteria; kingdom Bacillati; phylum Cyanobacteriota; class Cyanophyceae; order Nostocales; family Scytonemataceae; genus Scytonema; species Scytonema sp. PRP1. The sequence continues at coordinate 32,913 of NZ_JBAHYJ020000077.1, read as the reverse complement.
TCCAAATCCTTGTGTAATATAGATACCAGTTTTCCTGCGTTATTCACATAGCGCGGGGTTTCTTTTTTGGTAGGTAAATGTATCATTAGTATCAAAGAGTGTTGAATAATGAAATTTTGATATAAAAATAAATACAGAACAGCTAATTATGGTAAATAAAACTAAAAAATATATATTTTATTTTGTTCTGTACCTATGTAATTCCCTTTATACTTATAACGATTGGTTTAGTTTAACTGTAGTATGGGTTTGGCTCAATTTAACTTATGATAAATCAATTTTCTTTTTCCAATGTTGAAACTTCAGGGTATACAAAGGGTAGGATAGTTATGATTAGTCAGTAAAATTCCTAGTTGGTTAAGTGTACAAAGATAGAATAATTATGATGAGCCAGTAAAATTCCTGTTTCCTTCAATAATCTATGAATTAGGTGTATGTACTGATTTGGAAATTTTTCGGGTTATATTAACATTTAGCTAACTAATAGATGAATCGTTTGTACCAGCTTCAAGATATAGTAGTTGTTTTACAAACCTCTAGCTCATACTGATAAATTTCTGAATCTTAGATAACTTAAGGAGTCGCTACAGTGAACAAGATGCTATTGGCTTTGGTTATTAGTTACCTACTGATGACAAGCTATTTTTTTATTAACTGGTTAAGATTTAGCCTTCGTCACCCTAATTTTTCTCCGGAAGACAAATTTTTGTCTTTTGTCATGCTTCTCATGACTACTGTGTTATGGCCCATCGTTCTTCCTCTGTCTTTTGTAGAAATCTTGAGGACACGAAAAGTTGAGTTTAGTGCTGTGATCCCTGTTCTTGTTGTGATCTGTGCGTTCAGTCTTGCATTTTACATAGGTTAACTACTTGAGCGCGTACTTCTTGCTATTACTACTGGGTGCGCCTTACGCGCCATACATAATAGTTGTATGATTAAACAGAGTGCCTTGATTCCATCTATAGCAGGGGACTAGGGACTGGGGACTGGGGACTGGGTGAAAAGTCTTTCTGTGTCTAGGTTTTATCATTTGTTGATGTCCTAACCACCTTGGCTGTTGCTATACCACTACACCTCAATCTATACAAGCAAAATTCTTGCGTTTTACTTGTTAATATGTGTCAAAATTTGCTTTCTTCTTGCTATATTGTGTGTTAAATATTCTTTTATACTGATGCGGGGTTGCTGGTATTCTCAAGACTTATCAACCCCTGTCACAGGTAAAAATAATTTGTAGCTGTAATGAACCTGAATTGGTAAAACAGATAAGAAATAAGGATGAGCCGTCCGGCTCATCCTAGAAATCAGGTCTACATTGAGGCAAAAGGCTTATTGCAATTGACTTGGTTGAGTTGGAAAAGCACCTGGGCGCACAGCTAAGTTGAGATTTTGCCCATTACGACGCAACTCCATGCGCACATCTCCCCCAACTTGGCTATTTTCCACTGCCTTTTGGACAGAGCCAGCGTCAGCCACTGCTTCCCCGTTGAGTTTTTGGATAACATCACCAGCACGTATCCCTGCTTTGGCTGCTGGTGAATTGGGCATAACTTTGACAACCAAGACGCCACGGTCTTCATCAACACTCAAACCGCTGTTGGGGTCGGAGTTGATGTTTTGCTTCAACTCAGGCGTTAATCCTACCATCTGAATTCCTAAATAAGGATGTTGTACTTTGCCTGTCGCTATCAGTTGACTGGAAATTCGTTGCGCTGTGTTGATAGGAATCGCAAAGCCCAATCCTTGTGCTCCTTGGATAATAGCTGTATTCATCCCAATGACCTCTCCTTGGGCATTAAGCAGAGGTCCGCCAGAGTTACCAGGATTGATCGCGGCGTCTGTTTGAAGATACTCTACTCGCTTATCGGGAGCACCAATCAGATTGCTGGCGCGTCCGGTAGCACTGATAATGCCAGTAGTGACAGTATTATCCAAACCAAGGGGGTTGCCGATCGCGATCGCCGCTTCTCCAGGTTGTAGCTTTTCTGAGTTACCCAACTTTACTGTAGGCAGCTTATCTGCTTGAATTTTGACAACAGCCACATCTGTCAATTCATCTCTCCCTAGCACTTTACCTTGAAAAGTGCGCCCGTCCTTGAGTGTCACTTTCACCGTATCCGCACCAGCGACGACGTGCGCATTAGTGAGAATGCGACCATCAGCACTCATGATGAAGCCCGAACCAGTACCGCGTTCCACCCGGTTTTCTGGAATTGGCATTTGAGATCCAAAGAATTGGCGGAAAAATGGATCCTTAAATTGCTCTGGTAACTGAGTTTTGACTGTTCGGGAAGCATCAATCCGCACAACAGCTGGTCCAACTTGTTGCACAACCCCAATGACAAAGTTAGGATTAGTCCCAGCTTGTATTGGCAAAGCAGCATTTACCGGGCTCACCGCCAGGTTAGACGCGGTTTTAGACACCTGTTGATAATGAGAAGCTAGATAGCCGCCTGCGAAGGTCATTCCAGATCCTAGCAATACCAGTGATAAATGAAATGCTGGTTTTTTCCAAGAAGAACTGTTTAAGATTTTGTTGTATGTTCCTGACTGGTTATCACCATCACGCGGTATTTTATACATAGTGTTTCTATAAGTGTCGATACATTTCCAATCTAAAGACGCTTTGTGTCAATGCTGTGACACAGAGATGACGGACTTGTGAAAACCCTGGCTGCGTAAGTCCTATATCTATATATATCTATAGAAGTTGTGTTTGTGTTGCTGCGGGAGATGCTTTCTAGAAAAACCCTTAAATAAAAAGTAGAAGCAATAGTAAGACATTCAAAGGAAAAGTCACCAAACAGGAACAATAGAATTGGTGCCAACAGTCTAGACAACACTGAAATTATATCTATAGAAGTTGTGTTTGTGTTGCTGGGCGATCCCCTTTGTGGAAAAACCCCTAAGCAACGCGGATTTAATAAAGTACAAAACCTCACCCCGCCTTTAACTGTCGTTAAAGTCTCCCCTCTCCGCGAGTTCGGAGAGGGGTTGGGGGTGAGATCAAACGAGTGATTTGTATGTTATTTAATCCATGATCATAAATAAAAAGTCGAAGCAATAGTAAGACACTCAAACTAAAAGTCAGCAAACAGGCACAATAGAATTGGTGGCAACAGTCGAGACAAGACAGAAATTTGTAGAGGCGTAGGCAGGCAAAGATGGGGAAGCTAGCATTGCTGATAGGGGTGAGCGAGTATCAACCCGGATTAAATCCGCTACCATCTGCGGTTAAAGATGTTGAAGCAATGCGACGAGTACTGACACACCCAGAAATAGGAAATTTTGCTGAGGGAGATATCACAGCACTCAAAAATCCCCAACGTCAGGAAATGGAAGATGCTATTTACAATTTGTTTGCCCATCGCCAGAAAGAAGACTTGTTATTATTTTACTTTTCTGGTCATGGCATTAAAGATGATAACGGCAGGCTTTACCTCTCAACTCGTGCTACTAAAACACAGAATGGCAGATTGGTCAAGCCTTCAGCCGTAGCAGCCAGTGTTCTGCACGAAAGTATGAATGAGAGCCGTTCCCAAAGACAGGTCATTATCTTAGACTGTTGCTTTAGCGGGGCGATCGCTCAAGGGCTAACCGTCAAAGATGATGGTACTGTAAATTTACAGGAACAGCTAGGGGGTAAAGGGCGGGCAATCCTCACCTCTTCCACATCCACCCAGTACTCATTTGAACAAGCAGGTTCAGATCTTTCCATATACACCCGCTACTTAGTCGAAGGTATGGAAAAAGGTGCAGCGGATCGCGATGGGGATGGTTGGATTTCGATTGATGAACTGCACGAGTATGCTAACAGCAAGGTAAAAGAAGCAGCACCAGCAATGACTCCCAAGTTTTACCCAATTGAGGAAGGTCATAAGATTCTGCTGGCAAAATCACCAAAGGATGATCCTAAGGTGAAATATCGTAAGGAAGTAGAAACTCGTGCTAAGGAAGGTCACGAGTTTTCTGTCTTTGCTCGTAGAATTTTAGACGGAAAGCGGAATGAGTGGGGATTAACTCCAGGAGAAGCCGCTGCAATTGAACAAGAAGTTTTGCAACCTTATCGGGAGTATGAACGTAAGCGCGATGAGTATGAGCGCGCATTAATTGAGGCAATTGCTCAAGAGTATCCGTTCAGCAAGACAACCCAAAAAGATTTAAAAGAATATCAGCAGTATCTGGGACTGCGGGATGAAGATATTGCCTCAATTGAACAACGGGTCATTACTCCGAAACAAGCAGAATATGAGCGTAAGCAACAGGAAGCACAGAGGTTACAGCAAGAGCAAGAAAGAGCTAAGCAACAAAAGCAGCAAGCAGAATTACGAGAACTACCTGAAACTCAATCATCACCAGTTTCTCAGCCAAAATCTCCCTCTGTTATTCAAACTAATATTCCAACTAATATTCAAACTCAACAGTTTGAGTTCGAGTATGCCACAATAACCGTAAAATCGGGATTTTTAGGTATAGGAAAAACAACCTGCAAAATTAACCGTCATGCAGGTCGAGCAGAATTTTTCACAGAAAACCTGGGCAATGATGCGTTGCTGGAGATGGTGGCAATTCCTGGCGGTCAGTTTTTGATGGGTTCTCCAGAGAATGAGCCAGAACGTTTTGATAATGAAAGTCCACAGCACACCGTCACCATTCAACCCTTCTATATGGGTAAGTTTCCAGTGACGCAAGCTCAATGGAAAACCGTTGCCGCTCTTCCTAAGGTCAAAATAGATTTAAATCCAGATCCATCCTTCTTTAAAGGGGCTAATCGACCTGTTGAGAAGGTGTCATGGGACGATGCAATAGAATTTTGCGTTCGGCTTAGCCGCTTCGTAGAAGGTCGGTTGTCTCACAAAACTGGAAAGCCCTATCGTTTGCCCAGTGAGGCAGAATGGGAATATGCTTGTCGAGCGGGAACAACTACCCCTTTTCACTTTGGCGAAACGATTACGACAGATTTAGCAAACTACAACGGCAACTCTATTTATGGTTCTGGACCAAAGGGTGAATATCGTCAGCAAACAACAGAGGTAGGAAAATTTCCACCAAATGCTTTTGGTTTGTATGATATGCATGGTAATATATGGGAGTGGTGTCAAGATGGCTGGCATGATAACTACAAGGAAGCCCTAGCAAATGGCACCGCTTGGATGAGTAAAAATTATAATAATAATTATCGCCTGCTGCGTGGCGGTTCGTGGGACGACACTCCGAGGAACTGCCGTTGCGCCTACCGCTTCAGGTACGCGCGTGCTCTCATGAACCTCAGCGTGGGTTTTCGTGTTGTGGTTGCGCGGTTCACGACTTCTTAGCCCTTTACAGTCTTTCCCTTTTGCACTTTGCGCTTTATTCTTTTCTCTTCACTTTCCGCGCGAAGCGCGAGCAAATTTTTCTAACTTTTTGGATTATTCAGAATTAGTAAATCTTAAGTAGGGTGCGTTAGGCTAAAGCCGTAACGCACCATGTTATATCATCGTGGTGCGTTAGGCGCTTTGAACATGTTTTTCGTTAAAATCATGTCGAACGGGTGCGCCTAACACACCCTACAAGAATTTTATTTTTACTTCACAACTGGGTAGGACAAGATATACTTCAAAGTTATAAATTGAGTTTTAAAACGCTCAAACTTAAGTGCTGTAATCTATTTCACACGCTCATAGTACTTTAGTTCTAAAATGTAAGAGAGGATTCAACCATAGCAAAAAACGCAGCTACTCTTGATGATATTCGCAAGTGGTCGCAAGAAACACCATACGGCTGGCTGGCATTTACTGCGTCTATTGTTGGCTTTATAATTACTTTCCTGTCGTACCTTCAAAATTATTTTAAACAAGGGTAAATTACAAAAAGGCTCACGACTTTAGGCTTATGAAGTATTAAAGTTTTACTTTCCCTAAATTTATTTAGGGAAAAACAAAACTGCTAACCCAACAATAGCACTAATAAAACTGATAAGGCTAAATATCCAATGTTCCTTGAGAAATTCTCCTAAAGCTGCTGGATAGCTTCCGTAAATATCTTTCCATTTCGCATTCGTTTTGAGAACTCCGTTGCCAAGTCGTTCGGTAATGTTAGCAATGACATCAACTTTTCTCAGGGTAGACTGATGAAGTTTGACGTACTCTTTTTTTTGAAAGGCAGTTGCTTCGTCTGCTCCACTCAAAAAGTCTTTGTCAGTTATTTTATTTTTCTCCATCAGTTTTTGTAAACGAGGGTGGCTTATGTATTTAGTACCATAAATAGCAACAAGCAACCTTGCTAAGTCAACCATATTACTTTCATTTATTTCCAAAGGATTTCCACCTAAAACTCTGTAGCGATGAGCTATGGCGGGAAAACCATAATTTATATCTCTCATATTCCAATGCACCCAGGTGTAATGCTGATGGCTAGAAACATATTGATAAAAATCATCTAGCATCAACTTTTCAAGAGAATTATAATTAATCTCTATATCATCTTTAGAATATGCTTTAATTTCTGCAACTTGATGTATCGAAAAAGAAGTTGTTTGACCGGAGTAAAGATTTCTTACGGCGATAGACGTGATTCTGGGTGAAGAACCATCAGGTCTGTCATAGAAACTCTCACAAGAATAGTGAATAATAGTTACGTTTTTTGGGTTATTGATAATATCAGCAAGCTGTTTTCTTACTTCTTTAAGCCTTTGAATTCTGTTTATAGCTTCGCCCATTATCGATAAGTGTCCTAATCATTACAGGATTACTTAATATATTTTATAACTTACAAAAACTTATTTAGTAGAAATTACTTACGCACGTGTCATCAGTTCAGTAAATCTTAAGTAGGGTGCCTTAGGCTAAAGCCGTAACGCACCACGACATAAGATGGTGCGTTAGGCGCTTTGAACATGTTTTTCGTTCAAATCATGTCGAAAGGGTGCGCCTAACACACCCTACAAGAATTTTATTTTTACTTTATAAGGATTTCCAACAAAGAAATTATCCCCTAACAGTGGGGTGGGCATCCCTTGCCCGCCCAGTTTATAGGACGGGCTAGAAGCCCATCCCACAAGAAAAAGTTAGATATTTTTTAATTTGGAAGTCGCTGGGTGACTTAATAAGTCTCAGAAACCTGGTTTCTCCCAGAAACTAGCCTTAAATATTACTCAACAAACTCAGGTCTTACCTTGTGGTTAGACTGTAACTGTTGTTCTAAAGCTGTCCAATTTTCCTGCTCAATTAAGCTAATCAATTCGTCGAGATTATGGCGATACTGCTGGAGTGAATTGAGCAATGCTTGCCGATTGTACCGCGCCATCATCACTCCTAATTCTGGATTGCCGCCACCAACACGACTTGTATCTCGAAAGCCAGAACTAGCAAACTTTTGGGCTAATTCCAGCACATTTGAGTCAGTTTCACTCATACAAGCAGCAATCAATGAGGCACTAACCATCACGGGCAAATGGGAAATCCAACTGACTGCTCGATCATGCTCTTCTGGGGAACAATGGTAGAGAGTCGCCCAAGTTCGCGCACTATTTTCTCTACAACTGTAATGGCAGCAGTTGGTGTTGTTTCTGTTGGTGTCAGCACGTAAGGCTTATTTTCAAATAAATTGGGGATAGCTGCTTCTATACCACTATCGGTTCTTCCCGCCATTGGGTGTCCACCGATAAAATTGTCCCAGAGGGGAGCGATCGCCTTAACTATCGGAGTTTTTACCGAACCTACATCAGTTATGAGTGTGTTGGAAGGCAGATGAGCGATGAGCTGCTCAAATGTGGGAATAATCAACCCTATAGGTGTACAAATAAATACCACTTCTGCGGCTGTAAGCAAGCTGATGTCAACTGACGCCTGATCTACGCTACCTAGGGCTAATGCTTTGTCACACGTTGATTCTCGACGGCTGACGCCCAAAACATGATGTCCTTGCGATCGCAAATCCAAACCCAAAGAGCCGCCTATCAGTCCAAGTCCTAAAATACCAATATTCATGTATCTGTGATTTTGAGATTCTATGTCATATCTTCCACCTCGCCGTCCCCAGACTGGAAGTTTATGGTTCTAAAGCGAATTTTGCTGCCTTCGGGTGCTTATTCCCAAATTGCCAAGCAAGCAATGCCCGCAACTGAAATAACCTCATAATATAGAAATTCGGCGTCGCTGTAGGGGGTTTGTACGTTCCTTTCTCAATAGCCACTAAAGTTTATTTCCCAGAGCTTATCAAAAATTTGGGTTTAAAACCTTGCCCTTTTAGGGCGACTTTATGTTAAAGGTGCTAACATAAGGAAAATTTTGGTTAGGTCGAAACCAGTGATAATTTACGAGTTCAAAGTCAAAGGGAAAGACTTGCAGTACAGAGCGATAGACGATGCTATCCGTACTAGTCAATTCATCCAAAACAAGTGTTTGCGTTACTGGATGGATAACAAAGGTACTAGTTTAAATAGATACGACTTAAATAAACATTGTGCTGTACTAGCTGCCGAGTTTCCCTTTGCGGATGAACTTAACTCAATGGCTCGACAATCTGCGGCTGAACGTGCTTGGAGTGCGATAGCTCGCTTCTACGACAACTGCAAAAAGAAGGTTAAGGGTAAAAAAGGATTCCCAAAATTTAAAAAACATTGCCGTTCTGTTGAATACAAAACTAGTGGCTGGAAGCTTTCAAATACCCGTAAAGCCATAACCTTCTCAGACAAAAAAGGTATTGGGATCCTCAAATTAAAGGGGACATACGACCTCAATTACTACGATGTCAAACAGATTAAGCGTGTCAGGTTAGTACGTCGTGCTGATGGGTACTACGCTCAATTTGCAATTGATGTTGACTTGAAGGTTGAGACTCAGCCAACAGGACAAGTAGTAGGTATTGACTTGGGATTGAAATATTTCATTGCTGATAATAAAGGCAATGTAGAACAGTCACCCCAGTTCTACCGTAAGTCTGAAAAACAGCTTATACGTGCTAACCGCAAGAAATCTAAGAAGTACGATAAGACGAGAAAAAAAGCCCACGAGCCGCAATCAACCAACTACCATAAAGCCAGAAATCGGTATGCCCGGAAGCATTTAAGAGTAAGTAGGCAACGAAAAGAGTATTGCAAGAGATTGGCATACTCCGTCATCCAATCTAACGATTTGGTAGCCTATGAAGACTTGAATGTCAAGGGCTTGGTACGTAATCGACATCTGGCTAAGTCAATATCTGATGCTGGCTGGTCAACTTTTCGGTCATGGTTAGAATATTTTGGTCACAAGTATGGGAAGGTTACAGTTGCCGTGCCTCCCCATAACACAAGCCAGAATTGTTCTAGCTGTGGCGAGAAGGTGAAGAAATCTCTATCGACTAGGACTCATGTCTGTCCACATTGTGGATTTGTGGAGGATAGAGACGTGAATGCAAGCATCAATATCCTGAGGCTGGGACTCAGTACCGTGGGACACACGGGAACTTACGCTTGGGGAGATTTGCCCTCTTGGGCGATTGGGGTAACCCTGTCGTCTAATGGCGAGTCAAGGAACCAAGAATCTCCTACCCTTTAGGGCGGAGAGTGTCAAATAGCTATTCTTTCATTTAAAGATGTAGGAACTACCTAGAGAAATATTTCTGTTGTAATGAACTTCCAGCCAAAGACATTTTTAACCTCGGTTTCAAAGTTCCTCAATAGGTAGAGTTATTAAATAATCTTTAAGAAAAAGCAATAAGTAACGCTACTATGATAAAAGAAACGATTTTTTTTTGCAAATAGCAGATACCGACTTTTTCCAAGCCCACATACAAACAATTTTAACTAATTATAGTACTCCAAATTTAATTTGGCATGACCACCCTAACGAAAGGAAAACGATTTAATAGAGAGGATACTACTCATATCTATAATGATAATTTGACTGAAATAGTAAAATCAATGACTTCATCGTTGAGTAGAATTGTTGATTTTGTGAAAGGATTCCATTATATAAGTCATTAGTTAGTAGTTAGTAAGCTACAACTAATAACCAACAACTTTCACTCAGGAGGAAAAAGATGCGTGATACCTTTAATAAAATGATGGGTCGGACTCGGTATGTGGTCTGTCGCATTATGCTGCATTTAAGTGGATCTGAGGTAGCACCAATTCTGGGAGTTTTAAATCGTGCTGCAAGGGAAGCCATAGATACCGAAGGTGACATAGAAGTTTTGGGAGAAGGATTGGTAGAAATTTGCCAAACCTTATTGCAGTACGATGAATATTGGCTTTCTGCTGCTAATGAAGGTGACGTATTTTGGACCGAGGGGGAAGCAGGAGACTACGTGAATGAATTATTTACAGACTCCGCCCAACGTTACCTCAGTGAACCAGATTTTGGTTCTGACTCTGGATACGATGAACCTTTATCTATTCCTGTCACACGTAATGTCGTTGTGATGATTACAGTGGCTTTTGAGGGAGAAGTCCCAGATTTGGAAGCTGACTTGGCTAATATTACTGCACTCAAAGAAGGCTTGAAAGCTCTAATAAACTTACATTACAAGCATAAACTACGGGCAATTCAAGTGCATTTTTCACCAGCTCGGTTGGGCGACGAGCTCACTAACGACCAGCTATTACAATATTACCCAGAATTAATTCCCTTGTAATTGGTTGGGTCGTCCACACTTATCACCCAATTGAGAAATTGTTAAGCTCGGAGATAGGATGATAGTCAAATGTTCATGACAATCGTGCGTAAATTCACAGCAATTTTTTTAGCTTTTAGTTTGTCTTTGACAACTGTCGCCTGTGGTGGCGGCGGATCAAGCCAAACGACACCTCAAGCTAGCAACACCAATCAAACGACTGCTATCAGTAATGCTACTACCAAGCTAGCTGATGGTCAGTATCCGGTGCAGCAAGCAACTTTTAACGATGCTGACGGGGAGTACACAGTGTTTCTACTCAACGCTAACCCCCCAACTTTGAGAACCCAAAATTTACAAATGGCGCGGCTGACCGATGATGAAATCAAACAAGGTAAGAAAACTTATCTAAAGGTAGAGAGTGGACAGCCAGCCTTATACCTAACAGAAGATTTCAAAATTGAGTACGTCCACAACGTTACCGAGAATAGAACCAACCCCCAAACGGGACAACAGGAAACAGTCGTAGTCCGTCAACAAAATAGCTTTTGGGCACCTTTTGCTGGCTCTGTTGCTGGATCTTTGGCAGGTCAGGCGATTGGTAGTATGTTGTTTAGACCGCAATATTATGTGCCGCCTGCATATCAGCCTGGTGGAGTGCTGACTGGGTACGGTGGCTATGGTCGCAGCTATGGAGATGCGGTTCAAAGTTATCGCACACGCTATAATGCGCCGCCTGCAGTAGAGAGAAACCGGACTGCTTTCCGCAGTACAGGAACGATTAGAAGGTCATATCCTGGTGGTTCTTCCACTGTACGGCGCACTGTCCCAAATACCAATACGGGCAGCCGCGCTACTGGTTCCGGTTTTGGCGGTAGTACCCTAAGACCCTCTGGTAGCAGCACCACCAGACGCAGTCCTGGCGGTAGCAGTTTTGGTAGTGGTGGTCGTTCTCGAACCCCACGCTCAACTGGTTTTGGTGGTAGACGCAGATAATTGTAGAGACGCGCCATGGCGCGTCTTTACATAATTTATGCTACGGCAACAGCTGGGTTCTGCCAACGCCCAACTGCTTTGCCAACCACTGCAAGTTCTTGCATCAAGCGGTCGAAACGTTCTGGAGTTAGAGATTGTGGACCATCAGATAAGGCTTTTGCCGGGTTGGGGTGAACCTCAATCATCAAAGAGTCACATCCAGCGGCGATCGCCCCTAGAGACATCGAAGGTACATGTGTAGCCCAGCCTGTGCCGTGGCTAGGATCAACCATAATAGGTAGGTGAGTCAGGCTTCGCAACACTGGTACTGCTGATAAATCCAGCGTATTCCGGGTGTACTGGTGGTCAAAGGTGCGAATTCCCCGCTCACACAAAATCACATTTGGATTTCCTGCTGCCAGAATATACTCAGCAGCCATCAACCAATCTTCAATGGTTGCAGCCATTCCTCGCTTCAGAAGAACTGGTTTTGACTGCGCTCCCACTTTCTTCAATAGGGAGAAATTCTGCATATTCCTTGCGCCTACCTGAACGACATCCGCTGCTTGGGCGATTTTCTCCAGGTCTGCACTATCCATGACTTCTGTGATAATGCCCAGTCCGGTTTCTTCCCGCGCCTTTACCAACAATTCCAAAGCACTCTCGCCGTGTCCTTGGAAGGCGTAAGGCGAAGTTCGGGGTTTGTATGCGCCACCTCGTAAAAACTGTGCCCCAGATGCTTTGACTCGCCGCGCTGTCTCTACTATCATTTCTTCATTTTCTACTGAGCACGGACCAGCAACGACAACCACAGGGTGATGTTCACCAAAAAAAACTGGTCCATTGGGAGTGTTCACCACTACCTCAGAAGCTTCCCCGTGACGAAACTGGCGGCTAGCTCTTTTGAAAGGCTTTTCTACCCGCAACACCTGTTCGATCCAGGGGCTAATTTCCTGGATTCGCAAAGGGTCTAAGTCAACGGTGTCGCCAACCAGACCAATTACTACCTTGTGCTGACCAACAATTTTTTCTGGTGTCAGCCCCCAAGTGCCGAGTTCCTTGCTCAGACGGTCTATTTCCGCCTCAGGGGAACCAATTTTCATGACTACAATCATGTTAAAGTTCCTGCTTAGTTGAGTTGTATCTTAGAATATATTGCTAGTTATATTCCGTCATTAGATCTTTGATTAAGTCTTTCTTAATGAAATAAAACTAAATAAATCAAACCACAGATAAAGTTTGGTGTTCATCTGTGGTTCAAAATCATTAAGACAAGATGATTGGAAAAAGTCCACCAGCAAAGAAAAATCAATTATTCAATAATAGCGTTTAGCAGTTTCGTGACTGAATATTGCAGCGAAACAAAGCATAAATTTTGAATTAGTAATGTTGAAGTTACAAAATTTAAACTTCAACATTATTTTTTTCAAATCTACCCAACACCGCAGTTATTTAGTCTCAACGCTGCTCACGCCCTTAGCTGAACTCAAAATTATTAATTCAAAATTGAAAATTATTTTTAAACTTTGAATTTTGAGAGAAGTCTGATCCGAGGTTGACTAGCATCACAACTTCGGTGCTTTTGAATGTTTGAGCAGCGAGTGGGGGCTTGTATTCTTTTTTTGAATTTTCATAGCACCTAGCACTTAGGGCGTTAGCGCGTGCCGCAGTGAAGGTGCCATACTTTGAATGCCCAAATTTGTGGCTAAATGTGGCTTACTATACATTCTTTTGGCGAGTTTCACGCCAAACTGCCACCATTCGCCCCAAATTGGTCCTAAACTCATTCCAGCCGAGCAGACTCCCGACTCTGTCTTCATCCCACGAGGCTGAGAGAACACCATAAGTTATCCCCAACACCCCCAAACCAAAAAATCCCATGTTCACCAGTAACACCGCGATGGAAGGTAGTTTGATGCCAGCGTAGATTAACAGCAGATAGCTGACAATGAGGCTACTGATACCCAAAGCTGTTGGTATACCGGAGAAGCCAGCCACTCGGCGAATCATCCGCTGGCTGACCACCTGGGGGATTGCTATTTCTTCTTTGGTGAAAGGTGGCTTCTTCTGATCCTGTTTCCCAGATTCCTGCTTGGTCTCTGGTTGTGTGCTTTTTGCTTTAGCTGGTTTTTGGCGCTTTTTATTTGGTTCAAAAGGCAAGCGGCTGCGTTCAGATTCGGCAGACATAAGCAGTATTCTCTATCCACGAATACCGAGACGACCAATCAAAGCTTGATAACGTTCCCGGCTACCCTCCTGAATATAAGATAAAAGACGCTTGCGTTGACCAATCAGCTTCAACAATCCCCGCCGCGAAGAATGGTCTTTCTTGTTTGCCTGGAGATGTTGGCTAAGACGGTTAATGCGCTCCGTCAGCATAGCCACTTGGACTTCAGCGGAACCAGTATCGGTTTCGTGAACTTGGTACTGTGTGATTAACTCTTGTTTGCGCTGTTGCGTTAAAGTCATGACCCAATGAATTAATTTCTAATTTCTGCAGCAGTTTCCCATAATATCATAGCCATCATCTTTAGAGTGTGGGGTATTAGGAGGATGAGGGAGATAAGGAAAATGAGGAGAATTTTCTTTGCGTCCCCGCATCCATGTATCGCCAGGAAAGCCCTTCGGGTATCTCCTTTGGAGACGCTACGCGTATGCCTAGCGGCACGCTTTGCGCTTATGCCAGTCGCCTAGGTCGGGAAACCCTCCCGAAGTTTGCCCGGAGGGAAACCCTCCTTGCAACTTCTCTGGTGCAGCGCTCGACTCACCGTCATTCGCGATCTCCGAGCGTGTCTCCCTTTCCCCGTGTTCTCCTCTGTATTCCCCTAGACTTTTCGCAAAATATAGTGTTCAGCTTTACAAAGCATATTGAATCCTAGCATCTACCTTAAGCTTGAGTTATGGTAGTGGGTGCGGCTAATTGTTGTTCAGTTGGTTCTAATTTTTACAGTCAATTCTTTAGAGAAGCGCGAGGTCCGCACGCTGTTATGAGAATTTTAGTCATTGAAGATGATGAGCTAATACTTAATCCGCTTGTCGAATTGCTGACAACCCAGCATTACGCTGTTGATGTTGCTAGTGATGGTGAAGTTGGTTGGGAGTTAGCAGAAGCTTTAGTCTATGACCTAATAGTACTAGATGTAACGCTACCCAAACTAGATGGACTCAGCCTTTGTCGGCGAGTGCGATCGCAGGGGATACAATCACCGATTATCCTGTTGACCGCTCAGGATAGCAGTACAAACAAGGTCGTTGGTTTAGATGCTGGAGCCGACGACTATGTGACCAAACCTTTTGATTTCCAAGAGTTACTAGCACGTATCCGCGCTTTACTGCGACGGGGAAGTCCAGCCTTATCTCCACTGCTAGAGTGGGAGAATTTGCGGTTGGACCCTAGTGTTTGTGAAGTGACCTATGATGGGAACCTACTACATTTGACTCGGAAAGAGTACGCTTTGCTAGAGCTTTTCCTTCGCAATCCCCACCGCATATTTAGCTGTAGCGCAATCATAGACCACCTCTGGTCTTTTGAAGAAACTCCAGGAGAAGATACAGTGAGAACGCACCTCAAGGGGTTGCGGATGAAACTTAGAAAAGCGGGACTTGCCAAAGATCCGATTGAAACCGTGTACGGTATTGGCTACCGCCTGAGAGGAGCAGAGGAGCAGAGGAGCACAGAGAAGTCCGAGCGGAGGCTTCCTCCGCTCGGAACTTTGGAGGAAGCAAAGGAAGCAGGAAAGGACACGAGGACACGCAGACAAGCAGACGCGGTGAAAGGAGAAAAACTTTCCACGTCTGATCCATCTCCATCCCCCTCATCTACCTCATCCCCCTCATCATCCCTCACACCTGAGGAGATAAAACAGCAGACTCAGAGAATAACTGCTGGCGCTTGGGAGCGTACCAAAGACAAGTTGAGCGAACGAGTTACGGTCATTGAACAGGCTACGACAGCATTGCTTCGAGATGCACTCTTAGATGAACTGCTCTCAAAAGCACATGCAGAAGCTCACAAGCTAGCGGGTTCCCTAGGTTTATTTGGCTTTGGCTATGGTTCGTCTTTGGCTCGACAAATAGAAGAGTTGCTCGAAGCTGAAGAGCCATTGGTTCAACAGCAAAAACTGCACTTGTCAGAACTGGTTGTGGCGCTACGCCGGGAGTTGCAACTTGCAACTGCAAACTCTACCCCTGAAGAATCATCAGCTGATGAGCGTCCCTTTATGTTGGTAGTTAGCCAGGATAAGTCACTGGCCCAGGAGTTGGTCAAGTCAGCCGTCAATAGGGAAATGCGCTCCCAAATAGTCATAAATCCAGCACTAGCCAGGGAGGAGCTAAGTAATAATCGCCCCGATGCGGTGGTTCTTGACCTTTGTGGTAACACCACTGAGGATGGTTTGAGGTTGTTAGCAGAACTCAACTGTTGTACACCTCCAGTACCAGTATTAGTGATCACAAATCAAGATAATTTGCTTGACCGAGTACAAATAGCCCGTCTGGGCGGACAGGGTTGTTTACAAAAACCAGTAGCTTCAGCCCTGGTAATGGAGACAGTCACAAATCTGCTACAGCGATCGCGTAAGGCTGCAGCTAAAGTCCTGATTGTGGACGACGATCCGCTTATACTATCGGCTGTATCTTCTTTGTTACAGCCTTGGGGTCTTAAAGTTTCGACTTTGGAAAATCCCCTGAACTTTTGGGAAACCTTGGAAGCGACAACACCAGATTTGCTGGTTTTAGATGTAGATATGCCTCAAATGAACGGGATTGAACTGTGCCAAGTTGTGCGTAACGATCCCCGCCATTGCGGCTTACCAGTACTATTTCTAACTGCACGCACTGATGCGGATACGATGCGACGCGTGTTTGCTGCTGGCGCAGATGATTATGTCAGCAAGCCCATTGTCGGTCCAGAACTGGTGACTCGCATCCTTAACCGCTTGGATCGAACACGTATGCTGCGGACTATGTCTGAAATCGATGCTTTGACTGGAGTGGCTAATCGTCGCCAGTCAACCCAAGAACTCAACCAGTTACTGACTCTAGCCCATCGCCACAATCAGCCTTTGTGCTTTGCTGTTCTAAAAATCGATCACCTTCAGCAAATTAACCAACAGTACGGTCATGCTGTGGGCGATGAAGTGTTGTCTAGATTTGGAAGACTGTTACGACGACATTTTCAAAGTGAAATTCTTTGCCGATGGGGTGGTGCTGAGTTTGTTGTAGCAATGTATGGAATGACACAAAAATACGGAAGACAATGGATAGAGGAAATATCTGTCAATTCAGGCAAAGAAAAGTTTCTCACTCCTGACGGAAAAGATTTTTCCGTATCATTTAGCGCAGGAATTTCTAGTTATTTACACGATGGCACAGACTTGGACACACTGTATCAAACAGCATTGGCAAGATGTGATCGTGTGTTATCACAGAGAAATCTGAGCAGTAGAAGTTCCCGTCCCCAATCGCAACTGCGTACAAAATAACCCTACTCATACTAAGTTGCTTAGAAATTTAATCGGGCAGAGTGGAGAAAAATTCAAAATTCTTTTTTGAATTGTCAAAGCCTGTCTTCCAATCCCAAAAATCATGCATAGGGCTTTCATCTAACCATGCAAGCAGACACAAGTACAACTCAAACAAAGCTTCGGCAAAGGCTATTCACGCCTGTACTTACAGGCATCAGCGTTTTCATTGTGACTCTGGTATTTTGGCGGGAGTTACTCTTTCAAGAAGACGTTGATATCAACAGAAACGTTGAATTAGCAGCAGCTAGTGTTAGTTATCAAATCACAGCCCCGCTTGAAATTCGTACACAGGCATTGGTTCGCATGGCTAAGCGGTGGGAGAGACGAGGTGGAACTCCTCAAGCAGAGTGGGAAGCAGATGCTTTCAACTTTTTTCAAGATTTTCCAGGTTTTCAAGCAATTGAATGGGTAGACGAATCATATTATGTACGTTGGATTGTTCCTTTAGCAGGAAATGAAGTCATAAAAAATCTCAACTTGACTTTTGAGAAGCGTCGTCGGACTGCTTTAGACAAAGCCAAAGAAACCCGGAAGATGACAGTAACACGTACAGTCACTTTTCCTCAAGGAGGCAAAGGATTTTTAGTGTGTATACCTCTGTTTTCAGACAATGACTTTAATGGATTTGTAATCAGCGTTTTTCGCACACAGTTATTGTTAGACACTATATTAGACAAGAATCTAACGCAGAAATATAATGTCGCTATTTTTGATGGTAGCGAACAAATCTACGCCAGTCATCAAGAAGCTATCAACAGCCAGAGGCAAACTCGATGGACACACAACTCAGAAATCAAAATTGATGGTGTCACATGGAGTGTTCGCGTTTCGCCAACAGCGGCATTGCTAGCTCAGCAACGTTCCCCTCTTGCCGATGTAGTCCTAGGTTCAGGCTTGCTAACCGCCGTGCTTTTGGCATCGTTCGTGTACCTAAACCAGAAGTCCAGACGCTATGCTCAACAGGCGAGGGCAATGAATCAGGAATTAGCTCATGAAATCACCGAACGCCAGCAAGCAGAAGCAGCATTACAGAGGTATGCAGCAGAGCTTAAAGACTTGTATGATAATGCACCTTGTGGCTATCACTCTGTAGACATCGAAGGTATCTTCATTGGCATAAATGATACCGAACTCAAGTGGTTGGGTTATACACGCGACGAATTGATTGGAAAGAAAAAGTTTTCTGAGTTGTTGACGGAATCTAGCATCGCAACTTTCCAAAAATGCTTCCCCATTTTCCAGGAGCGTGGTTGGATGAATGACGTGGAATTTCATATGATTCGCAAGGATAGCACCATTTTACCCGTGCTTTTAAGTGCAACTGCCATCAAGGATGAGGTAGGTCAGTTTGTGATGAGTCGGACTACAGTTTTTGATATCAGCGATCGCAAAAAAGCAGAAACAGAACTGGGTAACCTAGGTTCTGCTTTAGAAAGTGCAGTGGAAGGCGTCTCCCGCTTGGATAAGCAAGGACATTACATTTATGTCAATCAGGCGTATGCCAGAATAATGAGCTATCAACCAGAGGAGATGGTGGGTCTGCAGGGACAACTCACTGTTTATCCAGAAGACCGGGAAAAAGTGATGGTAGCACATCAAAAAATGCTTAATGACGGTAGGGCAGAAGTAGAAGCCAGAGGTGTGCGTCAAGATGGCTCGGTATTTGATATGCAAGTGGTTATGGTCAAAGCCCATGACATACAGCAGAATTACATCGGTCATTACCAATTCATGAAAGATATTAGCGATCGCCGCGAAATAGAAAGGCTTAAAGATGAATTTGTCTCCATCGTCAGCCACGAATTGCGGACTCCTTTGACTTCCATTCGGGGTTCCTTGGGTTTGATGTCTAGTGGTGTACTGCAGACCCAACCCGAAAAGGCTCAACGGATGCTGGAAATTGCAGTCAATAATACTGACCGTTTAATCCGATTAATTAACGACATCCTGGATATTGAACGCATTGAGTCAGGCAAGGTCACAATGACGAAACAAACTTGTGATGCTGCTAGCTTAATGCTTCAGTCAGTAGATGAAATGCGTTCTATGGCAGACAAAGCAGAGGTAACTTTGTCTGTTTGTCCTGTATCAGTTCAGCTTTGGGCAGATCCCGACCGGATTATCCAAACTTTCACCAACTTGCTCAGCAACGCTATTAAATTTTCACCTCCAGGTAGTACTATTTGGCTCAGTGCTGAAGTTTGTCAGGACACAGAGACACGGGGACACGGTGAGACAGCTTCTCCATCCTCGCAGCCCTACATACTGTTCCAAGTCAAAGACCAAGGAAGAGGTATTCCGGCTGATAAACTCGAAACCATATTTGGACGTTTTCAGCAGGTTGATGCCTCTGACGCACGTAAGAAAGGCGGTACTGGCTTAGGGCTTGCAATCTGTCGCAGTATTGTGCAAAATCATGGCGGACGCATTTGGGCAGAAAGCAACCCAGAGGGTGGTAGTACTTTCTACATTTCGCTGCCTATACAGCAAGAACAACACGAAAAGCCTATTATCCCACTCACTGAATCTGACTCTAATTATCCATTGGTGTTAGTCTGCGATGATGAGTATTCAGTTCGTATCATGCAGACGATGCTAGAAGAACGTGACTACCAAGTAACTACTGTCGCTTCGGGGGAAGAGGCAGTACAAGTGGCACAACAACTACAGCCTGATGTCATTTTACTTAACCTGATGATGCCTGGTATGCATGGTTGGGAAACTCTAGCAGTTTTGAAGCAACAGCCGCAAACTAAAGATATTCCGGTGATTATTCTTAGTAGTTTGATGCCGGATGCTACAGTAGCTCTTCATCCAGAAGTGAACGACTGGATTGTTAAACCGCCGGACGAAGGGTTGTTGTTTCAGGCTTTGGAACGAGCGCTCGCAGGAGAACACAGCCAGAGTATTAAAGTTTTAATCGTAGAAGATGATTTAGACTTGGCACAGGTGTTGATTGCGGTATTTGAACGTTATCGCATAGAAACTTATCATGCCAAGACAGGACGAGAAGCCTTGCACCTGAGCCAGCGTCTTCTCCCTGACTTGTTGGTGTTGGACTTAGAACTGCCAGAGGTTGATGGTTATGCAATAGTAGATTGGTTGCGACACCATAGGCGTTTATGTTCAGTGCCTATGGTTGTGTATTGTGCTAAAGACCTAAACCAGTTAGATCGGGAACGACTAAAACTAGGACAGACTTTATTTTTGACCAAAGGTCGTGTCACGGCAGATGAATTTGAACAGCGTGTCATGACTCTGCTTAACCGGATTATTTCAGCCCACAAGGGAGGCAACAGTAGTGATAGCTAAACGTGTTCTTATCATTGATGATGAAGAAGATATCCGAGAAGTCGCCCAACTGACCTTAGAAGCTGTAGGTGGTTGGCAAGTCTTTACTGCTGAATCAGGCTTAAAAGGGTTGCAGTTAGCTGAAGCTGAAAAACCTGATGCGATCGTTCTAGACGTGATGATGCCAGAGATGGATGGTATTGCGACTTTCCAAAAACTACAAGCAAATCCTGCTACCCAAAACATCCCCGTGATTTTAATGACAGCTAAAGTTCAATCTAGTGAGCAACGCCGATTTGCTGAACTTGGCGTGACGGGGCTGATTGCCAAACCTTTCGACCCCATGACTTTAACTGACCAGTTGGCAGAAGCTTTGGGCTGGCATTAGGCATTGGAAAAAATTTCTCCCTTCTCCACAGGTTCTTCATTTTTAGACTTTAACTTTAGAAATATCAGGTGACTCCGGTTTGGAAAATCACCAACTGCAATAAATAAACTACTACGGTCAATTGACTGAAATTACCTTTGGTAGTGAATTATTGCAGAATTCTTAAGGGAATAAAACATTTCTAGAGAAGGGACAATATTCATGTACGAACAAGATTTTGAACAAGAATATCACGAATTTTATTCTGCTGTCGGTTTGTTCGCCTATATTTCAAAGTTTAGAGATAAAGCATTAGTAGAAATTTGTGAACAGACATTAATAATGATACTAGGTTTAAAATACACAACCAATGTCATGAATGCGGCAATGTTTCAGCTAGCTGAGTCTGCTCCTGAAACTTGCCAATGGATTTGGCAAAATTTACCTGAGCATGAAGCGTGCATTTCATTAAAAGAGTATTTTGTTATGCTTGCTATACAACAATTAATTAGCCAAGGTTTCGTTTTAGGTCAAGATTTTAGCGCTACTACTCACGGTACACTACTAATTAATGAAAATGCTAAAGTTGCATTAATCCAAAGTCTTTCTCATCAAAATTTGCTTTTACTTGAAGAACTTATTCAAGTGAAAGAACAGGTAGCTTTTTACTAATTTAGGACAAGAGTTAAAACACAAAGATATTGCACAAAATCAAAAATTATTCTTCAATATTGGAAAAGCTCTCTTATGCAACTGAGAAATTTGCTCAATCTCGGAATAAACCCTTTGCAATTCCTACGCCAATGGCTTGAGTCTTTGGAAGTTCGTAACTACAAAGCCGCTCAACTATTATGCAAGCTGATTCCGTCTCAATGTCCTTTTGAGCGCAAGATTAAACTCTTTAATCAGACCATTGTGTACATTCCTCCGTTGTGTAAGCTAAATCCTTTCTACGAACAATTGGTTATGCTTCGCTTCAAGTCTTTAGTTTATCTTGCAGATGAATGTGGTGAGGATGTTACGGTTTATTGTTGATAAATATATAGACATAAATACACTAGAAATAGTGCAGGCAAGACGCCCACACTACAAAACAAGAAACCCATAAGAAAAATAAAAAACTTTTCCTACCGCCAAACACATACTTTCGCTTGGTATGGTTCTATATCAATCATAATGCCATCTTCCCCAGCTTCCACGTCATAATTACCTGTCCACTCGTGCCATCTGCCAGCACTGGGAAACTCAGGAACGTGATATCCACTAAGGTTTTGGTCTGAGAAATTTGCCAAGACGACAACACGAGAACCTTCTTCATTCCAACGAACATATGCCAGCACTTTGGCGTCTACATCCTCATGGAAAAACTCAATGTTATCACTTTGCAAAGCGGGATTATGTTTGCGTAAAACAATAAGTTTTTTATAGTACTCAAATAAATCGCGATTTTGGTCTTTCTCCAACAAAGGCCATGCAATCTTTTTGGGCTGAGTTACAGTTTCACTTTTGCGTTTGTGTTCCCCAAATTCTTCCCCCATCCACAGCATCGGTATACCCATTGCCGTGATCAAGAGTACTGCTCCTAACTTGGCTCGTCTAAAGGCATCCTCGTCAAAGATACCGCGTTCGCCCAATTCTCTCAAAAGATGTTCGCGATCGTGAGTTGCCAAGTAATTTACTACATTTATACTAGCCGCATAACCCTGTCGCCTTGGATCTAAAACCTCCTTAAGCTTTTCAGGCTCAAACTTTTCACCGCAAATATGTGGAATTACAAAATAGCGAAAACTTTCATGCCAACAAGCATCTAGCGGTCCTTCTGGAGTAGTAATGGTACTAGTATCAGGAATGTGTTCAGCAATGTTATAAAACGGTTTAGGTGCAGTATTCTTTTTCGCTTGAGTTGCAAGCCAGTTTAGGAATTCATTGTTAGCTAATTGGCGCACTGCATCAAAGCGAATTCCGTCAATGTGATACTCCTGAACCCAAAACCGGACTACATCACCAACGTATTTCCATGCAGGCTTAACGTCTAATTTTTCGTCATAGTTATCATAGTTAAACTCGGGACCCCAGTAATTATTAGGGTCTTCCGGATAATGCATATGTTCGTAATACCAGTAATTCCTGTCAATTAGCATTAACGGGCATTCTTCATCAGTATGGTTATAAATTCCATCAACAAAAACGCGAATACCCCTAGCATGGCACTCGTCTATAAATCGCTTTAAATCTTCTGTTGAGCCGTAGCTGGATTCTGTAGCGAAGTAATGACGAACTTTGTAGCCCCAACTATAATCGCCAGGATACTCATTTACTGGCATCAATTCAATTGCATTGATTCCCAATTCTTTGAGATAATCTAACTTTTCAATTGCATCTACATATTTTCCACGTTTGTAAGAGACAACTTCGCCACCAGTAAAATCAGCAACGTGCATTTCGTATATGACTAATTCATGATTTTCTGGTAACGGCGTATCGTCGTGCTGCCAAACATAAGTATCAACAATTTTTTTGCCGTCTTTAATTCTTACTATACCGACTTTTCGCTCTTCATCAACGTCTGTTGCATAGGGGTCGATAAGATCTACCCATTGATCCGGTTCAAAATTTGGACTTTTAGTTTGAACACGGAACTTATATTGATAGACACCATCTTCTAATTCTACTTGAGTGCGAAAATAACCATCCTCTGCTTTTTCCATTGGTATCTCTTTCCACTCCAAAAAAGACCCAATTAAAGCAGCTCCTTGATTACGAGGAGCAAACAAATTAAATTCAATTAAACTTGCCATTTCAACTGCTTAATAAATTGAATCAAGTCAATGACAGGAAATGTAAATATTTTGTAATATACATATCAATAAATCTTCTTTCTTGAGTTATATTTATTTTTTATTGAAAATACACCCTACATTTTTCGACAATTGGATGGCAGGAAAGAAGTAAAAAGTGAGAAAAAAGTGGGAAATAGCATTCTCTAATTCCCACTTTATTTAGCAATCCTCAGCACATTTGTGTGAAAGTGCCTGCGCGTTCAAACAAAGTAGCGTGCCGCAGCGCCTCCGCGAGTGCGTATCCAAAGGACTCAGCGCATAAATCGAAAAGCTCAGATTCCCGACTTCTTAAAGAAGTCGGGAATCTTGTTGTTCACAAATGATTTACGATTGCTATTTCAATGCATTTATGAAAAGATAAGTATTTTTTTAAGCAGCTGGTGCAGCGGCAGTTGTTACAGTCCGATTCTCTAGGATAGGCTTGCGGGTTTTCAGGTCAAATTTATATCCATGTGGCAAAATATGAAGCCTTGCTCCGCAAACTGCCAAAGCCTCATCCTTCAGGATTTCGTCAACATTGCTGTGTATAACCTCTGAATCATCGACAACTGTAACAGAGCCTTCCCCAATCACTTCAAACTGGCTATCAGTCACAACGATCGCCGTGTTCTCGTCAATGCCAAATCCTAAAACAGCAGGCTGCTGTGCCAAAGCTGCAATTAAGCGTCCCAACCGTCCGCGTTGCGAGAAATGCTGATCAATGACAACCCCTGGTAGGAAACCTAAACCGGGACCCATGTCCACAATTTCCATCCGAGGGTTTGTCTCTGAGTCGCCTTCCACAATCATGACATCTGGCATCACAGCGGCTCCCGCGCTTGTCCCTCCCACAACTATGCCTTCAGAGCAGCGTTTGTGAATAGCTTTATCAATTTCAGTGTCCTTAAGGACGCTGGTGATCCGGGCTTGGTCTCCTCCAGTAAAAAATACACCAGTGGCTTTATTAATCGCTTCTAACGCTGTAGACGAAGACGCATCTTCTCGGCTTTCGGTGTCAAGTATACGAACATCCTCGGCTCCTAGCCGCTCAAATACTCTAATATAATTCTCTCCGACTTCTCTTGGCAGTTCTGTCGCCGCTGTCATAATGGCAATCCTGGCTTTCGTACCCCCAGCACGGCGAACGAACTCGCGAAGAATTTGGCAATCCCCCTCCTTATCTTCCGCTCCCCCAATAATGACCAATTGTCGTTTAATTTCACTGTCTACCATAGAGCCTCTTCATACGAGTTATTTATTTCTATAAAACATGATAATTCAAGCTATAAAAACTCCCATTTGGTAGAGTAAAATACAAAAAATAAATATGTATTATGTAGTAGGTAGTGTTCAGCCGCTAAAGAGTACTATATAAAAAAGAATAGAAATAACAACTCTGTGATCACCGCAAGTTAAAACAAATAAAAAGTCAAAAGTCACAACAGTTAAGAGTCTTTGACTTTGAATTGCATAAAGCTTGTATCTACTTCGTTATTGGTCTTAAGCGCAGCTTTTGCAATTGACAAGCCTCTAGAAAACTTCTCTAGAGGCTTTGTTGTCTTGACTAATTTTTGAAACTAAACAAAAAGAGTGTTAGTTATCCACTCTTTGTCCATTACCATTACTCTTAAGCCACTTTGAATACAAATCTTCTTTTATCGAACTGGTTTGATTCGTCTCATTCTGGTTGGAAACTAGTACTTTGAGGGTCGTTTGGTAAGCGTTATTCACTAGTTCATGACCGTAACCAATCACTACACCAGATTCGCCTGTTTTTTGGTGAATTGCACAATCGCCAACAGTAAGCATCATGACTGCCTTGTTGTTGAATTAATTTGTCCTTTGTATTGTTCTGCGAGTGTTCAATGAGTTACCTCAACCTTTTGACAGATTTTACCTAATTAATATTTCTTAACCAAATAAATAATTCTAAAGGTAGGTAACCTATTTACTTTAAAGGGCTTCTAAAGAAAAAACATTGCGGGCTGAGGTAAAGACTATAGCGGTTTTTAATTGGGTTCAATACATCAAACAATTAAGAAACCGCAGCCTTAGGCGATCGCTGTAGCAGATGTAGACGCCTGAAAGGCGGTGAGCCAGTCCGGTGGACAGGTACCCTGGTATAAAGGAACCGACTTTGACGCAGACTCCCCGTAGGGCTTCCGGCAGAGTAGCTGTACTTTATCCGGATGAGAATCGCTGTGTAAAAAATATCCAAAAATCATCTAACCAAATTGGTTAGCTAATTCCCATCCAGATCTGATAAACGTTGAATAACAAAGTCAAGCTGTGGGAGATGTCAAACTTGTACTTGATTCAATTTTTCAGAATTTTTAGCAGGAATTGCAATAAAACAATGATCAATAAGTAAAAGGCAAAAGGTAAAAGGTAAAAAGTCAAATGATTTAGTTTTCCTTTTTCCTTTTTCCTTTTCCTTACTCTACACCTGATGCTTATTTAATATTAGCTCTAGCATCCCTAACTGCAGCAACGAAAAATAATCCTGTCAGTGGAATGCTTAATGCCAGAATAATTGCAGTTGTTTGAGTACCCAAGTCCGGTTGTCCAGAAGCGAGTTCAAAAATTGAACCTACAGCTGCTATAGCTGTGATACAAGAACCAGCCAGAAATAAACCGCTTTTTGGAGTAACTGTATTCACTACCTGACCACCCTATGCTACTGGTTTTACAGCTTGATGTGAAAAGCCATGCTTAGATAGCTCTTGTGCCAAAGCCAAAGAATTATCTACACGATCTACAAATACCACACCATTGAGGTGATCCATCTCGTGTTGAATACAGCGTCCGAGCAAATCTCCAGCTTTTAATGTCCGGGGACGCCCATACTCGTCTTTGTAAGAAATTTCTACAACTTGCGGGCGCTTGACATCCATGTAGACTCCTGGGATGCTCAAACATCCTTCCTGCGCCACACAAATTTCGCGACTAGCCTGCTTGATACTCGGGTTAATCAACACCAGTGGTGGGTTAGCTGGGTTATCTGGTTCGCAGTCAATGACAATGAGCTGTTTGTGAATTCCCACTTGGGGTGCAGCCAAACCAATGCCATCCTTACTGTACATGGTTTGCAACATTTCACGTACCACTTGACGAAGTTCCTCATCGACTTTAGACACGCGCTTAGCTGCTTGACGGAGGACGCGATCGCCTAAGTAATGAAGTTCTAATGGTGGATTTTTTAACTTTTTCTTTTCAACGGCGATTTCTATAGGCATGATGCTGTAACTCGCTCTTTTAGGCTTGGTCTTATATAGTGTAAGTTCTTTAATCTTAACAATTTCAGCCCCCCAGTTCGATTCGGTAAAACCCACCATCAAGGGATGCGACACCTACACCTACCGATGTTATGTTATCCCAGTTCATCGAGAGTGCAAACTTTATCACCTCGACTGTTTCACCTCGCCCTTAAGGGGCTTTGCGGTATTGATAGAGAGGTTCAAGCTCAATCTGGAACCACAATATTTTCTAAGCCCACCTCCGCTGGCGGGTATTGTGGGTTCATTGACTCCAGCGTATCGGCAATTGTACGAGCAACAACGAGATTACGATACCACTTTTTATTAGCTGGCACCACATACCAGGGAGCATATGCAGTTGAGCAATTATTAATTGCATCTTGAAACGCTGCTTGGTAATCATCCCAAAACTGACGCTCTTTGATGTCATTGCTAGAAAACTTCCAGTGCTTATTTGGGTCTTTTAGCCGACTTTCCAAGCGTCGTTTTTGTTCATCTTTAGAAATGTGGAGAAAAAACTTAATCACTCTGATATTGTTAAGAGTTAGCATATGCTCGAACTCATTAATCACGTGATAGCGCTCCTGCCAAACCTCCTGGGGTACTAACTGCTTCACCCTAACAATCAACACATCTTCATAGTGGGAGCGGTTGAAGATAGAAATCATCCCGCGTTGCGGTGTCCGCTGATGGTAACGCCAGAGAAAGTCATGACTTGACTCCTCATCACTTGGCTTTTTGAAAGACCACACTTGGCAACCTTGGGGGTTCAATCCGCCAAAAACGTGTTTGATTGTGCCATCTTTACCACCTGTGTCCATTGCTTGTAGCACAATCAATAAGCTGCGATTATGTTCGGCATACAACCGTTCTTGCAAATTCTGAAGGCGCTGGCGCTGGTGTTCAAGTTCATCTTCAGCGTCTTTTTTGTTTTTGTAGCCTTCAGAGGTGTTCGGATCAATAGCAGCTAAAACAATTGGCTGTTCTGGTCGAACTCGATAGCGGGCATAGTTTGGTTTTGGTGGCGGGGATACTACAATTTTCTCTGGAGCCATTTCTGATGCCACTTCGGTTGTCGCTTTTGCTGCTGCGTGCAAAGCTTCAGAGCCACGCTGTTTTGCACTCAAAATGTTGTCTGGTAGATTGCTTGGTGTATTCATAGCAATTTCCTTATGAAAAGAATTTTGTAGTATTGTTTCTTAACTTAAGAAAATTGAGTGAACACTACCTCTATCAATGGTCAACCAAATTAACTGTTGTAGGAGACATATTGTAGGACTTTATATGAAGCTTAGTACGTGGCGATCGCGCGTAACGGATTGCTATGCAGGGCGATCGCCCGTTTAAACTTAATGAACCACAATTTATTAAAAGTGGCGTGCCAGAAGGTAAAAAATGATAATAATTGTTACTCTTTATCATTTATAATTCTTCCTAATAATATAAGAATTATAAATATGCACTCTCAATGGGATGCTTTGCTGAAAAATCTCGGTGAATGGCAAGGTTCATTCACCCGCCTCTCGCCTCAAGGTGAAATTCTGGAAGATATTCCCAGCATAGTTTCTTTAGAAGGGTTGAACAACAACCAAACAATCCGCCAGACTATAAGTCTGGGGGGAAGTGAAAAGGTTTTAGAATACTCTTCTTTAGGACGAGGTGTACTTTTTTTTGAAAATGGGGCGTTTTCGCAAGGTTCGATCCAGCTAGGACCATTTTCTGAATTTGGGGCAGAACTTGGGTTAATTCACGAAAATCGCCGCTTACGCCTCGTTCAGTTGTTTGACAAAAACCTCCAGCTAGACAAACTCACCCTCATTCGAGAACATCTTGCCGGAACTCAACCAGAACAACGTCCACCTTTGAAAGTAGATGATCTTCTGGGAGAATGGCAGGGTGAAGCAGTCACAATATATCCAGATTGGCGTTCTTCCCAGAGTTACCCTACCAAAATGCAATTAGAACTTAATGAGTCTGGGCGACTAAGGCAAAGCTTAACCTTTGGCGATGTCTCACGACACGACGCTACGCATCTACGCACGATTACTTCAACCGCGACTGTTAAAGACTCTATTATCCACTTCGACGAAGATCCGCACAAGCAAATACAAGTATTACTCCTACCCGATGGCGCTTCTGCCACTTCTCCACTAAAACTACAATTACGTCAACCACTTTTTCTTGAGGTAGGTTGGCTTATCCAACCCGACTTGCGCCAACGGATGATTCGCAGCTACAGCGACAAAGGCGAGTGGGTGAGCGTGACGTTGGTAACAGAACGCCGAGTTCCTTGTTCCAGCTGAAGTTTGTAGAAATCATAAGGAATACACGAACATGACATCGTTTGTAGTCATCTCGCCGCTACAAGTAAGATATTAGATCAGCAGAAAGTACCGCTTCGTAACTACTAAACCAAACTTAGACAAGTTGGGACTTATGAATAGGGAACCATAAGTCCAAGATGAATAACAAGCTGAGCATAGAAGAGCTAACAACACTGGTCGTTCAATCTCAAGCAGGAAACCTCAACGCCTACAGCAAGATTGTCCGGAACTTTCAGGATATGGCAGTCGGATACGGCTACTCAATTGTGGGTAGTTTTCAGTTAGCAGAAGATGCGGCACAGGAAGCATTTATTGATGCGTATTTAAACCTAGAAAAACTCCGCTCAGCCGCTGCCTTTCCTGGCTGGTTAAAAAAAATTATCTTCAAGCATTGCGATCGCCTAACACGGGGGAAGCGCGTCTCAATCGTGCCATTGGAAGATACAGCTCAATTGCCCTCAATTCATCCCGAACCAGCCCAAATCGCTCAACAGCGAGAGGTGAAAGACAAAGTGCACCAGGCTATCCAGGCACTGCCAGAAAGCGAACGCATCGTGATCACACTCTTCTATATCAGTGGTTATTCACAAAAAGAAATCAGCACATTCCTAGATATACCAGTATCGACAATCAAAAACCGCCTGCATTCTGCACGTAGCCGACTAAAACAAAGGATGATTGATATGGTGTCAGATAATTTGCATGAAAAGCGCCCCTCCAAAAACGAAACATTTACTGCTCAAGTGATAGAGATACTCGACGCATCTGTTAGCGGCGACAGCACAAAAGTGGAGTTTCTGCTCCAACAAGAGCCAAGATTGGCGAACATCAAGAGTAGAGAAATCAAGAGTACGCCTTTGCATTTCGCCGCCCATCGGGGGCATTTAGAGGTTGTCCGGTTCTTAATCGCCGCTTTTGCAGATGTTAATGCTAAAGAAGACAATGGCAGCAATAGCACGCCCCTACACTGGGCGGCAACGGGTGGATATCTGGACGTATCGCAACTGCTAGTTGAAAACGGCGCTGACTTAAATGCAATTGACGGCTGGTACAACCTCAGCCCACTAGGTTGGGCAACAGTCGTCAAGTGCTTTACAAAAGACCAATCGATTCCTGGTGAGCAGTACTCTCAGGTGTCAGAGTATCTTCTGGCACAAGGAGCTTCTCTGGATATATTTTCGGCGATTGCCCTGCAAAAAGTCGATGAAGTCCGGTGTATGGTGAAAGCAAACCCAAATTTACTTTCCCAAAGGCTTGGTTTTGCTCACAACGAATGGCAGCCACTGCACTTCGCAGTGGTCGAAAACCTGCTTGATATGGTGCAACTGCTCTTGGACTGCGGGGCTGATATTCATGCCCGAACTGCCTGGGGTATGACTGCTTTATGCCTTGCTATTCATGCCAAGAACGAAAAAGTTGCAAAGCTGCTAACCGAACGAGGAGCCAAAGTCGATTTGTCTGCGGCAATTGTATCAGCACAATGGCAGCAAGCCAGAGCCATTCTTGATGCCGACCCCACCCAAGTGCAGCCAGGAGGGCAAAATCAGTTGCTGCTACATTACACAGTTCAACAAGGTCTTGTCGAAGGGACAAAAATGCTTCTAGAGTACACAGATGCCAACATCAGAACCAGGCATTTGTTTGGCGATTTTGTCACCAATCTCACACCTTTGCATATGGCGGCTCTTTACGGTCATGCTCAAGTGGCTGTTGCTCTGCTGGAGCATGGTGCCGAAGTTAATGCTAAGGACACTGAAAGTTTGGAGATAACGCCGTTACACCTTGCCGCAATGAAAGGTTATGTGGATATGATTCGACTTTTAGTGGAGCATGGCGCTGACCTAACGCTTTTAGACAGCGTTCATGGCGGCACGCCCCTAGGGTGGGCAAATCATTTCTGCCAGGATGCGGCTATGACCTTGTTGAAACAATTCGGGGCAAAAGAGTAATACCTACCTTTTAACCGATCAGCGGGAGATTAAACAAGGAGGAATATCAAATTTTTGATACATTTGACGATGGGTTAATAAATTGAGTAAATTCACCGTCTTTAAATGTCTCTTCCCAATTCGCTGGTACGCGATAGGGATTAGGATTGTCTTTTGTGGGTACATACATGAAGATGTACTCACACTGAACTCCATCTAGTTTAGTCTCCGGAGTTATACCCCAATCTCCAATATATGCGCCTGTAAGAATTGCACCTCTAAAATCAGTTCTGTCTAATTGCGCTTTTGTCAGGTTAGCTCTGGAAATATCCGCATTTTGCAAGTTAGATTCATTCAGCCTAGCTGCAATCAAGCTAGCATCTCTGATATTCGCTCCCTGCAAATTGATACCTTGCAAGTTCCAGCCATCGAAATTTTTGTTCTGCAAGTCTTTTGTAATCAGCAATTCTCGTATTTTTTCATCTTCAAGATACGTTGTCCTAATGTCAGCAAAATTCAGCTTTTTCGCCTGAAACCAACAGGTACGTGTCAGGATAGATTTGATGAAATAGGTGTTTTTCAGCCTTGCCTGCGTAAAGTCGGCATCTGTCAAATCGCTTCCTTGAAAACTGGTTCCGCGTCTTGTTACTAAGCCAAAAGCAATATTGCGAACCCAGCTTTGCTTCTCATCTTCAAATAAAGCACGGCAACTAACCTCAGCAGACAGGATTAATGTTAATACTGCTACTATCACTGACGGTGCTCCTGCTGTTACACCACCTACCTTTGCCCCTGCGACAACCACTGCTCCGGCTACCGCCCCTGCCATTGCTACTGTCACTGCTACTACAAATAATCCAGCTATAGCCCCTGCCACTACCGCAGCCCCGGCTATGACTACTAGCCCTGTTGCAGCCACTATCACTGCTACAGCCCCTATGATAACTACTGTCACAATCGCTGACAATTCCATGACCCGTGTCTGGGTGCCTGTGCCAACCCATGCTACTGCCACGACTCCTGCCCATACTACTGCTGCAACCCCAGCACATACAACTGCCACTGCCAAAAATCCACAGGCTGCAGCCACGCCTCGACGCATAGTGATGAGAAAAAAGAGTAACAATACTATGCAGCTGATGACAGCAACATAGATATTTTCACGGTTGCCATTTACTACAATGAATCCTAACAGAGAGCCACCGACAGCCGATAGCAATCCTGATACTGCTGACAGCAGTAATGCAGATATTAGTATGGTAATTGCCCAACGGCGTTGTAGTCCCGCTCTCGCATGGCTGAAGTTTGCTCCTCTAAGGATGGCATCTGTGAAGTCAGTACCTCGGATATCGCAATAGGAGAAATCTGCACCTGTTAAGTCTTGCCCTTTGAAGGATTTGCCTCTGAGCTTAGCACGGCGGTAGTTTTGAGCCACGTTCAATTACAACAAAATTGGGGGTACTTTTAACTACAAGTTGTAGAATATCAGTTTTTGGCAGCTTTAGATATCTGTCAAGTGCCTTAATATTTTAGTTGACACCTGAAGAAGTTGTCAGAACTGCGGCTAGCTTACAGCGGTTTTTAGGTAAATGAACCACATCACAAGACCTCGCTTCCATTCCTCTGTCCACCTCTCCCTAACCCTCCCCTAAGAGGTTTGGGAAGAGGAGCAGCTTTTATTACTGAGAGAGGCTTTAAATCTTCCCCACTTCCCTTGTAGGGAAGGGGGGTTGGGGGGTTAGGTTTGGGGGTTTCATTAAAATTACTCAAAGTTGGTCAACCTTGGCAAAATGCCCAACTTGAATACTCGTTTTTGATGTTAAGAACGCATGTTTGGTTGGGCATTTTGCCA
>NZ_JBAHYJ020000071.1:0-45423 GCF_036697665.2 Scytonema sp. PRP1 | reverse complement strand
GGGAATGGGTTACTTGTGAATTGGGGTGAAAACAACATTGAAATCGCAAACCTCAATAATACAGGACACGACGTTGTTCACAAGAGTCTCCATAGTATCCTGACTGATTGAAGGCAGAGAAAAAACAAAATTTAACAGCATTTTTCCTTGAAAAGTTGAGGCGTTTGTAGCGAAAACACCTGCATACAAAGAATTAGAGCCAAGGTAGCTGATTTCTTCTAGTTCAAATGCTCCGTAAACGTTGGGGATGTTGACTTTGCCAATATTAGAGACAGATACAGTGGCAGAGACTTCGTTCGGGACGGCGAGAAAAAACTTGATGAAATCCTTGGACATCAATATCATCTTAAAGATATCGTTGTGCTTTGTAACAGCTTCAAGGTGTTGTTTCACATCCCGAGCTAATTCCCAGAAAGATGTATTGGTATGTATAGTGTGAAATCCCAAAATAGATGATGCTAACACACCCATATGCTCATCGGTGATTGCAGGTTCTAGGCGTTTCCTCAAATCAAAATATGACAGGCAACTCACTCGTACATCTTTTCTCTTACCTTTAGCTATTTTTCTCGCTACAGTAAACAACAGTGCAGCGCACAAAGCACTCTGCACTGTCGTATTTTCCTGCCTGCAACGATTTACCAGCTGTTGAGTCAACTCTGGATCAAGCTGTCTGTGAACCATGCCACAAGTACGCTTCGCAAGGGGTGCATACTTTTCAAAACCTAGTGTTTCCGGTCGATTCCAGATTTTCTGAAACCCAAGCCGTAAAAACAGGAACACGCCACTTATCCTACCACTGAAACTTTTTGTCCATTTGGGTAGTAGTTCTTCAATTGGTGGAAGCGCGTCTAAGCTAGCAACTGGATTCATTACCTCGCCGGACACAATTTTATGACAGTACTCTAATATTTCTGAGTGAAGCCGGACGCATGATAACGCGTCCGAAACCCCGTGGTGTACTGTTGTAATCAGGTAACTGACATGGTCTTCGCTTAAGATATGAACAAGCACTGCTCGCAGCAGATTTTTGCTACTATCAATTTCCTCGTTTAGCTCTTCATGAACGACTTCTTGCCACTGCCAATTGTCTAATTTGTTCACAACACGCAAAGAAATCTTTGCTGTTCCTTCAGTTTGAAAGCGGAGGCTATTAAGAGAACCAACAATCCGAGAATTAAGACGAGGGTGACGATGCTGGATTAGATCTAGAGCCTGTCTGACAACTTCTTCACTTAGAGGTCCTTTGATCCGACTAATAGTGATTACATTCCAGGTTTTAGCACAGCGATTTAAGGTTTCCATCGCTTGCTCGACGCGTCCCAGTTTTCTGTTGGCAATCATGATTAGTTGCGATTCCACATTCAAATCAACTTTACTTAGGACGCATCAGAAAGCAAATTTATATTCCTGACTTTTCACGTCATGTGGAAAAGTCCACAAAAAATCTAACTTTCTTTCCCCAACATTCAAAGTCTCTCTCCTTGTAGGAGAGAGAAATAGAAGCGAGGTTTTCCAGATACCGTGAAAACTAAGAGGATGTTTTAAAAGTCCTACTGTCGGTAGCAAAGTGTTCTAGATCCCCCTAAATCCCCCTTAAAAAGGGGGACTTTGATTCCGGTTCCCCCCTTGGAAAGGGGGGCTAGGGGGGATCAATAAGTGCCAAAAATCACAGCCAACCACTTTTTAAACAACCTCTAAGATTTATATTCAACTATCAGCTATCTTTGTCTTAAGAGAAGCAAAATGTTTTCCACCTAGTTCTATTTCTCCTTTTTCACACCCAGTCTTCACTCTTTCTACGAGATATTCCAAATCAGAAGCTATGATATTCGTTCCATGATCCGGTTCTATCAAACTGGCTAAGGAAATATTCCCACCATGTTGATTTACCAAGTTATAAATACTCAAAAAATTGAAGACTCCAGATTCATAGGTTCCACAAGGCACTGAAGGATTGTTAACTCCAGCATAATGTTCATTCATCTGAAACCACTCAGCTGTTGGGTATCCGTGAAAATGGATCATTGGCAGACCATTTCTCATTAAGTTTGGTGCATACAAAGCTGCGGACATAGCTATTCCCAGCATTACATAGACATCATAGGAAGGCTTGATATCTACGACTTGAGAATCAACTAAGAGCGGTAACTGTAGCAATAACCTGTCTGTCAAACCAATTCTAACTATGTCACTTTCAAGACTCAAGTTAGTTTTATTTGACCCAGAACGAGCACTTAAAATCCAAATATCGGGAATCTGCTTAAATTTATATTCTGTTCCTATCTTAGTTTTTAAATAACGTCTACCTATCGAATTTTTGCGGACTTCATCAATACTGAATCCTTCAACAGGATATAGATTTTTCCACTCCCGTTCAGTTATCTCAATTTGTCCAACGTAATGTGGTGGCTCTGCATACGCAACAAAGCCATAAGAAACACCTGTTCTGCCATTTACAATGACGTTAACGATATCTCTATAGGACTTTCTTTTAATCACCTCGCTTAGCTTTGAACCAGAAGGAAAGAGATTGGTTTCTGCAAGCTTATTACCTAAGGTAACTAATTTTTGTGCATAAGTTGATTGCAGAGAGTCGAATTCTTCTATTTGAAATTTGCTCAATGGCAAAGGTAATATGGGAACGTAGACCTTGGGAATGAGTGAATTTAAAACAAAACTATCTATCTCATTTATAGAAAATACGGAATCTGAAAGATTCATATTCAGAATTGAAAAATGTGAATGAGACACTCCAATCACAATTTCTGAAAATGTCCTGATGAGAGTATTCAACCCAATCTTTATCTTCTGTTGATAGGGAGTTTCGGAATTAACAAACTCTTTATCTAATTCCGTGAGTACAATAACCTGAGTATTTGTCGGATCTTCAATGTATTTAGCTGCACAATCTTCAGCCCAACCGATTAACTGAGCAATTCTCGTTACCGAGATTTTTTGCCCCTTCACAATAAAACGAGAATAGATTTGATACAGCTTTTCTGCTAAATTTTTCTTAAATCGACTTATTAAAGAAGGTGGTCTATCTACATCAATGACAGCATTTACCCCAGATTTCACCACCCTGTTTTTGATGGTTTTCTTCCAGTTAAGAAACGGGATATTGATTTTATAATGAAACTCTGTTATAGCTTTTTCCCACGGTAAAACTTTCACCCCATATGAGTGCAGTTTCAGTTCTAGTTCTTCTCTAAATCTGAGAATTTCTTCATTTTTGTATCTATTTGGCACAGGTCTAAAGGTGACAGTTAGCCTTTGAGCCATCAGTCTAGGATCGATAATCGGTTGCTTACACTCTAGATTTAATTTATCGCCTATTTCCCCAATTAAACGACCGATTGTTTGCAGACTGAGATCATTATCCCGCGATATGGGATGAGAACTAATGGCAACATTACCCTGACGTAAAAATGCCATAATTTCCGGCTTGTTTGCAGCTATTTCTGCCTGTAGATCTGGCGTTAATATTCCTTTGGGAGAACGGATCTTGAGTTTGTCATTCTCAACCCAGATCTGTACAGACTGTTGCCTGAGAGTTGCCAAAATTTCGGATGTATTCATAGTTTTTTGCAATCTCTTTAAAAACAACTGCAGCGTTTACATTTCAAGACTTATAGCAGTCCTATTTGATTTATGAAAATTATTAACCGCCAAGACGCCAAGGACGCCAAGAAAAGAGAAGAGAGAATTTCACGAATCATTTAGGATTGCGTATATGTACCAAATACTAGAAAATCGGTTTCTTCGTAGGTAGCTGATTGCTAAACCTACGATTTTTGCTCTTAACCGAGTTTCTTTGCGTAAAAACAACTGCAAACTTTAAATTTGAAAAAGTTCTGTCTCCGAACCACCAAATTCTTCGGCTAAACGCTGGGAAAGTGATTCAATAGTGGGGTAATGCCACACCAGCAGGGGAGATAACTGAAATCCGAGCAATTTCTCCACTTTACTAGCAATAATCATCACCTGGGCTGAATCCAAACCGTAGCTGTCGAAAGGCTCTTGAATGTTTATCTCTGCTGGTTGCAGTCCTAGTAACTCAGCAAAAAAAGACGCCAGCCATACTTGAAGGTCTTTTGCGGTATAAGAAGGTTGTGGAGTTGAAGCGGGATTGGATAAACTCATAGAGATTCGTAAAATTTAGAAGGAACTCGGTGATATTAGTCTTTTGTCAAACAGGGAAAAGCCAAATCGCGCACTCAATTTTCTTCCCATAATGCTTTAAGCCCATTCGCAACTTTCAAGATTGACACACATAGGAGAAAGCGCATAACCCTTTGCTTGTAAGCATTTTCAATTTCGTCTCGACTAAGCTGACACACATAGGGGTCTAGCAATCTGATTTTAAGTTGAGAAAGGTGCAGCAACCTTGAAAATAGGCAGTTTTAAGTAGTAGAGGAAGCTAATCTGATAACCCTTCACTAAAGATAATTTCCTCAAAATTCAAATATATTTCCGCCTAGTTAGGTTGCCAAATTGGCAGAAATCAGGCTCTTGACGAAACGGCTGGGTAAATTTGCCATGCCTACGCAAGCAGAAAGTCTTCCACCTTTTCTCACCATGTATATACAAAAAAGTCAGACAATGACAGATGTAAATAGGGCTGGTTGGAATCGAACCAAGCAGACACTCGAATTTGTCATGTATATACAATTTTGCACAAGTGCATTGGTGTGAACAATCACGTTCAAACGTTTACCCCACCCCGGTTTTGTGTAAGCTGGGGTGGGGTGAAGCGAAAATTATGGGCAAGCATAAGGGCATATGATGTAACCTAATGACAAGGTTTTCAGCTTCAGTTGACACAGATGACCTCTTCCTTGCTCCTCAGGTTAATCCTTGATTGCGAGCAATGATTTCGATCACCTCACTGCGGGTGAGTTGATTTTTAGCGGCGATCGCAGCTAATTTTTCCCAAGCTGTATCTGTGAGTCTCATAGATCTTAAACGTTTCGGCTCAGAATCGTAGTCTCGCTCAAATTTACCTGAATCCTTACGGTTGCGCCGAGGAGATTTTTGCTTTGTGCCTGAGTACTGATCTGCGCTTATATGTTTTACACTCTGATTAATAGTCTGATTAATAGTTAACAAGTAAATCAAGTTGTCAACCAGGCGATCGCGCTCCATTGGTAGAATATCATTGCTATGCAGTACTTCCTGAATCAGGATGAAATGTACTAACGTTCCCATAAACACTCGCGCCGCAACTTCTGGATCAGGTAGGTTGAGTTCCGTACGAGACGCAAGAAATTGACACAAATCCTCCAAAAATGATTTTTCAAGGTTAAGAACAAAGGCTCGCGCTAACTCCGGAAAACGTTCAGACTCACCAATTATCAAGCGAATTAATCCTAACACCTGTTTGTCAGCTATAGAGTTATCTAGCATACAGAACGCTAAATGGCGCAGGATTGTAGATGCTTCACCTTGCATCAATTGTGCTTTTTGGGGGTTAAATACTGCGTAATACTTGGATACAATCAATTGCTGTATGAGAGCAGTAAACAGTCCTTCCTTGTCTTGAAAGTGATTGTAGACGGTTGTTTTAGACACACCTGCTGCTGCTGTTACCTGATCCATAGTTGTAGCAGCATACCCATGTGCCAGAAACTCTTGCATTGCACCTGCCAGAATGGCATCCACTTTTTCTTCTGATGGCTTACGATCTAGATTATTTGTTTGTGTCTTTCTCATTTTTCGGTTCTTCTACTTTTACCAGGTTATAGCTATAAGGTTGGCTGTAGGGACACAACCATCCTTTCCTAACACCGGTGTATGACACCAAGCACTGGGGTGAAAATCTTTCTTGACATAATTGTACTGTACCGTCTAGTTTAGAATAAAGAAACTAAACTGTATAGTTTATTTATGTCCCAATTGAATCAGGAGGCACCTTATGTGCGCGATGCAACAGCTAACGGTTCTGCATCCTTTAAGCATAGCCGTCGCCCACTGATGATACTGGCAATTGCTACAGCTTTTGTTGTTGCTGGGCTGACAACTTACAGATTCTGGCGATTACAGTCACAGCAATCTAGTGTGACGCAAACATCTAAGCTTAGCATCCCCAAAGTCACAAAAGTGGTTGCTTTAGGAAGACTAGAGCCACAGGGAGAAATCATTAAAGTTTCCGCTCCAACATCGAGTCAAGAGAATCGAGTTGAGCAATTGTTAGTCAAGGAGGGGCAAGAGGTAAAAGCAGGGCAAGTGATTGCCATTCTTGATAGCAAAGACCGTCTTCAAGCTGCTGTCATGAAAGCACAAGAACAAGTGAGAGTCAAGCAAGCAAACCTCAAGAAAGTACAAGCAGGTGCAAAACGCGGTGAAATTGCCGCGCAACAAGCTCAAGTTGAGCGCTTGAAGGCACAGTGGCAAGGTGACAAGACAGCGCAAGCAGAAGCGATCGCCCGACTGAAAGCGCAGTGGGAAGGCGACAAGATAGCGCAACAGGCAACCATGAGAAAACTAAGAGCCCAACTCAACAATGCTCAAGCCGAATACAAGCGCTATCAGCAGTTATATTCTCAAGGTGCAATTTCTCTATCTTCATTTGATAGTAAGCGCCTGAGTTTAGATACTGCAACACAGGAAGTTAGAGAAGCTGAAGCAGTCCTTAGTCGTATTGATGGTACAAGTAGCAGGCAAATCAGCGAGGCTCAAGCTGTTCTTGCACGGATGAACGCGACTGGTAGCAAACAACTGGGCGAGGCTCAAGCGACACTCGAAAAGATAGCTGAGGTGCGCCCAGTGGATGTGGAAGTAGCAAAAGCAGAAGTTGATGATGCGATCGCCGAAGTGAATCAGGCTAAGAAAAATCTGGAACAGACTTACGTGCGATCGCCTCAAGACGGACAAGTATTGGATATACATACACGTGCTGGTGAAGTGGTATCAAGTAATGGCATCGTTGAAATTGGGCAAACCAGCCAAATGTATGTGGTTGCAGAAGTTTACCAAAGTGATATTAGTAAAGTCCGTTCAGGACAGCAGGTGCGGATAACTAGCGATGCTTTACCAGATGAGTTGCAAGGAACAGTTGATCGCATAGGCTTACAGGTGCGTCGTCAGAGTGTCGTCAACACTGACCCTAGTACCAATATTGATGCCAGAGTGGTTGAAGTTCATGTCCGATTAAATACAGCATCAAACCAAAAAGCTGCTCAGTTAACCAATTTGCAGGTTAAGGCAATGATTAAATTATGATTGGATTTATACAACAGTTACAGCGGCGAACACCTCTGGGATGGCTGCAACTAAATCATGAAAAAAGTCGTTTGTTGGTAGCATTGTCAGGTATTGCCTTTGCCGATGTTCTGATATTCATGCAGCTTGGCTTTCAAAACGCACTCTATGACAGTAATACTCGCCTCAACAGAGTTTTGCATACAGATATTGTTTTAATCAGTCCCAAAGCTCGTAATATCCAAAATTTGTCTACATTTTCGCGGCGGCGGCTGTACCAAGCATCCTCCATATCAGGAGTGAAATCTGCAGAAGGACTGTATCTAAGTATGATCACCTGGAAAAATCCCCAAACCCGTAGCGAAACATCAATTCAAGTTATTGGGGTTAATCCTGACCAACCAGCTTTTCAGTTACCAGAAGTGAACCAACAGTTAGATAAGATTAAGCTGCCGGATACTTTGCTATTTGACCATGATTCTAAAGGAGATTATAAACAGACAATTGCCCAAATTGAACAAGGTAAAACTGTTACCACTGAAATAGAAAACCACACCATCACTCTCGGTGGCTTATTCAAATTGGGAACTTCCTTTGGGGCTGATGGTAACTTGATTACCAGCGATCAGAATTTCTTACGGCTCTTTCCTGGACGGCAAGCAGCCAGTATTAATTTGGGTATGATTTATCTTGAACCAGGATATGACCCGAAGCAAGTTGCAACAGCATTACGAACCTACTTACCTGATGATGTCAAAGTTCTCACCCATGAGGAATTTATCCAGTTTGAGGAAAACTACTGGCAGAAAGAAAGCCCCATCGGCTTTATCTTCGGTCTAGGCGTGTCGATGGGGTTTATAGTCGGCATCATTATCGTTTATCAAGTTCTTTCCACTGATGTGAATGCTCACATCAAAGAGTACGCTACCTTGAAGGCAATGGGGTATGACAATCTCTACTTCTTAGGAGTGATTTTTGAAGAAGCAGTTATTCTAGCATTTCTAGGCTTCATACCAGGAGCAATAGTTCCTTTGGGACTTTACCATCTCACCAGGAATGCGACAAATTTGCCCATTTACATGACCTTAGCACGAGCCTTGTTGGTGCTGGTGCTGACCATCGTTATGTGTCTTATTTCCGGAGCGATCGCCACCCGCAAACTTCAAGCTGCTGACCCTGCTGATATGTTCTAGAAGTCAAAAGTCAAAGTGTCTACTCATCAGTTCAAAATGGCTAAATTTACAATTGTATTTTGGGTCGCTACAGCTACAACTTACGTAAAAATCGTTTTCCACAATTTCCCA
The DNA here is from genome assembly GCF_036697665.2 of Scytonema sp. PRP1. NCBI lineage: Bacteria > Bacillati > Cyanobacteriota > Cyanophyceae > Nostocales > Scytonemataceae > Scytonema > Scytonema sp. PRP1. The sequence continues at coordinate 36,916 of NZ_JBAHYJ020000071.1, read as the reverse complement.
AGTAAACTTTTCTGAACCGACAAAATACATCAGTTCCAAGTTCGCCAACTCTCTTTGTAATGTCGTCAAGCAGAGATGAATTGGCGTCAATGTACTCGCAAGCCGTACAGCATCTAGTTGCAACACGAAATTCAAGATTTTCTGGTTCTGTACCGTAGATTTGCACAGGCCACCAAAAGCACTCGGATGGTTTTACGCCTTCTAGATGCAGCCTGCACAGATTCGTTTCGGTTAGGAACTGACAACAATCTTTTTGATCGTATAGGTAGAATCCGTCGTGCTTAACACATCGGGACTCGAACTCATCAAGTTCACTTGGTGAGTTGTCAGTTAGCCATGAAACAATTGCTTTATATTCGTCTTCAAGCAAGAACAACAAACCCGTTTTGCAGCAGCTAGCTTCAGCTTGCTGACAAGCACTGGCGAGTCTGGAGTTTACAGGATTAATGGGTGTTTTCATCTATCACCTCTACAAATAGATAAACTCCAATCGACTTAACTAACTGTTTTTAATTGCCGATAGGCTTTTAATTGCTGATAGGTATCGAAAAAACTATGAGAAATATCAGTCACTTCTGAGCACAAAACCTTGTGAGCTTCAGGCAGCTTATACCAGGGTATAGTAGGGCAGAGATGGTGAACGTGATGGTATCCAATGTTATGTCCAAAATAATTGATTAAAAAACCGATGTTCGTTCGCGTTCCAGATTCAGTGCCATAATGCTGGTCTACACTTTGCCAGTAAAGAAAGCTACTAAAAGTCCACATTAGGGGAACAAACCAGTACAACAATAAGATGTGGAAAATACCTGTCCAATAAAACAAGGAAGCAACAGATATCCAAAACAGAAGAACCTTTCGGTCAAAAAATCTATTGTAATCTGAATTAAAGGTCAAGAAATGGTGTTGGAAACCAGCATATCCAAGCATCGGCTTGACAAACCAGAGGAAGAAAAGGCTGTTTCGAGGATTTAAAAAGCCCAGATTCTCATAAGAAGATGGTTTTAGATCTTCGGGTTCCCCAAAATACTTATGATGATGCGAGTGTAGTTCTCGATATTTAGGCACTCTAGTAAAAAAAGGAAGTGCATAGAGAAACTCTAACTGGTCGTTCCACGAATGCTTCTTAAAAAGATTGTAGTGAGAAGCTTCATGTACGAGAGCTTCTCCTAAGCCGTACTGAAAGGCTCCGATTATCCATATCGAAATGATATAAATCGGCAAACTATTTGCCCAAACACTGAAAGCAGTAATCAGGAAAATACCGCTCCAGTTCCTAAATAGCACAAGGAAGGCTCTATAATCACTGCGTTCGATAAAGTTTCTAGCGTGATTTCCCATTACAGAAGTTCCTAATTCGTCAGCTATAATTATTCCACAACTTTGCAGCCGCTCAAAAACACGTTAATTGTGTAACCGAGAATTGCCAAACGCGATGCTGAGGTGGCTCCTCGGGAGCATCGCTCTGCTACATAAGTACAATCGACCGCTTCACGTAGATACAACCACAGAAAAATAACCAAGAAAATGCTAAAAATGGAGAGCTATAACTTGATACCCCTTCCGAATTTTTCAGGAAAACTCAACTCATGCCATACCTAACATTAGCAAGCGAAATCCGTTCTCTTGTCGCTGAATATACCAAAGCTAGCATTTTGTGGATTGATACAGAAATCGCAGACTATAAAAGTCGCAATGCTAGACTGTCGCTGATTCAGGTATTGGACGATCCACAAGATTTGAGTGGCGATCGCACCTTTGTTTTGGATGTACTCAACCATCCTGATGTTGTCGCTGAGTTTATTGACAAAATTATGCTCAATACCAATATTGAAAAAGTCTTTCATAATGCTAGCTTTGATCTGAAATATCTGGGTAACAAGAAAGCAAAAAATATCACTTGCACTTTAGAAATGGCAAAAAAAATTCCCTACTATGCCTTGCCATTACCTAACTACCAACTCAAAACTCTAGCTGCAGAACTTTGTCATTTTAAGAATATAGAGAAACAAGAACAAGGTAGTGATTGGGGAAGGCGACCCCTAAGCGAAGAACAAATAGACTATGCTTACCTAGACTGCATTTATCTTGCTCAAGTCCATCAACGTTTGATAGAATTAAACCAAGAAATTCACCCAGAACCCGCAACGGAAAACTTAACATCACTGAATGCAAGATACGCACAACTTGAGCAACAGTGGAAACTGTTAGACTCAGAATTCGCAAATCTCCAAGAGCGAATAAAAAAAGCTATGCTTGCTCAAAATGTAACAGAAAGCTCTTATTTCAAGCTAAGTTGTTACGAGCGAAAAACGGTGAAAGTACCGTTTACACAACTTGCAAAACTAGTACAAACTGAAGATATCGATTTAGATTTTCCAATCACATTGACTCAGAAACTACAAAAAGATTTAGGAGAAAACCTAGAACAACTGTCTGTAGATATTGAGCAAACAACTGCATGGCGACTGACCCCTAAAAATCAAGAAAGTGACGAAAACAGTGATGATTAATAAATGCTAAGTACATGATTGCATAAATTCATAGCGGAAACTTACACGAAAACTCTGCGTCCCTTTGCGCTTACTTAGCGGTCCTCTGCGTTTAAAAACATTACGAATTAATGAAATACTGTACTAAATATTAAATGGTTAGTATAAGGATGAATCGTCAAGAATGAATGCTGTCCGCATAGCTGCGCTTACTGCATTTATTGCCCTTGGAACCGTTTCCTGTAGTAACGCTAAGGATGTATTGGTTACAGAAATCGGAGTCCGTCCTGCTGGACGTCCAGCAGCACGACCATCACAAGCGAGAGACTTTTATATTCAGGGTCAATATCAGCAAATTAAAGGAGACTCACAAGGGGCGATCGCTTCTTATTCCAGAGCAATTAACCTCAATCCCAACTATGGAACTGCTTACAATAGCCGGGGACTGGCTAAATTTGATTCTGGAGATCAGCAGGGGCGATAGAAGATTACAACCAAGCGCTTAATATCAATTCCAATGATGCTCAAGCGTATAATAACCGAGGCAATGCTCGCGCCGCACAGGGAGACACAAACGGGGCGATAGAAGATTACAGCCAAGCAATTCGCCTCAATCCCAACTATGCTGAGGCGTACAATAATCGCGGGAATGCGGTTGCAGCAAATGGAGACAGAAACGCGGCGATAGACGATTACAGCCAAGCTATTAATGTTAATTCTAACTTTGCCGTTGCTTACAATAACCGGGGAAACGCCCGCGCCGCCCAAGGAGATAGAGAGGGGGCGATCGCCGATTACAACGAAGCCATCCGTCTTGCTCCCAACTTTGCAGCAGCATACAATAACCGAGGAAATGCGTATGCTGCGCTAGGAGATAAACAGAAAGCTATAGAAGATTTGCAGCGAGCCGCACAAATTTTTGAGAAACAGAATAATAAACAGTTATATCAACAAGTGATGAACAATATGCAAGAGTTAGGGCAGTAACTAAAGATATATCTCACGCGAAGTGGACTTATATAGAAGTACAGAATTGGCTCTTGAAACAGTCCGTTTGGATAACCTACTCTGACAGTAACAGGCATTCTTGAAGAGAGTGTATCCTATGACTGAGAAGCAAACTGTCAACGGTATTGTTGAATCGGTGCTATATGTTGAAGACTTGGCACGCTCGCTTAAGTTCTACGAAGACCTATTCGGATTTGAGAAAGAGGTCATGGATGAGATGATCTGTGTACTCCGGGTGCCCAACCGACAAGCCCTGATCCTGTTCCCCAAGAGCATAGCTCAGGAGCCGGGGAGGACAACGTCTCCCGTCGGTACGGTAGAAGGGGTGATTCCTCCTCATGGTGGAAGTGGTCGCTTGCACATGGCATTCTCAATTGCGGCGTCCGAACTAGAGTTTTGGGAACAACGACTGGCTGAGCGAGGTATCCCCATCGACAGCAAAGTTCATTGGAAACGGGGCGGCTGCAGCCTGTATTTCCGAGATCCGGATGAGCACCTCCTTGAATTGATCACCCCAGGATTGTGGACATTTTATTGAGGTTGTTGTGACAATCCCGCTACACCGCTTGCAGTTAGCGGAGCTAGCGCTGCAGGAGGGTTTCCCTCCGTAGGCGACTAGCGTTGGAGCATCTCATGTCACACCCTGTTCTGAAGCCAAGCCGACCTTTTGTTTTAAGAATTAATCCGATCGCAACGACAATCATTGGAATCACTAAGTTGATTTCAGTCATTAGATAAACTTTGGTACTATCTGACAAAATTTCGCCACCTAACCTGACTGAATCATTTGATAGCCCATGCATGGCGATCGCAATAATCGTAGTCCCACCAACTCGATTAAAGAAAAACGTCATGATAATTGAAAGTAAAACAAACTTAATCATCAGAATAGAAAAAATGGCTATCGCATTTCCAATTCCGTAAAAAAAAGTATCCACTTTAACAGGAATGTGCCACGCAAACCACATTAATCCTAGTATAATCGAGGCTTTGAGAGGGCTAAAACGGCTCTGTAGCAAAGGTAAAGCAAATCCTCGCCAACCATTTTCCTCAAATAAACCACCGGCATCTAAAAACATAGCAACCAAAAACTTGAACAAAAAGACGATTGAGAAAAAATCAATATGCCAACCGAATTCCTTTTCACTTAGCAGTAGTTTGTTGAGTGCAGCCGTCGCCAAATTCATCGCACTAAAAGTTAATATGCAGACTCCCCAAACTCTCAAGCCACGGTGCCAAAAAATATCTTTTCTCCAGAAGCGAAAGCGAGCTTTAAGGGTTGCAAAACCTTGTTGTCCATAAGCTATAGCAATAAGAAATACGGCTACATCGACAGCAGCAACTTGCACAAGACTTAGGAAAATTCCCAAAAATGCTTCCGGTGCTGCCAATACAACTCGAAACGCAGTTACTAAATCCGTATTAAATTGTAAACCTGATTTCTCAAAGCCTTTGAGTAATCCGTTTTGTGCATCTGTAAAAAGGAAAATTGGAATGATACAAACTTCAATTAAAATTGAAAATACATAAAACCATACAAGCGGACGCTTTTTGATGTTCTTCTTGAAGCGTTGAATCATATTAGGAATTCTAAATACAACAGTGTGAAAAGACAAGAATCTATTTGGAAAGACTACTGAGTGCTTTCGGACAGTTAAAGTTAAATTCAGCAAACGGTATGACTTGATTTGCTGTCTGTTGTACTTTCTCTCTAGCCTGATTTAAGACTCTATCAATCTCGGTTGGAGTCATTGCACCTTGCTGTTTGGCAATTTCAGTTGTTAAACAGACTCCCATTGGCACACCATCGCTTATCGTCCAAACCGTCTTTCCGACGACTGTACCTCCTAGAAATCCTATCCCTCCACTCATCAGGGCTGTAGTGATAACCATCCAACCAACGTGAATTCGTTTCATGTTCGTAAAACACCAGTAACTTAATTACTAAGGTGCCAAATCAAGTTTCTGCATACCATAGATTGGTGTCATGAATTAACATGACAAATGTCATAGATAAATTCAAAGGGAATACTATAGTGTAGTTTCTAGTATCTTTTAGCTAATATTTTCTGCTTGAGTTGCTATGAAACTGAGTATGATCTCTTCTCCATCATTCCGCTCAAATTTGCGTTATAGCGAGTGGGTGATGATTGTTGGAGTGAGTTTAGCCTTTTTGCTGGATGGCTCGTTTCAAGCTTCAATCGCAACATCTCTACAGGTTGTTTTCTGTCTTGTTGGATATGCGCTGTTGAGTTTAGTCTTTCCAATTAACCGTCCGCTTTGGCAAAGGCAAGTCTATGTTCTTGCAGGAATTATATTAGCAATTTTCATAAGGCTAACAGGAATTGGAATAGAATTGTTTCTCTATTTATATATTGCGAAAAGCTGCTTTTTATTGAATCGTAAAAATCTGATATTGACTGTAACATTAACGTTACTCCTAAATTTATTAACCTTTGTATGGGCGCTTCCTAAATCTGCTCAAATGAGTGCAGCATTATGTGTAGAGCTAGGCGAGCGCAACCAAATCCAACAGTTGATTTGGTTGCTATCAGATAATCTCGTCGTCACTGTCTTCATAATTGCTTTTAGTTTTATGGTAATTGCAGAACAAAAAAGCCGAAAACGTGCAGAAGCCTTAGCTGAGCAAGTAGAAACACTAGCGGCTACACTAGAGCGCACGCGGATTGCTCGCGATATTCATGATTCTTTAGGACATAGTCTGACAAACCTCAACAGTCGGTTAACTGTAGCCCAAAAAAAGCTACAACAACACGATATTAATGCAGTCTGTGAAGCTGTAGACACAGCTAAATTTCTGGCTAGTCAGTGTATTGAGGATGTGAATCACTCGCTGAAAACAATGCGGCAATCGGATTTTAATCTCAATCAAGCTTTAACCAATTTAGTCGAACAGCTTCGCTACAATCAAGCTTTGAGTGTGCAATGGGAGATAAACTTACCAAAGTTGCCGTTGCAAACCAGCCACCACATTTACTACATTGTCAAAGAAGGATTGATTAATATTCAAAAATATGGTCATGCTTCTGCGGTTCGTTTCCGAGGTTTGTCTACGCCGGAAGGTATCCTGATAGAATTAGCAGATGATGGTCAAGGGTTTGATCCGAAACTACCGCATTTAGGTTTGGGATTGCAAGGCATTGAAGAACGAGTCCAACTATTGAGAGGTGAATTGACGATCAACAGTACTCCAGGCTTAGGCACGCAGATTCAAATTATCCTTCCGCTATGATTCGCCTGTTAGTTGTTGATGACCAGGATATTTTTCGGCAGGACTTAGCCATATTGCTATCTGCTGAAGCGGGCTTGGATGTGGTTGGACAAGCGAGTCATGGACGTGAGGCGATCGCCCTCACCCAACACCTACAACCCGATGTCATTTTGATGGATGTCCGAATGCCAATTTGCGATGGCGTTACAGCTACTCGTGAGATTATTCAGCGTTATCCTTGGATACGGATTTTAGTGCTGACGACATTTGATGATGATGAGTATGTCTGGCAATCACTCCAAGCAGGCGCACTTGGTTACTTACTCAAACACACTCCAATTGAACAGATTGTGACAGCCATTCGTTCAGTTTATCTGGGGTACTGTCAACTCGGACCATCGATTGTTCCGAAAGTCGTTGCTCAGTTAAAACCTAATTCCTCACGACCAAAGCATGATTCTGACTACCTGTTAAGTCAACGTGAACTGGAAATTTTGAAGTTAATGAAACAGGGAAAAAATAATCGTGAAATTGCTCAAGAACTGCACCTTACAGAAGGAACTGTGAGAAATTATGTCTCTCAAATTTTCAGCCAGTTAGGTGTTCGTGACCGGATTCAGGCTGTGCTTTGGGCACAACAACATCTGCCATGATTTTGTACTCTCTTTCTTCTTTAAGTCGGCGACAAGATTTTGCTCATTCATTTGAATTATAACTATAATCATTTTTTATAATTTAGCTACAAAAAATTCAATTGAGAACAATAATAATTATTATCAGTTTTTACTAATTTACAAATGAATCTTTCTAAAGAATGATTTTAAAAAAAGTTTTTATTAACCTTAGCTTAAATAAAAAACTACCGAAAATTAATTGGATAAATATTTAATTTGTATTATGTTGATAGATGGGCTATTACTGGTAGTAAAATCTGGAAAATCAACAGATAATCTACTGAAATCAATTGCTAATGTTAAGAGGAAATATCTGAAATAGAGAATTAAAGCCGCTTTTCAGATATTATTAATAGTTTGACTAACAGATGACAGATGATAGTCTCTGTAACTAGCAATTTTGAAGAAGAGGAAATTTCTATTTAAAAGAAGTTGAGTTGAACTGAATTTCCGAAGAATTTAAGCATTAACAAGTAGAGATTTACAAGAGGTTAGCAGACAGAATCTCTTGTAGATGGTTGAGTGAAAAAATTGTCTCCTGAATTATTTAGTACACAAATAAAACATAGATTAAGCAATTATGCAATCATGTACTAAATTCATCAGGCAATAGAGGTATTTTTTTCCCAATTTGCCATTTGTCATATTTTGAATGGAGTCAAAGACATGGATGAATATTTAAGTAACAATTCTGTGAATCCCAGCGCCAATGCTTATGGCTTGGGTAACACTTCAGATTTGCAAACCAACGACCAGCCTATATTGGGTCAAACTCCGACTGGTAGGAACGTAATTATCTTTGTGGCAGATGGGTTGCGACCGAGTTCAGTCAATCCAGAAGATGCACCAACCCTCTATCAGTTGCGTCAGGAAGGAGTGAACTTCGTCAATAGCCATTCTCTGTTTCCCACTTTCACAACTCCAAATGCGTCGGCGATCGCCACTGGGCATTACTTAGGTGATACAGGCGACTTTAGCAACACAATCTACGTAGGGTATCCTGTCTTTGCTGGTGGAGGAAATGGGACACCAACACCGTTTATTGAAAATGACGCGATTCTCAGTGACATCGACGAACACTTTGGTGGTAACTATCTAAACGAAGAAACACTGCTAGCGTATGCCCGGCAAAACGGTTACAACACCGCTGCGGTTGGGAAACTCGGACCAACATTGATTCAGGATGTTACCCAGGGGAATGTCGGAGCAGATGGGAAGATACCAACACCGGACACGATCATTATTGATGACTCGACAGGCAAGACAGGTGGGGTTCCTCTCAGTTCAGAAATCACCAGACGATTGGTGGATGCAGGGGTAGGTATCACAGCCCCCGACCGTACTAATGGCGCAGCGAGTACCGACCAGCTGAGCAACGGCTATTCAGGGAACAATACCACTCCCGGAACGCTTGCGGCGAATACAGTTCAGCAGCAGTACTTTACCAATGCAGTTACCAAGGCAATCCTGCCTGACTTCACTGAAAAAGGCAATCCCTTTGCAATGGTCTACTGGTCACGAGACCCGGATGGTACGCAGCATAACCAAGGCGATAGCCTCAATAGCTTGACTCCTGGGATTAATGGTCCTACCTCGAAGGCAGCAGTGAAAAATGCCGATAACAACCTCAAGCAAATTCTGGACTTCATCAATAGCGATCCGCAGCTCGCAGCCAACACCGATATCTTCATCACCTCGGATCACGGCTTCTCCACAATTAGCAAGCAATTAACGGATACCCAAGGAGGAAAAGTTAGTGATTATGCGTCATCACAAACCTATCCAGGAGTGACTCCTGGCTACTTACCTCCTGGATTTGTCGCGATTGACATTGCCCACGAATTGGGACTACCCCTGTATGACGCCGACACGCCAACTGCTGATGGCAAAAACTATACCTTGGTAGACCCTACTCAAGGACAACGTCCTAGGAATGGTGATGGGTTGATTGGTGGTAGTGGTGTGATTCAGGACAAGCCTGATGCCAAAGTTGTTGTTGCTGCCAACGGCGGTTCTGACCTGATTTATGTTCCAGATCAAAATCCAGAAACCGTCAAGCAAGTGGTGGATTTCCTCAGCAAACAGGACTACACCAGTGGCATATTTGTGGATGATCAGTTCGGCACTATCCCTGGAGCATTACCGATTAGTTCAATTAATTTGAAGGGTTCCACGCAACTACCTACACCTTCCATCGTCTTGAACTTCCGGACATTTGCCACTGACAGTAACAATCCCTTTGGCTCCCAGGTAGAGATTGCTGACACAGGCTTACAGCAAGGGCAAGGGATGCACGGCAGCTTTGGTCGGGGCGATACTTACAATAATATGATTGCCTTCGGTCCTGACTTTAAGCAGGGTTACACCAGTTATGCTCCGGTTAGCAATGCCGATGTTGCAATTACGCTGGCAAACGTTTTAGGATTTGACATTCCTAGCAATGGTGAACTGACAGGACGCGTTATCAATGAAGCACTGGTGGGTGGTCCTGACAGTGTTTTTTACACTCAAGATACCTTAAAGTCTGACCCAACTGCTGATGGTGTGAGTACATATCTCAATTACCAGCAGGTAGGTGACACCAAGTACTTTGATGCTGCTGGGTTTGAAGGTCGGACTGTTGGGTTAACGATCCTCCCGTCAAATGTCACTTCAACTCCTGATCTCCTCTATGCAGGAGCGCAAACCGAACAGGAATTAATCCTTAGCCAGCGCTAATAGACGCCTCAAGATTGACTCTCGATATCGGAACTTTTTTAATCTGGGTTGAAGGTAGTGTTTATGATTCAATTCCTGAGACGTCATCTACGAACATTGATCTGGTTTGCAGTTGGCTTGGTCTGTGCGCTCTTGTTAGCAACAGGATTTTCCTTGACTCGGCTCACTGCAACAGCGACCAGACCCAAGCATCAAGGTTTTTCGCATACATACACTAGTCATCGTGACTTGACAGGGCGCGTCATTGCTAGCGCCGACACTAAAGTTCCCAAAGTTATTCTGATTTCCCTAGACGGTGCAACACCACGACTGATTAATCAATACTTTGCCGATGGAGTCCTTAGCAAAAATCAGGGTTTAGGGTTACTACAAAGCAAGGGAGCTTTTGCTCAACAAAATATTACAATCACCCCATCCCTTACTGCTGCCGCACATATTGCCATTGGCACGGGTTCTACAGCAGCAAACAATGACATCAACTCCAATTCGTTCCATTTAGTTGCCAGTCCCTTTAACCAAAATATCAGTGGCTTTGCTGCCCCGATTGGTGGTTATGAATTTGACATTCATGGACCCTCTGAAAGCGTAAATCCAACAGCTCAACCACTGTGGTTAGCTTTGAGAGAAAATGGCAAGAAAGTCGTAGCAGCTACATTTCCAGGTGCAGATGGAGCAGATATCACTGTGCCAGGTTTAACAAACAACCCGATTGTGCAGCCAGCCAGTAAAAGAACCGTAGATTACACAATACCTTACGGAACCTTTGGTGGAGTTGGAGCGCAAGGTTTTAGCTTAACAACCGCAGACTTTGCTCCCGCGCCCGAGACCATCCTTGACCAATTTCTTGACCAATTTAAAGAGGCTGGCAAAGTATCCTACAGCCCCATTTTGGAAACCAACAAATCTTTTGATAAATTTACAGTTGGTGGGGTGAATTACGATATTCAGGTGGCTGCCCTCGACACTACAGATGATAAGCAAGTAAATTACGATACTTTAGTCTTCTTTGATGCTACCCAAGGTATTCAGCCTGGTTCTTTCAGCTTGCCTTCCACTGGACCTGCTTACGTGCGCGTCAATGACCAAAAGTCCAGTCCATTCTACTTAGAGGGTAGCTCCAACAAAGCAGGAACTGCCTTTTACGCAACAACCGTAGCACCTGACTTATCCACTGTCCGTTTTATTCGCTACTCTGCAAATTACATCCCACGAAACCCAGCAGTACTTGCAGATGTGGACGACATCAATAATAATGTTGGCTTCTGGGGAATCGAGCCTGATTTCCGCATCACCGAACGACTTAGCCCTGGACTTGGGAATTTTTCTGACAGCGAATTAGAAGCTGTTTACCAAGACCAGCTTCAGACGTTCGTTGACTATCAATCTCGTGTTGGTTTACGGGCAATCAACAAGAATCCCAATGCTGATTTAGTATTACTCTACATCGAGCAACCCGATGGTGCAGAACACCAATTTTTTATTACTGATCCACGTCAAGCAACTGATTTTAGCAATCCCAACTCCATTGGAGAAGGTCAGGATAAAGAAAAGATAGCCCGTTATCAAAGCTATGTCCAAGCAGCTTACCAAGCAAGCGATCGCGCAGTTCAACAAATCATTGACGCGGTTGGTACTGATAGACGTGGCAGACCCAAGAGCAATATTATAGTCGTTTCCGACCACGGGTTTGACCCTTTCCACACAACAGTTAGTATCAACAACTTCCTGCAGAACCAAGGCTTTGACCCCAACAAAGTTCGAGCAGTTTCCTCTGGTCCTGCGGTCAACATTTACATTAACCTCAAAGGACGCGAACCTAATGGTAATGTGAGTCGTGAAGAGTATATTACCCTGCAACAAAAGGTAGCAGATGCGCTCAAGTCCTTTGTAGACAGCAACCCATACTATGCTTATGGTAATAGCGTACCTGTCTTTGACAAAATATATACCCGACCTATCCCTGAATTGAATGACCCCTCTTTTGGTCTAAGCACCAGCGATTTTATTGGTCAAGATAGCGGCGATGTCTTTGCCTTACTTACAGAAGGTTACAACTTCGACGGTGTTCAAACTCCAGTCGTGCAGCGTTTAGGAGATTCCGTCTCTAGTACTTCTGTATTATCTATACCCAATTTCTACGGCGCACATGGTTATGACCCAACACTCCCAAATATGAGTGCGATTTTCTATGCAGCTGGTCCAGATATTCAACCAGGCAAGTTGGAGCAAGTGCGTAATATTGATATTGCACCAACTATCTTACGTCTATTGAATGTTAATCCTGCACCCACAGTTCAGGGGAAAGCAATTTTCGAGTAATTCAAAGACCTTTCTCCTTGAGGAGAAGACAAAAGGCAGGTGGCAGATCCTTGCAAGTTCTTTCGTTCTGCTTCCTGCCTTTTTGCTTTGCAACTCAAAGCTGATAAAAATTCTGGCGTTGCTGAATTCCGGATATGAATTATATAGCGGTTTGCAACCCTTGTAAGCTACACAAAGAAATAATGAACCACAGATGGACACTCATGGGACACAGATAAATCTGTACTTCATTCATATGAAACGCGCTATAAATTCATGGGTGTGTAGAGACGTGCCATGGCACGTCTCTACAAGGATTTCGTATCAAACTACAAAAATGTATACAAAAATAATTCATGACAAAATTAGCAACGCCAAAATTGCTATGGTTGCCAAAGATAAAGAAGCGAAAACAGAATGACCCAAATCACGTCAACAAAGTGCCAGAACAAGGTTGTCGCACTTACGCCAAAGTGTCCTTTGTTATAGTTACCCCGAATAAAAGAACGAATCAGCATCAGTATCTGTAGAAGAACACCGACAAGAACGTGCAGACCGTGGAAGCCTGTCAGGACGTAGAATGTCCCCCCAACCAGCCCCGTAGTCAGACCGAAGTTGAGGTTGTTCCACTCAATCGCCTGACCAATGAGGAAGTAGATTCCCATAACAGATGTAATCAGCCACAGCAAGCGAAATCTGGTAATTTTGCGACGCTTGAGGGCGTTTTCTGCTGATTGGATGACAAAGCTACTGGAAAGAAGGACTACCGTGTTAAAAATCGTAAATGCAGATAATTCCGGTCCCGAAACACCAGGCGGTAGCCAATTGGCACTCGTCAATCTTAGAGCAATGTATGTGAAGAAAAAACTCAGGAAGACTATGCTTTCCGACAGTAGAAATACGGTAAACCCGAATAGTGTTCTGCCATGCTCATCTTCCGCATTTCCCCCACCTATTGGCAGGAACCGTTGCAGCCAATTTGGTAGAGATCGCCGCAACTTATCCAAACGGATAGGGCTTTCATCTAATATTTCCTCTAATAAATCAATAGGATTTTCCATGATTGCTTATCCGATGAAATTGCAGCTATTCTTGAGTGGCAGCTTCTGGTGTTGATCGGGATCTACCGTCGTAGTTGTAGGGCGGTTCGGTGACAACTGGAATTTCCTCGAAGTTCTCTCTTGGAGGCGGTGAAGAAGTTTTCCACTCCAAACCTGTAGCGTGCCAAGGATTGTCAGATGCTTTAGAACCCAGTAGTAAAGAACCTATCATATTTGCGATGAAGGGCAATGTCGCCATCCCCAACAGGAACGCCCCAAGGCTGGCGATGACGTTCCAGCCCTGATACCTTGGATCGTAGGAGGAGATTCGGCGCAACATACCCTGTAAACCTACGGCGTGCATAGGGAAGAAGGTGAGATTGGCACCGATGAAGGTTAATAAGAAATGTAGCTTGCCCCAGCCCTCAGCGTACATTCGTCCGGTTATTTTAGGGAACCAAAAGTAAATTGCGGCAAAGATTGCCATCGTAATGGTATTGTGGACGATGTAGTGAAAGTGACCTACGACGAAATAAGTGTTGTTGACGTGAATGTCAAACGGTACTGAACTGAGCATCACGCCAGTGATACCGCCTAAAATAAACATCACTACACCTCCTAAGGCAAACAGCATCGGTGTCAAAAGATGCAGTCTGCCATTCCAGATGGTAGCAGTCCAAGCAAATACCTTAACGCCAGTGGGTATGGCGACCAACATTGAGGACGCCATGAAGAGAATCCGCATCCAGTCAGGCGTAGCACTAGTGAACATATGATGCACCCAGACGAAAATGCTAACCAAAGCAATACCGAAGGAGGCGATCGCCACTGACCGATAGCCAAACAGGGGATTGCGGGAAAAGGCAGGGAGAATCTCCGAGAAAATACCGAAGGGAGGTAGTGCCATCACGTACACTGCTGGGTGAGAGTAGAACCAGAACAAATGCTGGTAAATAATTGGGTCACCATTCTGCAACGGTTTGAAGAAGTTTGTCCCGAAACTTAGGTCGAAAAATAGGAGTATCAATGCGCCGGTGAGCGAGGGCAAGCAAAATAGTTGCAGGATCTGAGCGCTGAGAACCGTCCAGACGAACAAGGGCATACGGAAGAACGTCATCCCTGGTGCGCGCATCCAAACAATGGTCGTGATAAAGTTGACTCCCCCGATAATTGATGAGATGCCCAGCAGTATCACACTTAGAATCCAAATAAATTCGCCGTTGAGCAAGTTACCGGAGGAGTTCTGGATGCTAATCGGCGGGTAAGACCACCAGCCAGCTTGCGCAGGACCATTAGGCAGCAAGAAACTTGAGAGTAGCAGAATACCTGCTGGTGGAATGATCCAGAAGGCGATCGCATTCAGGAGTGGAAAAGCCATGTCCTTTGCCCCAATCATTAGCGGCACTAGGTAATTGGCAAGACCTGCCATGAACGGGATAATCCAGAGGAAAATCATCACCGTGCCGTGTAGGGTGAACAAGCCATTGTAGAGCGAGCGATCCACCAGATTTGATTCAGGCGTCACCAGTTCGCCACGGATAATCATAGCTAACAGCCCGCCTATCAAGAAGAAAATGAAGGTCGTCACCATGTACTGGACACCGATGACTTTATGGTCTTTGCTGAAGCTGAAGTACTCCCGCCAGTGTGTCCCAAGGTTGTTATGGGAATTTTCGGACTCGCTAGTGCCGCTACCTTCAATAGAGTTATTTGTCATTCATCACCTTCTTTTCAACTATGATGATTCATTATTTTTGAAGAGTTGATTTGCCCGCAGCAGCCTGGGAAAGCCACTGGTTATAAGCTTCCGGAGAATCAACGTACACATCCGCCTGCATCAAGGCGAAGTCAGTACCACTGAATTGGGAATCACTCAGCTTATACTTACCCTCGCGAGTGGGCGCTAACACAATCTGAATGTTGCGGTTGGGGACAATGTCCTGTTTCAAGCGGAACTCCGGAACGTAGAAACCGTGGATAACGTCCTCCGAATGCATATCTAAACGAGTACGCTGATTGAGCGGCAGGTGCAATTCGTTACTGGTAACATTCCCTGGATAGCGGAAAGACCAAACCCACTGTTTAGCGACAACCTCAATGTTTTGAGCCACAGGTTTGATATTCTTGCTAACCGTGACAGCGTAAGCAGGTTCTTCAATAGGTATATGCAGGTGTACCACCTGTGTTAAACCAAGGATATCCAATTGCTGATAAATTTTGTAGCTTTGGGTTGCGAGCCATAACACCAGTAGAGTCGGGGTTACTGTCCAGAGAATCTCTAACCTCACATCATTTCTGGCAGGATGACCGTGGCTCCAGTCTCCCTTGGGAGCACGACAGGTGAGAAGCGAATATACTATGATCCCAGTAAGCCCCAAGAAGATGAACGCTCCAACTGATACCAGAAAACTAAATATCTCATCCACCCGTTTCGCTTCTGCAGTTGCCTGAGCAGGCATCCAAGAGTATGCTTGTTGTCCGAGCCAACGACTGGCAATGAGAATCGCCGCTATAAAAGCAGCTAATAGCAGTGTGTTTAAAATTTTTCTCATATAACTTGTAGAAACCCTTACACCCTTACTTGAGAAGCATATTGGGGTTTTCGCCCCGCCGCAGCAAACCTGCAGCTGTATTGTGAATTGCAAACTCGCTGCCCATGTGCGCCCCCAGCGTTCCGTGGACATACAAAATACCCAATAGCGCAATGCCCACTAACAAATAACTCCACTGTACCTGCCTAGTGGCATTCTTACGCCAGCGATAGCGCTGCAACCCCCTCCACACAGTCATTGCAACGAAAGCTGCCAACAACAAAACACCACCTACACCATGCAAAAGCATCGTTGCACCAGCCCCCAACCCCCAAGCACTCTTCACATCAGTTGGCGGATTTGCTAGCAAAAGCTCGAAAAAACCTGCTGCTACAGTAAAAAATGTGATCACTGTACAAGCTAGCAGGTTGTACCAACCCACATCATAAAAGCCTGAACGAATGGCAGTCAGAGACAAAAATTTGAGGATTGGTTTTTCTATGGGAAAAAGTGTACCTGCTATGTCAAAAACTATGGCGATAATAAATAAACCTAGCGTGAGATGCACCAAATTTGGATGTATGGGAATCTCGTATGGTAGCCCATTTGCACCCAGCTTGAACCACAACTGGTCAATAAGTTGCGAGTTCATCGCAAGACCCCCTGCTTTGTCGCTTCAACGACTGGTTCCACATGCAACCCGTAAACCCAAAATAACTTGCTTCCCAAATAG
This sequence comes from Scytonema sp. PRP1, assembly GCF_036697665.2. Lineage (NCBI taxonomy): Bacteria > Bacillati > Cyanobacteriota > Cyanophyceae > Nostocales > Scytonemataceae > Scytonema > Scytonema sp. PRP1. Next base: position 20,190 of record NZ_JBAHYJ020000071.1, on the reverse strand, counting down.
ACCTGTAAGGACACCAAGCAAATCAAAAATGTGGCAACACCTAGGTAAGCAACTGGTATCTTTAGTGGGTCTTGGGCGCGAATTGCAAAACGCCATGCTGTAATGGCGACAAGGATCGCCGCAAGCGCCCAGCCAGTTATTGTATGTGAATTCAGTATTGGCTGAACTGCGTTGTAAGATTGGGCTAAACCAGCTTCAAACTGACCAAAGATAACAGCAGCGAAGATGGCGATCGCCGCAACAAACATATTCCAAAAACTCACCTCAAACAAACGGTGGTTACGGGTTAGATATCCCACCACGTCGCAGAAGAAGGAAAAAAACACCATCGCAATCACGAAATGAACAATGATCGGATGGATGGGGTCAGGGTATGGTAGATTCTCACTATTGAGAGGCAAAGCAAGCATTGCTTTCTCCTTTCAGCAATTTGGTTATTTTTGGGCTTTTTCTAAAAGGCGATATATGCTCGTCGCATCTGTTGCTCCCGCAGCGATCGCCCCTCTCTCAAAGCGATAGAGCAACCGCTTTGTAGGAACAGTTAACGGCTCATCCACCGGGCTTTGGAAATAACTATCCAGTTGAAAAAGGTTAAAAATTTTACTGTACAAGCAATATTCCTACCCTACAGCTATTCCACTATTCTTATTCAAATAAGTATTTACTTATAAATGTATAAAAACAAATCTATCTTAAGATTGATATCAATAACAGTTTGACAATTTACCAGTTAAATTTTTCCATAAAAATAGTATGTCAATCAATGACATATCTTCTACATAGAAATGTGATATAAATGTGTTAAACGAACCTCAATCTTTCAAACGAGTCATTTGTTTTTCTACTTTGAGACTTTGAAAAGTTATATTTTTGATTCCAATATAAATATTATGAAATTAGGATAACATTTTATTTTTTTATTAGAAATATCATGTTTATTACTTCGTAAGACAGAAGAAATAACTTGACAAAATGTTTAATTTAAACATAAGAATTTAAATCTTTTTTACTTCTTCACACCGTAATACCAATTCTTTATGAAGATGCATAGAATATTAAAAAACGTAGACGCGCAGCGGCGTGCCGCAGGCTACCGCCAAGCCTGCCCTCGAGCGAAGCGAAGGGACGCCAAGAGCGCCAAGAATGGAGGTTATTTATTTAGTGCAGCTTCACATTAAATTGGTATAAGTTAGGGGCTTGCATCCTTTCTTTTTTTGAATTTAGTTAAAGTGCTTGCCCGTAGGGCATATTTTGAATTTCAGCAAAGTGAGGGTCATGGGATATCAGCCAATCCAAAACTATGGAATTATTGGGAACATGTACACAACAGCCTTGGTGGGGCTGAATGGATCTATCGACTGGTTTTGTTTTCCTTTTCATGACTCGCCCAGTGTCTTTGCGGCACTACTGGACCATCAAAAGGGCGGGCATTTCAAGATTTCACCCAGGACTTGTGAGGTGACTCACAAGCAGTTCTACTGGCCTGAAACCAACGTCTTAGTAACCCGCTTCCTGACACCAGAAGGCGTTGGAGAAATCACCGACTTTATGCCTGTAGGGATGGCTGCACAAGAGGTTGGAGCTCACTGGTTAATCCGGCGTGTTAAGGTGATTCGTGGCTCCATGGATTTCCTTATGGAATGCCGTCCCGCTTTCAACTATGCCCGAGATGAACACCAAACAATACTTAGTTCTGGAGGTGCGTGCTTTCACTCACCAAAACTCAGCCTCGAACTTTTAACAGATATCCCACTACAGCAAGAAGACAGTGGAGTTTTTGCCAAGTTTAACCTTCAGGCAACACAGACAGCGGTTTTTGTGGTGCGGGAAACTGAACCCAATCGTGGTTGTGGACATCCTCTCGACCAGTCACAAGCGGATGAGCTCTTCAAGGAAACCGTTGATTACTGGCGTCGCTGGCTTGAGCAATGCACTTACATGGGTCGATGGCGCGAAATCGTTCACCGTTCAGCACTGGTGTTAAAGCTACTAACCTATAAACCGACCGGAGCAATCATAGCAGCGCCTACCTGTAGTCTTCCAGAGAGTATTGGCGGTGAACGCAACTGGGACTACCGCTACACCTGGATCAGAGATGCAGCTTTCACGCTTTATGCGTTAATGCGTATTGGTTTCACCAAGGAAGCTGCTGAGTTCATGAATTGGATAGAATCTCGTTGCCATGAGTGCAGTCCGAACGGCTTATTGCAAAATATGTATGGAATTGACGGACGGCATGACCTGAGCGAAGAAATCTTAGATCATCTGGAGGGTTACAAAGGTTCAAGCCCGGTTCGTATCGGCAATGCTGCTTACAAACAGTTACAACTGGACATTTATGGGGAGTTGATGGACTCGGTGTATCTCTACAACAAGTATGGAGCACCAATCTCATATGATATGTGGACCAAAGTGCGCCATATGCTCAACTGGGTTTGTGACAACTGGCAGCGACCAGACTCTAGTATCTGGGAAGTGCGTAACGAACAACAACACTTCGTGTACTCAAAACTTATGTGTTGGGTGGCTTTGGATCGCGGCTTGCGTTTAGCAGACAAGCGCTCATTCCCAGCAGAAAATCGAAAGCGGTGGATCGAGGTTCGAGACCAAATCTATGAGGAACTCATGTCCAAGGGATGGAATGCCTCACGTCAGGCTTTCGTGCAATATTACGGTAGTGATTCTCTAGACGCCGGAAGCTTAATTATGCCTCTGGTATTCTTCCTCTCGCCAGTAGATCCCCGTATGCTGGCTACTTTGGATGCCATCAATCAACCTCCGAAATCAGGAGGGTTAGTCTCTGATAGTTTGGTATACCGATATAATTTGGAAGAAACGCCCGATGGTATAGAAGGAAATGAGGGCACCTTCAATATCTGCACGTTTTGGCTGGTTGAGGCACTAACCCGCGCCGGAGTTAAGAATAAGGAGAGTGCCCGGCTCGATAAAGCCCGACTCCTATTTGAAGAAATGCTGGGCTATGCCAACCATCTGGGGCTTTATGCCGAGCAAACGGGACCGAGTGGCGATGCATTAGGGAATTTCCCCCAAGCTTTTACACATCTGGCTTTGATTAGTGCAGCTTGGAACTTAGATAAAGCGCTTGATGGTAAACGCTAGTAATGAAGATAAGAAATTCCTGGATTTGGAATTTTTCTCAAATCATGATTTCTTGTTTTTTTCATCGTCTCCTAATATTTGAAGTAATTTTCTGGCAGCCAAAATTCCCACAGCTACACCACCAACTAATTCCACTGCCTGCACCACTTTCTTGCCCACATCGTGAGGGTCAAGGTGGCGGTGGAAAATCTCTTCATCTAGCCATTCTACAGTGGCTTTAAAGTCATGAATCGGCGTCGGCAAGAGTTCTAGATAAGTGCCTTGACGGATTAAATGACCGGGTTTGCCAGTCACTTCAAAAACGTTGTAAACGTTAGCAGCGGCATCGTTTAACCCAAGTTTTAGCAAAGTGCCACGTATGTTAACCCTAACAGGTTTGGGGTCATTTCCTAAAGCGATCGCTTTCAAATTTTGAGCAATTGTCGCTCCTTGTTGATATGCAACTTGTGCAGTCGGCGGAAAGGAACTGTCCTCGACTGCGGCACAATCTCCGCCTGCAAAGACTTCTGGAAAATCCGGCAGTTGTAACGTTTTGGTGACTTTTAATCGACCGTGCTTGTCTCGGTGTTCCTCTGGAATTGCCAAATCTTTAATGAGCGGATGGGTAGCAGTGCCAGCTGTCCAAATTGTGGTATAAGTTGGCAGTGTCTCAGACTTGCCATCGCGTTTATACTCGATTGCGTTGGAACGGATAGCTGTGGCTTCTGCCCCCAAAAGCATTTCTATTGGAACGGTGCGTTTTTGCAATTCTTGCTCAGCAGTTTCACGCAGATGACTGTTAATATCACCTTTTAGGATTTCCTTGCCATGGTTAATGAGTACCACCCGCACTTCTTGAGGATTGCCTTTTAGTGCGGCATACCAATTTGGTAACAAATCGGCTAAAGTGGCTGCCATTTCCACACCGGAAGGACCACCACCAATAATTGCAACTGTAAGCAGTTTACGACGTTGTTCTGGATCTTCAGTTTGCGCGGCTTTTTGCAAACAGTCACGCAAATGTCGATCAATGGCGATCGCATCTTTTTGCGTCCAAAAAGGTAGGGCATTTTCTTTTGCCCCCTCAACACCAAAGTAGCCTGTGACGCTCCCTAAGCCTAAGACTAAGTTGCTGTAGTTGTAGGAAGTTCCTGAAGTTAATTTGACTTGTCGTTGATGCAGATCAATTGCTTGCACTGTATCTTGAACAAAAATCACACCACTCCCTTTCAGCAATTCTGTAAAACGCGGGACTACCTGAAAGGTATCCATTTCACCACTAAAATACTCGTAAAGTAATGGCTTAAAACAAAAGCGATCGTTGCTATCAATCAAAATGACAGAGCGAGGATAGTGTTCATGTGCAAGGTGCAACGCTGTAAATAGCCCGGTAAAGCCACCGCCTAAAATAACCGTTTGATAAACTGGATTGTTCATAAAATAATTTTTCTCCATCATCTTGTTTGGAGATACGTTGATTAATAAACCGCTCTGCTATACCGTTAAAAAGAAAGTAATTAAAATCACACTCAGGGTAATAGCGAACAAGATAGCGTATTCAACTCTACGACTAAAAAATCCAACCACAGCAATCAGGATGATACCAAGAGCGAAAATGCCAATGTACTGCTCCTTTTGCAACCCTTTAGCAATCAGTGGGTCATTTTGCGTCCCCGGTGGGGGAGTTTCCTGAGTTGTGCCTACATACTGATTTTTCGGTTGCAATTCTCGGGTTGGTAAAGCCATAAAACTATTCCTTTCAAAAAATTTAACCAACTTGTCAGACGAGATAGTGATTACTTCCCCTTGCATTCAAGCGTTCCATCATTACTGACTAGAGCCACCTGAAACGTAGCGTTGCAGCGGTGGGCGCGCAAGCTACCCCCCTACGCGTGAACGCATGAGAGGACAAGAAAAAAAGGTATCAAGGCTCCTTCAACATTGCTATATATTGCATCTTTTTGCTGTTGCAGGAGTTCCACGACAGACAGAATTTTTAATATTTATTTTTGGTGAAGAATAACTACAAACAATACTATCCAAAGGGTGATTTATTTTGAAAAAAAGTTTTTTAACGGAAAATTTGAATATTTTTTATATTTTACTTTTGTCACATAAGATTTACATCTTTGTCATATAGAATTCACATCTCGAAATGCTATTAGCGAGCATCAAAATCGTTATAGAAGCCAGCTAAATTGGTGAAAAGTCTTTAGCTGGCAGTTCAATTCAACTTGTCGCGGCAAGGAGTCCCTAATCCCCAATCCAAGGGTCCCCTTTACTTACAAGCTAAGAACTCAACAGATTATGCAAGGGCAGTGCGTACCAAAATAACAGTGCAATGACTTTTACGAGAAATAGTCTCTGGAATATTTCCTTTTATTGCTTGTTGTAAAAGCTTTTCACGGCTAGCACCTAATACAATGACATCACTGTGGTCCTTTTCGGCACACTCCATCAATGCCTCAGGCACAGAACTGGCGCAGACTGAAGTAGCCATGACCTTACCGCTCACTTTACCTTTGAGAAAGCGAAGAGATTTATCTAGTAATTTTGTATCAATAGCAGATTCATCAGGCTGGAAAACTTGACATAGTTTAATTTCAGGCGTCGAACTGAGAGTTGCGAGGGCAGGTAACAGTTGAAGGGCTTGACGGGAGTTAGGACCGCCTGCCATTGGCACCAACCAGCGGTTAAAAGTTCTTTTACCATTCAATTTCACCAAGACAACATCACAAGCAGCTTGGCGAATCACAGTGTCTACAACTCGGCTGAAAACTCGTCCCGGCGTGGCAGTGCTGCCTTTCCAGCCCATCAAAAGTACGTCAATGTGTCGTTCTTTGACCGTCTCCAAAATTGCACTAGCCACATTATGGGCAACTCGAATTTGCGTGTGAACGGGAATCTGTTTATCTTTCAGGTGCTGCACCGCCTGAGTTAAAAGGCGATCGCTGTGACTGGTTGATACTGCTGTTTGATCTGGCGTGCAATTGCGTGGTACAACAATCACAGAAAGGCATTCTATTTCGTAATTCCGCTCTAAGGCTATAGCAGTTGCCATCTCCAGTAAAGTCTGGGCTGTATTTGGATGGGATAACGGTACTAACAACCGTCCTTTGCCTGTAGCCGGGGAACGGGTTTGATAAACGACATAAGAAGGTTCAGGTTTTGGTCCGGTCTGTTCAGTATTGCCACTCAGCCGTTCTGCTTCCACCCGAATAATATCGCTGCGTGTAATAATTCCTACTAGCCTTCTGTTTTCTGTCACTGGCAAACAGCTCAGATTATAACGGTTGAGTAGGTGCAAAACATAAGCTAGCGTAGCTGTTGGACTCACCGTCACTGGTTCAGGTGTCATGATTTCGCTGATGAGTGTATCCCCATCTACCTGTTGTGAGGTCATATTTGCGATGTCTTTCTGAGTGACGATACCAACAACTTTGCCATCCTCTATGACTGGAAAGTTACGATGGCGGGATTGGGAAAATGCCTGCACTGCTTCCTCAACAGTCATCTGACTAGATAAAGTTTCCACACGCCGTTGCATGACATCTGCTGCTAAAAGTTGCGCTAAAAAACCCTCTTTGTTTGGCTCTTTTTCCAAATGAATGCCACTGAGTTCTAACAGGCGATCGTAAAGCGAACCAGGCACCACTTTTTCCGCCACCAAATAGGCGACAACCGCGCCAATCATCAGTGGTAGCACCAAATTAAAATCTGTGGTCATTTCAAAGACAATAATGATGCTGGTAATTGGCACTCTGGCTACGGCACTCAAAAACGTACCCATTCCCGCCAAGGCATAAGTTGTGGGAGAAGTGATTCCCAAGAAACTATGCTCTGCAATTCCCACCAAATAACCAAGCGCAGCTCCCAACAGCATTGGAGGAACTAACAACCCTCCCGGCGCTCCTGAACCGTATGCAATTAATACTAGAATAAACTGTGAGATAAAAGCCACGAGAGTGACACCAGCGCTGAGTTCACCAGCCGTCAAAGTTTCTCGCAGTCCTGCCGTATCATGGAAAGGCGCTGGCAAAAAAGCAATTGTTACACCACAAATTAACCCTGCTAACCCCACCCTCACAGGTAATCCAAAAGGTAAAAAACGGCTGTTAAATTTTATAGAAGCAATAATTCCTTTGTTAAACAGTGCGCCTAACAGTCCTGCCAATACTCCTAACAGTAAATAAAAAGGAATTTCTTGAGGCGAAAAGTTTGTCTGCAATGCAGTCAACTCTAAGGTTAAGCTATGTCCTCCTAGCCATCGCGAAATCACCGCACCAATGAAAGAAGCGAGTATTGCCGTACCTAGAGTAAAGCCGGAGACATCTTGAAGGAGTTCTTCTACAACAAACAAAAAACCGGAAATCGGGGCATCGAAAGCTGCAGCTAACCCAGCCCCTGCACCTGCAGCAATGATTTGGCGACGATAATCTGGAGAACTGGGAAACAAGCGATTGAGTTGATTAGCTATGGCAGCTCCCACCTGTAGTGTTGGACCTTCCCGACCTAAGGGCAAACCCGAACCTAGTGCTATGAGTGCGCTAAACAGCTTGACTAGTGCTACCCGCAAGTCCAGCGCCATTGGAACTTTGGCAAGTACAGCCTTGACTTGCGAAATGCCGCTACCAGAAGCCTCAGGAGCTACATATTCCACCAACCAACCAGACAGTAGTCCGCCACCTAAACCAATTGCTGGTAATACAAACCATGCTGGTAGCAGATGAGTTGTATGGATTCGCCATCCGCCTAAAGCACTTACGCCTTGCTTTAAAAAGATTGCTGCTAGCGCCGACACTAACCCAATCAGACAAGCTTGAAAAATTGCCAGGCGTTTTGGTTGCAAAATTTGTCGGTAGAGCTTGAGCCAAAAAATTTTTCCCCTGATTAACATCTTTTTGGCAATTACTTTTAATAATATGAAATTTACGGTTATCTATTGATAGCTTTTCACTAAAAAATGAAAAGAAAATGAAATTTATTTCTACCAAAAGACAGATGTTAGTAGATCAAGGTTGCAAGGGGAGTTTTACTGTAAACGTACTGCCTAATCCCTGCTGACTTTGTACATGAATACTGCCTTTGTATGCTTTGGCGATCGCCTGTGCAATTGCCAATCCCAATCCAGAACCCCCAGAGGTGCGGGAGCGGTCTTTATTAACTCGGTAGAAGCGGTCAAAAATTCGGCTTTGATGTTCTCTTGCAATGCCTATTCCCGTGTCTTGCACTTGAATCAAAGCATACCGTTCACCGCGTTCTAAAAAAACAGTGACGTTTCCGCCGCAAGCTGTGGCTTGAATTGCATTCACTATTAAGTTGGAAATTAAGCGATAAAGCTGTTCTTCATTTCCTAAAACGTAGAGTTTTTCTGGCGTCTGGATTTGTGCCAACTTCACCTCAGCCTCGACTGCCAGAAATGCTAATTCCTCAACTAAGTCGCTAATCAAATCGTTAAGACAGCAAGAATGATATTCTACTCTTTGTTGTTGCTGATCTAGCCTTGCCAACAGCAGCAAATCTCCCACCAATTGCGACAACCGAGTATTCTGCCGCTTGAGGACTTGCAAAATTCCACTTGGCGACTGAAAACCAGACTCTGAGCCTGCTTGTCCGTGTAATCTAAAAGCAGCATCGATGGTGGAGTGCATCGCCGCTAAAGGTGTGCGAAACTCATGAGCTGCATCAGCGGTGAACTGTTCCATTTGTTTATATGAGCGATACACAGGCTGCATTGCTAAACCTGCTAACCACCAACTGCAAATCCCGATGAATATCATGGTAATCGGGCATTGCAACAACAAAGTTAATCTCAAAGCTGCCAAATGCTGGTCTAGGTCTTTGAGACTTCGCCCTACTTGTATGTAACCGGAAACCTGATTCTGGGTATACAGTGGTAAAGTTATTTGATGATAGTGAATGCCCGAACGGTCTTGGGGCATTTGCCAATGCTTTGTTGGTGAGGTTAGCGGTAATTCCTCAAGATGTATACCCGCTAACGCTATAGGTTGTCCTGAGCGATTTAACAACCGCATATAGTAGTTAACTGTGCCAGCTGCCTGTGCAATCTGGTTTTTAATGACTCCTGTTTGAGTCAAGCAATCTGCCTGAGTTACACACAGTTCTAAAGAAAGTTGCTTGGCAAGTTGTTGTAAGTTTTTGGGTTGTTGCAAAACAGGTTCAATAGTGTGATGCAACGCGTTTGCTACTGACTCCAGCCCCTTGTCTATAGTTTCACGATAGGCATGGGCAACTACATGATAGACTCCCAAACCAGATGCCCCCATAATGCAGCCCATAACAAGCGCATACCAAGCCGCTAGTCGCAAGCGAGTTAGGCGGAAGAGTTCATTGCCTTCCATGTATTAGAAAAATGAAAAAATTTGGATTTTAAGCCTTGAGGCGATAGCCCACACCATAGATGGTTTCAATCAAAGATTCGCTCTCTACTTCTCCAAGTTTACGTCTAAGTAAACGAATTTGTGCAGCTACCACATTGCTAACTGGTTCTACACCAATTTCCCAAAGCTGATTGATGATTTGGTCGCGGGTGACAATTTGGTTATGATGCTTCATCAGGTATTCCAGCAATTGGAATTCTTTAATAGTTAACGAGTTGATTTGCTTGTTTCCAGTGGGGTATTGACGAATGACTTGATGAGTGCTGTAGTTTAGAGTGAGACACCCTACCTGGAAATGACGAGGTTGGAGTTGAGGAGAACGCCGTCGTAATGCCCGTAACCTTGCCAGCAGTTCTCCCATGTCAAAAGGCTTGATGAGATAATCATCTGCCCCAGCATCAAGTCCAATAATCTTTTCTTCCAGTCGGTCTTTAGCGGTTAGCATCAACACAGGTAAAGGATTGTTTTGCTGACGTAGCCATCTACATAAGTCTAATCCTGACACTCCTGGCAGCATCCAATCAACAATCGCCAGTGTGTACTCAGTCCACTTGCTTTGCAGATATTCCCAAGCTTGAGTGCCATCGAGAAACCAGTCTACTACATACGCTTCATGGTTCAAGACTTGTTTAATTGCAGCGCCTAAATCTGGCTCATCTTCAACTAATAGCAATCGCATATCATTCTATTTTTTCTATTACTAAAAACCCTCTATAAATAAGCTTGACTTGAAAAATGAAATTATTATGAAATTTTTATGTAACTTTGGATAGAAATGCTAACTCAACACCAGAAATAATGAAATTAGCATGAAATTTTTATAGCTATTGCGACAGAAATGCTGTTTCCTCCAAAAGCGTGAAGTTATTGCTATTTTCAATCCCTACACTCATGCCAGAACTAGCAATTTGAGATTTTTGCAAAATAAATCTCAAATTGCTTGTTTTTTTGTTTTTCTGGCTAAAATCAGCCTACCGCATATGATTGTCACAGATAAATTGTACAGAAAAGATTTGTTGATGAAGGGGTAGTAACCTGGTTTTGTTCAATTTTGCGTGGGAGTCGCTGCTGGTGCTTGTTGTGCTTGAACGTTTTGGCTTGTGGCTGGTGCCATATTACAGCGAGCAAGAATACTGCTGCTACTGCTGGTTGTGCTGTAGGGCTGCGAGCGCTGGTAGTAATGGCAATTTCGGGCAGGTTGGTGGCGATCGCCAACAGAATTAACCGTTACATAACACCTACCCAAAGCTACCCATAATTGGAAATATCTACTTTGGGCTTCGTTTACTTCCTGCTTCATCCTGGAGAAGTCGGCTTCAACCAGTCCACAGGCTAGCATCGTCTAACTGACGACTCTTGACAAATTGATTGCAGCGTTCAAGTCTCTGTCTAAACTGAATCCGCACTCGGAACATTCAAACACTCGCTCATCCAAAGTGAGTGTTTCTTTTTTAGTTCCGCAGTTTGAACATGTCTTGCTAGACGGAAACCAACGGTCAACTACGACAAGCTTTGAGCCATACAACTCACATTTGTAGGTCAACTGGCGACGAAACTCAAATTTTGTCTCCTAATGCTGATTCAATCATCACCCATATCAAAAAAGCCTATCAAGCTTGCTGTCCTGAAGGTTTTACTCAACAGCCCGATACTGTAGAAGGCATACTGGAAATTTTACAAGATATCAGAGACAATGCACAATTTAGTCCTATTGAACGGTTTGTAGGACATTTAGTTGTTGATTCTAATGTGCCTCAGCATTTGGTTAAAGAACTTCAGGTATGGGGAAGAAAGAATATTAAACAGTTTGATAAGTTATTAAATGATATAAAACAAGTTTTTAGTGAGAAGAGTCTAATCTCAGATTCTTACCTATTAGTTAAGATTCAACCCTCAGGGAAAAAATCAAAATCAAATCAATTTCAGCTTAGTGCTTGGTTAATTCCTGATGTTCAAAATTATCAGCCGGAGATGGAGCAAGGTTATAAACAACTTTATGTATCCGATTCCTTAGATGATACTTTTACACTTGATGATATCCCCAATATTTTGGATTCACTTTTAGATCAGAGTGACGAATATCCTCTAAGAAATCTTACTCTAGAATTTTTCTTACCTTACGAACTGCTTAGTCATCCAGTTGATAGATGGATAAAAGAGGAGTACGGTTATCAAGAAAGTATTGGTAAAAAATACCGCGTCAGTGTGCGTGCATATGAACGTTTAGACAAAAAATACCGCAGCAAGAATGAATTCCTTTGGCGTGAGAAATGGCAGAAGGTAAAGCAAGCATGTAAATGTAGAGAGACATTTGTGTTCTCACAAAATCATAATATAGAAACCCTTCGTAATTTACTAGATGAGGCAGTAGGTTTGATACTCACTAAATTTCCAGAGTCAACAAAGAAGGACAGTATATTTTCTGTGTTGCTCATCACAGCTACTCCCGTTGCTATTTGCCTAAGACAGGAGCTTAAGACTGTGGAAACTCAAGACGAAAACTTAATTGATTTTTTAGAATACTGTATTCTGGAACTTCCTGAAAGTGTGAGAAAAAAACGTCTTGACGCATCACAAGATAAAGATGACCATATAGGACATCATCTTTCCTTGGTCTGGGAAGACCCTGAGCGTCTGACTCCTGATGCAGAATACTTTTATTCATTACCACAATCTGTGTCCTAATTTATGAATGATTGGAAAATCTTTAAAGGAGACGGAAAGCAACATGAAGACTGGAAACTTCCAGAGCCACCAAGTTGGCGAAATTTCAGCAGCGATAGTGACGGCGGTGCTAGTCAAAAGCAAAGACGGGGTGAAACTTTCCAAGCACGTCCTGAAGAAATTGAGTTAGTCAATGCAGCTTTATATTTACGACGACCTTTATTATTGACTGGTAAACCAGGAACTGGTAAAACATCTCTAGCTTACGCAGTTGCCCATGAACTGAAGTTGGGAGAAGTGCTACACTGGTCGATTACAACTCGCACTACACTTAAGGATGGGCTTTATCGCTACGATGCGATCGGGCGGTTGCAGGATGCAAAAGGCGCAGTTCAAGATAATCTGCAAGAAATTGGTAAGTATATTGACTTAGGTCCATTGGGAACGGCTCTACTTCCCTCCGAAAAGCCGCGAATATTGCTGATTGACGAAATTGACAAAAGCGATATCGATTTACCTAATGACTTGCTGCACATATTTGAAGAAGGGGAGTTTGAAATTCCAGAACTCAGGCGGATTGTTGGCAAATTGGATGAAGTGGAAGTGCAGACAGCATATACTGATGAAACAGAAACAACTTACAAAGATGTGAAAGTAAAAATTCGCAAGGGACGGGTTCGTTGTCAAGCCTTTCCGTTTGTGATTTTAACCAGTAACGGCGAAAGAGATTTTCCACCGCCATTTTTGCGTCGTTGTCTGCGATTGAATATTAGAGAACCTAACCGGGAAGAGTTAAAGCGTATTATTACAGCACATCTGAGCAAAAAAGAAGAAGGTGAAAAGGAAGAAATTGCCAAACAAGCGGATAATTTACTCATGAATATTAGAGAACCTGAACGGGGAGAGTTAAAGCGTATTATTACAGCACATCTGAGCAAAAAAGAAGAAGGTGAAAAGGAAGAAATTGCCAAACAAGCGGATAATCTACTCAAACAAGCAGATAGTTTGATCGCTGATTTTTTGAAGAAACGCGATAAAGGAGAGTTGGCAACCGATCAACTGCTAAATGCAATTTACTTGGTCACAAGGGAACATTTCCCAATAGGCAAGAATAGAGATGATTTTATTGACAAGTTTATATTAAAGTATTTGGATAGCTCAGAAGACTCATGATTGGGCAACTCATTGGCCGTCTAGAACAGACAGGGCTGGAACTGAATGCGGAAGAAATTGCCGATGTTCTCTGGTTAGCAAACCAGATAAAACAAGCTGCACCTGAGTCTGTTCAAACTGAGCAAGCATCTGAACAACCTATTCAACCCTCTACACCGACATCACCTACTTCAGCAAACGTTGCACAAACCCCGCTTTCATCCTCTACTTCCTCTAGAGAGCAACCTGCCGTTTCTGCTTACTCGTCTGATACAATCCCTGAATCTAGTTCCTCTGACAAATCATCACCCACACCAGAAGGACTCCCCTTTAAAGCACCAGCTGCACCTGCTTTACGAAATTCATTGGCTTTAGCCAGAGCGCTTCGTCCACTCATGCGAAAAGTCCCATCCCGAACAGAATCGGTTTTGGATGAAGAAGGTACACCTCGACAAATTGCAGAATATCAGGTTTGGTCGCCTGTTTTGCAACCTGCACGGGAACGCTGGTTGGAGTTGGTGCTGGTGGTGGAAGAAACCCGCACAACAGTTGTTTGGCAAGAAACTATTGCAGAATTCCAAAAATTAATGGAGCGACACGGGGCATTTCGCAACGTATACACTTGGAGTTTACAGACAAAAACAGATGGAACACCCGAGCTTTTTCCGTTTCAGCAAAAAAAGCCGCAAAAAGTACAAACAAAACAACTCTCCCGTAGTCCAAGAGAGCTATTGGATGCCACAGGTAGACGATTGATATTGCTAATTAGCGACTGTATTTCACCGTTGTGGTGGCAAGGGGAAATACACAAACTCTTAGAGCTTTGGGGAAATCACGTTCCGGTGGCAGTACTGCAATTGTTACCAGAGCAACTGTGGGAGCGGACGGTGTTGGGATTAGGAACCTCAGTGCAATTGGGTGCGCTGGCTCCTGGTGTCCTCAATTCACAACTGATTGAAAGTGGGCTACCCATTTGGCACGAAGAAAAACCGACAATGGCGCTGAAGTTTCCTGTGGTGACGTTAGAACCTGAGTCTTTAACAGAATGGGCACGGGTGGTTGCTGGATTTGGTAGCGTTCAGACGCTAGGTGTTCTGTTTGAGCAAAATTGGAAAGAACTTGTCCCAAAATCTCCGTCTCCGACTCCTCAGCAACCAACAAAGCCGGACTTATTAGTTAAACGGTTTCATGCTACAGCTTCCCCCCTAGCCAGAAAATTAGCAGGTTTCATGGCGGCTGCACCTGTAAGTTTGCCTGTCATCCATCTCATTCAGCAAGAACTGTTGCCAGAATCCAGACAAATTCACTTAGCAGAGATTTTTATGAGTGGATTGCTGCAATTTGTTCAGAGTCATAAACCGAGTCAACCAGAACGCTGGCAATATAAATTTGTAGATGGAGTTCGGGAAATTTTGCTGAGTTCTGTAAGGATTACAGAAATTGATGCTGTGCTGGAAGCAGTTTCCCAATACATAGCTCGTAAGGCGGGGTTACAAATCAAGAGCTTTGCAGCATTACTGGCTCCTAACCCCAACTGGGATATCAGCACAAGACAAGAGGTTATCCCCTTTGCCAAGATTGCTATGCAGGTGTTGCGTCAACTAGGTGAAGACTATGCTGCTTTAGCAGAACAATTAGAACGAACATCTCAAGTTATTCCTGAGTTTTCGGAAGAATCTCATAATCCTCCTAAAATATTAACCTTTGAATTTGAAGTCGCAACCGTCACTATCGAAGCGGAGACGGAAACTCCTCTAGGTATCAACCTGCAACCTTTTGAATTTGAAGTCGCACTTATAGAGGTTAATAAATCTGCTCAAATCACTGCAGGTAGTTTTCCCGAAATTGTAGATGAGATGATTTTTACAAAAACAGGAAAACATCTGGACGATACTGAACGGTTGATACTACAAGGAACATTAGCTAATCAAACTTATGAGCAAATTGCAGCGTCAACAAAATACTCTGCACGTCATCTGAGGAATCTAGCTCTCAAGCTCTGGGAAGTTTTATCAGAAGTGCTTGGTGAAAAAGTCACTAAAAGAAATCTTCAAAATGTCCTAAAACAATGGGCTGCTCGTCGTCGTTTAAGCATTCATCGTCATCGTCAGCAAGCTCAGGAGTTTATCGAAGACTTAGGGAATGGAGTGCAGCTAGAAATGGTAGCCATTCCTTCTGGAAGCTTTGTGATGGGTTCGCCAAAAGATGAACCTGAGCGCCATGAATGGGAAAGCCCTCAGCATACAGTAACGATTAAATCTTTCTTCCTGGGCAAGTATCCAGTGACGCAGGCACAGTGGCAAGCTGTAGCTTCTCTCCCACAAGTCAACCGCGAACTTGACCCTGATCCATCTCGTTTTAAAGGAAAAAATCGCCCTGTTGAGCAAGTTTCCTGGTATGATGCTATTGAGTTTTGCGATCGCCTGTCTCAACACACTGGTAAACCCTACCGTCTACCCAGTGAAGCCGAATGGGAATATGCTTGTCGTGCGGGTACGACGACTCCATTTCACTTTGGTGAGACAATTACATCTGAGTTGGCAAACTATCGTGCTGATTACACCTACGGTGCTGGTGTCAAAGGACTTTCTGATAATGAAACTACGCCTGTAGGCAGCTTTGGTGTAGCGAATGCCTTTGGGCTATACGATATGCATGCGAATGTCTTGGAATGGTGTGCCGACCATTGGCATAGTAATTACGAAGGAGCGCCCACAGACGGAAGCACGTGGTTAAACAATGATAATGATTATAGGTATTCCGTTATGCGGGGCGGTTCCTGGCTCGACGATCCTGAACTCTGCCGTTCCGCGTCCCGTAACCTCTACGTTAGGGCGGAGCGCGGCAACCTCGACCTCAATATTGGTTTTCGTGTTGCCTGTGGGGTTGGGAGGACTGAGTAGCCCTTTATACTTTTACTTTTTTGCCCTTTACCCTTTTTTCTTTCTTCTTGCGAGCGGAGCGAGGCGAATTTTTTTCGAGAAAGTATTAGCTCACAAAGTTTCTCAGTAAACTCCTAGGATACCAGGGCGCAAAGTTTTTTTGGTTAATGAGTGCGATGCCTCAATAATAATATCATATTTTGGGAATAGCTCAATCATCACAAACAAAGTATTAGAGAGGGACAATCAAGCAGGTAAGAATCAATGCCAAAAATAGTCATTAACCGTTCAGGGCGGACAGCGCAATATTTTGTAGAAGACTTGGGCGATGGAGTTGAGCTAGAGATGGTGCTGATTCCTGGGGGCAGTTTTGTCATGGGTTCACCAGAAGATGAAATTGGGCACCATGAATCGGAAAGTCCTCAACATGAAGTAACCATTAAACCTTTTTGCATGGGTAAGTATCCTGTCACTCAAGCGCAATGGAAAGCAGTAGCTTCTTTCCCAAAAGTGAACAGCGAACTCGATGCTGATCCATCTGAATTTAAAGGAGAAAATCGCCCCGTTGAGCAGGTTTCATGGCATGATGCGGTTGAGTTTTGCGCTCGCCTCTCCTCACACACCAAAAGACCCTACCGTCTACCGAGTGAAGCTGAATGGGAATACGCTTGTCGTGCTGGAACTACGACTCCATTTCACTTTGGTGAGACAATTACAACTGATTTAGCGAATTATCGAGGTACAGATAACGAAGAACATAAATGGTCAGGTTCCTATGGTCAAGGTTCCAAAGGGATTTACCGGGAGGAAACAACACCTGTGGGTAGCTTTGGTGTAGCGAATGCCTTTGGGCTATATGATATGCATGGTCAGGTATGGGAATGGTGTGCTGACCATTGGCGCGAAAACTATGAAGGAGCACCCACAGACGGAAGTACATGGCTAGATGATACTGATAATGATAAGCGCCTGCTGCGCGGTGGTTCTTGGAACAACAATCCTGAATTCTGCCGTTCGGCGTCTCGCAGCATCTTCGTTGCGGGCAACAGCTACAACGATCTCGGTTTTCGTGTTGTGTGTGCTGCTGCGTGGACTCAGTAGCCCGTTCTCAATTGCATACACTACACGGTAGGGGCTTTCATCTAGCCGTGCCCTATCACCTGTTCGCTGTCCCCTACTCCTCTACTCCAACGACAATCTTCTTGGTGTAATACTCAATCTTCCCATACACGCTGATAATACTCTCACCGACCTCAAAAAACGTCCCTTCTATCTCATCTTTAGAAAACTGCAAGTTTAGGTATTTTGCAGCAAGTTCCTCTGCAGTGGATGCTACGGCGTCCATTTCATCTGGCAAAAGCCCAGTAGAACCAATGTAGAACACCAAAGGACAAATCTTATCCCGGTAAATTCTCTCTCCATACGCCACCAATTTGGTATTCGCCGCTGTCAAAGCGTCAACCATTTCCTCTTTGCTGACAGGTTCGCCATTCCATTTATCTTGCAACACCCGTACAAGATTCTCCGCACCAACTTTTTCAAGAATAGCTGTAACTTTACCGTTCTTTGCCAAACCAAGAAAATCATCAAAAATTGGTTTCATGAAGTCATCCACTTTTGTGATTTTTGTACGGGATGACAATTGTTTATGAGCAAAGGCAATATTTTCATTTAACGCCAGATCAAAAGAAGGTTTCTGGAAAATTTCCCCAGTTTCTTTGTCATAAAGCTGATACATCCTGTCAAGGAATTTATTAGCTGTATGCAGTTTACTAAGGTTAAGTATATCTTTGCTGCCAATGTCAATTTTATAGCTGACTCTTGAATCAAGAGTACCGTTGATTAACGCTTCCTTTATGTCGTCGTATTCGTTGGTTGTTGGGAAGTTGATGTAAAGGTTTTTTGAGATATAATGCTTCTTCAACTCTTCCAACTGTTCTGGTAAGAAGATATCTGACTCTTCTTTCAGATGAGCAGAAATAATACTAGAGAGAACCTTGATTTCTGCTAACTCATAAAACAAACCATCAATGCTACTGTACTGTTCATCAAAAGGCACAAGAGGTAAATGTTCTAGCTTGATAGTATATTCACTGCGGAAGTCAAATTCCTCTGCTGGCGAACCATCTTTTTCCAAGACACCTTTTGCTTTAAGTACATCAAAGGCTTTTTTACTGCTGATTTTGACTTTGAGTGACTTCACATTGACTTCGCCATCACTAACAATGGTGTAATTATTAAAGGTAGCCAAGTCATTCATCAGCAAACCAGCAACCTCAATAATTCGGGTTTTGTCCTCAGCTTTGACAAGTCTCACTTTACGGGTGATAAGCATATTGATAGTGGCGGTGTTGTGGTTAATCTCAAACGAACCCATGCCAACATAGCCAGCTTTATCTATATATTCACTTTTTAGCCAAGGTTGAATCAAGTTGCCATTTTTATCCCTGCAACCTTTAACTCTTTTGATTCCTTTTCTTTGATAATTATCCTGCAAGTGCTCGATGTTAACAATGATGCTATTGTTATGTTCTTCCAAGATTTTGATGAGTTCTAGCAGAGAAATCCTCTCGTTCACCTTCACTTTATCTAGAATTTCATGCTCTCGCAAGATATTCGGATAGAACAGTGCAATGTCAATGTCTTGTGCAAAATCTGCGACTTGCTCATTTGTCAGCGCTTTGGCGTGTCTTTCTGTTAAAGTGGCATCAAAGGTACTCGCAATAGCATACTTGGCAGTATTCAAATTTCCTTCTACCAAATTTGCTTTGGCAAATGCATACACAGACTCATCATTTTGAGCTACAGGTACATTTAATTGCTCATAAGCTTCTTTAGTAATCTGCTTATACTTGTAAATGATAAATTCATCATCTGGCTTCAAGCCAAAGATTTTTAATGTTCCTGCTGTACCATTAATTTTCTTCGCACTTGTTGAAAGTAAAATTTGATAGGTATAATCAGCAGCTAAAGGTTCTTCTATTGCTGGTGCGACTGAACCACCTAACAATTTTGCCGTGCTGTAAATAGCATCATAAACTTCTCTCACATCGCCAGCTTGAATGCACAAACCAGAGACAGGGCAATTTTGGAAAGCAGCTTAAAGTCAGAAGCGTTAGAATAAGCGATGGTGTTGACAAAAACATTCATGCTTTTAAGTTCTTCACAAATCGCCTTTAAAGCTTTTGCTTCTGCCCTAGGGCTGGTATCATTTGCATAGCCGTCGCTGTGCAAAGTTATGGCAGTAAGTTCTCCGTCTTGAATCAGAGATTTTGCCATCTGCATTGCTTGAGATATGCAAGTTAGATAAGTAGCCTGAATTCGTTTAATTTCTTCTACGTAGGGAGAACTTGGTTTCATCACTTCTTGAATGGGAATTCGCTGGAAGTGACACGTTACATCGCCTTTAGAAGAATAGGATATTAAAGTGATGACGAGCTGGTAGTTGATGTATTCATCAAGAGTTAAAAGCTTAATTAAAGTTTCTTTCAATGCCTGGATATCACAAGACATTGAGCCAGAACGGTCGATGATAATAATACTATGTGCTACTGCTTTTTGTGAAATATCACCCGGCTTTATTTCTAAATTTACTCTATCTACTAAATAGTAAGCTTTTTCTTTACCAGCAAAGTTATAAAGGGTGAATTTTGTTCTAGTATTATTAGTAAATTTACGGTTGATATTTTCCGACTGGACAACGTTATTTTTCCTAGCTTTTCTTGCCATATTTACACCTAGTTTAATTAAGTTTAACCATCATGTTAATTCATGGTTTTTTGTTGCGTCACCCTCGGCAAGAAAACCTTCTTACAAACCTTAAAATCTGAGGGGAAACACGCAAAATGCCATGCAAAAAAGGTATGTCAGCTTCTTGCTTACAACGCTGATTCTTATGATGAGACACCCTACAGAAAACCGCTGTAAGGTGGCATTTCTATTATAGTATATTTGTACTAAATATAGTTCAAGTAGGCAAGGTGATCAGGTGA